>NZ_JAGGMS010000001.1:6727833-7028500 GCF_017875555.1 Amycolatopsis magusensis | reverse complement strand
TGTCCGAATCGATGGTCGGCAGCTCGGCCGAACCGGTGTGCGGATCCACCGCGACCACCGGCGTGCCTTCGCGGGGTTCGAGCGAGGCGGCCGGGGTGACCAGCAGGGCGCCGTCGACCAGGGTGCCGCTCAACCGCGACAGGTACCGCCGCTCCCAGCCCGCCTGGTCGTCGGTGCGCCCGCCCGCCGAGTAGACGACGAGTTCGAAGCCGGAACCGCGGATCGCGTCGGCCGCGCCCTTGAGCAGTTCGGTGCTGAACGGTTCGAGGTCGGCCACCAGGATGCCGATGACGTTGGTCCGGTGGTTGCGCAGGCTCTGGGCGACGAGGCTGGCCTCGTACCCCAGTTCCTCGATCACCGAGCGCACGCGCGCGGAGGTGGTGGCGGCGACGCCGTAACGCTGGTTGAGCACTTTGGACACGGTCGCCACGGAGACGCCGGCGCGTTCGGCGACGTCCCTGATGGTCACACGGGAGCTTGGCTGCACCGGCTCATGCTAGCTCTGTAAAACGTTATCGACAACGATTGACACGGGCTCGACCAGGGCGCAAACTCTCTAGCCAACCTGGGCTTGCCAAGCCCGGTCCAGCTCGGCCGAAGTCGTCAGGAGTGGACCATCATGCGCCGAATCCGGAACGTTTGCGCTTTTCTCCTCACCGCGGTCACCGCGGTTTCGCTCACCGCCTGTAGTCCCGGCGGGGACAGCGGGAGCGAGAACGCGGACGGACCCGTCACCTTCACCTGGTGGCACAACAGCACCACCGACACGCGAAAAGCGGTGTGGGAGCAGATCGCCGCCGATTACCAGGCCGCGAACCCCGGGGTCAGCTTCAAGATCGAACCGGTGCAGAACGAGCAGTTCCAGACCAAGATCCCGCTCGCGCTGCAGTCGGACAGCCCGCCGGACATCTACCAGCAGTGGGGCGGTGGCCAGGGCGCCGGGCAGTTGCCCTCGGGCAAGGTCGCCGACATCACCGAGCAGACCAAGCCGTGGATCGGCACGCTCGGCCCGGTCGCCGAGGACTGGAAGTCGGACGGCAAGCAGTACGGCGTGCCCTACGCCGCGCACACGGTCGGCTTCTGGTACCGCAAGGACATCTTCACCAACGCCGGGATCACCGCCCCACCGGCCACGATGGACGAGTTGAACGCCGCGGTGACCAAGCTCAAGGCCGCCGGGGTCGCGCCGATCGCGGTCGGCGGCAAGGACCGCTGGCCGGACGCCTTCTACTGGGGTTACCTCGCCGCACGGCACTGCTCCCCGGAGCAGCTGAAGAAGGCCGTGGAAACCGTGCGGATGGAGGACCAGTGCTGGGTCCGCGCCGGTCAGGACCTCAAGGCCTTCCTCGACACCCAGCCGTTCCAGACCGGTTTCGTCGGCACCCCGGCCCAGCAGGGCGCGGGCAGTTCGGCGGGCATGGTGGCCAACGGCCAGGCCGCGATGGAACTGCAGGGCGACTGGACCCCGGACACGATGGCCTCGCTCACCGCGGACAAGGACCTGAACTCGAAGCTCGGTTGGTTCCCGTTCCCCGCGGTCACCGGTGGTGCCGGTGCGCCGGGCGCGGTGCTCGCCGGTGGCGACGGCTTCTCGTGCACCAACCGCACGGCCGCGGCCTGCGCGAAGTTCCTCGAGTACCTGGTCAGCACGCCCGTGCAGGAGAAACTCGCCGCCGTGGGCGCCGGCCTGCCGGTGAACCCGGCCGCGGCCCCGGCGCTGACCAGCGAGTCGCTCAAGACGGTGTTCGACCACACCCAGCGGGCCCCGTTCCGGCAGACCTACTTCGACATCGCGCTGCCGACCGCGGTGGGCCAGGCCCTCAACGACGCGATCGCGAACTTCTTCGCCGGGCAGGGCACGCCGGAGACGATCGTGGAGGCCGTGAACCAGGCCGCGGCGGGCAACAAGTGAGTGCTGTTCCGTCCGGGCTCCGCCGCAAGCTCGAACTGAGCCTGTTCCTGGGTCCGGCCCTGCTGCTGTTCATCGGGTTCGTCCTGGTGCCGATGGGGCTGGCGGTGTACTACAGCCTCTACAACTGGACGGGCTTCGGCTCGCTCGGCGAGTTCACCGGGTTCCAGAACTACCTCGACGCGCTGACCGGCTCGGTGTTCCAGAACGCGGTGTGGCACAACGTGCTCATCGCCGTGCTGTCGCTGGTCGTGCAGCTTCCCCTGAGCATCGCGCTGGCGCTGCTGCTCAACCGGAAGCTGCGCGGCCGGGCGTTCCTGCGGGTGATCGTCTTCGCGCCGTACGTGCTCTCCGAGGCGATCACCGCGGTGATCTGGCTGCTGATCCTGCAGCCGGGCGGGTTCGCCGACCAGGTGCTCGGCGCCGCCGGGCTGGGCGGGCTGGTGCGGCAGTGGCTGGCCGACCCGGACCTGGTGCTGTTCACCCTGTTCGTGGTGATCACCTGGAAGTACATCGGGTTCGGCATCATCCTGCTGCTGGCCGGGTTGCAGGGCATCCCGGCGGAGGTGCGCGAGGCCGCCGCGCTGGACGGCGCGTCGGCCTGGCAGACCACGCGGCACGTGGTCCTGCCGCTGCTCGGGCCGACCATGCGGATCTGGATCTTCCTGTCGGTGATCGGCTCGCTGCAGTTGTTCGACCTGGTGTGGATCATGACGCTGGGCGGGCCGGCCAACGCCTCCACCACGATGGCGACCTACCTGATCGACCACGGGTTCAAGCGGTACGAGTTCGGGTTCGGCAGCGCGGTAGCGGTGATCCTGTTCATCATCTGCTTCACCTTCGCCCTGCTGTACCAGCGATTCGCGTTGCGGCGCGACACCCAGGGGGCGGTGGGCTGATGAAACGGCAGTCGATCGCGTACCTGGTGGCCATCCTGGTCATCGGGATCACCGTGGTCCCGCTGATCTTCGTGATCCTCGGCGGGTTCCGCACCACGCAGCAGATCAACAGCGACCCGGCGGGCCTGCCCAGCCCGTGGGTCCTCGACAACTACCAGGCCATCCTGACCTCGCCGGAGTTCTGGACCTTCCTCGGCAACAGCCTCCTGATCGCGGTGGTCGCCACCACGCTCGCGGTGGCGCTGGGCTCGATGGCGGCGTTCGCCTTGTCGCGGTACAACTTCCGCGGGCGGGAGGCGTGGTACACGCTGTTCACCATCGGGTTGCTGTTCCCGATCGGTGTCGCCACGCTGCCGCTGTACTTGTTGTTGCGGCAGTTGGAGATGCTGGAGAACCCACTGGGCGTGGCGTTGCCGGAGGCGGCTTTCTCGCTGCCGGTGACCATCGTGATCCTGCGGCCGTTCATGCGGGCGATCCCGTCGGAGATCGAAGACGCCGCCGTGCTCGACGGTGCCACACGGATCGGGTTCTTCTGGCGGATCATGCTGCCGTTGTCGGCCCCCGCGCTGACCACGGTGGCGGTGCTGGCGTTCGTCACGAGCTGGAACGCCTACCTGCTGCCGTTGCTGGTGTTCAACGACTCCGGCAACTTCACCCTGCCCCTGGGGGTGGCGACCTTCCAGTCGCAGTACTCGCAGGACACCGCGCGGGTACTGGCGTTCACCGCGTTGTCGATGGTGCCCGCACTGGGCTTCTTCATGCTCGCGGAACGCCGGATCGTCGGCGGGCTGACAGGCTCGGTGAAGGGCTAGAGAATGTCACGAATGTGTGGTTCGCCTACCCGAGCGTGGGGTTCGGCTGCACGAGCGTGGGGTTCGGCCTCCTGAACGTGGGACTCGCCCGGTGCTGCTCCCCGGGCGAGTCCCACACCCAGGCAGCCGAACCACACACCCAGGAAGCCGAACCACACACTCAGGCAGCCGAACCACACACTCAGGCAGCTGAGTTCCACATTCGGGGCTAATGGGTGCCGGAGAAGGTGTCGAGGAGGAGGCGGCAGCGGACGGGTTCGTTGGTGAAGCCCGCGGCCAGGCCACGCAGGAGGTGGTCGGCGGAGCGGACGACGGTCCACGAGCGGGCCAGGTCGCGGTCGAGGTCGGCGGCGACCGCCAGCCGGCGGAAGTGCCGCAGGACCGCGGTGCGCCCGCTGATCTCGTCGAGCCGGGTCCACAGCAGCGGCGCCACCTGGAACTCGAGCGGACCGGCCACCGCGCGCGGGCTGATCACCAGCCAAGGTTCCCTGGTGGCCCCGAGTACCTTGCCGTAAGCCAGTTCCCGGTTGACCAGGTACGGATCGGGCAGTTCGCTCAGTTCACCCGCCAGGTGCCGGACGCGGTCGGCCAGTGAGCGGGGGAACGGCTGCCCGGCGGCTTGCCAGCGTTCGGTGAGCGTGTCGCGGATGTTCGCGGCCACCGCGGAAATCCGGCGCAGACCGTCCGGGGGCGGCACGGCCATCCGGCGCAACAGCCCACCCAGCAAGGGAACCGCGTGCTCCAGCTCGGCCGAGTGCGCGGACCAGGTGTCGTCGGCGCGTTCGAGCAGGAGCGCGTGCGACGCGGGTTCGCTGTCGTGCAGGCGGACCGCGTCCTGTCCGTCCCAGATGGACAGTGTGCGGGCTTCGCTCTCGATGTCCTCGTCCGGCCAGGAAACCTTGAGCGCCAAGGGCTCGCCGTCGCGGCGCACCGGCAGCACCATGGCGTGGTAGCCGTGACTGGCCTCACCGTCCGGCGTGAGCGACCACCGCGCGCACAGGCGCTCGAAGGTGCCCGGCAGTCCTTCCACCCAGTGGAGCCCGTCCGCGCCCGCGTGTCGCCAGGCTCCGAAGGCCAGCAACCGCGCGGGGACGGTGATCATCAGGTCTCGGCGTTGAGCACGGCGTCGAGCAGGCCGGGGAACCGGGCGTCGAGGTCCTCTCTTCGCAGCGAAAGCAGGTTCTCGCGGCCGTAGGGCCGCTGCCAGATCACCCCGCTGTCGCGCAGCACCCGCCAGTGCCGGGTCAGCGTCGACTTCGACATGCCGTCGATGATCTTGCCGCAGCTGCGCTCCGAGCCGTCGGCGAGCACGCGCACGATCTGCAGCCGGATCGGGTTGCCCAAGGTGGCCAGTACCTGATCAAGCCGGATCTGCTCGCGTTCGGGGTGCTGGGAGAACACGCCGCCATCCTACTCCTTGATACGACTGTTGACGTACAGACGTACAGTACGTGTTTATGCGTACTATCGAATCTGGGGAACGCGCCGGCCTCGGCTGGAGCCTGGCGCTGCTCGCACTGGCGCAGCTGATCTTTTCGCTCGACCTGAACATCGTCTTCGTGGCGCTGCCGGAAATCGGCGCGGACCTCGGCTTCCCGGGGCAGACGCAGCAGTGGGTGGTCAGCGCCTACGTGGTCTTCGCCGGGGGCTTCCTGCTGCTCGGCGGCCGCGCGGCCGATCTGCTCGGCCGCCGCCGCGTCTTCGTCACCGCGCTGGCGTTGTACGCGGTGTCCTCGCTGGCCGGCGGGCTCGCGACGAGTCCGGAGCTGATCGTGCTGGCCAGGGCGGTGCAGGGGATCGGCGGCGCGCTGCTGCTGCCGTCGACGTTGTCGCTGATCACCACGCTGTTCGAGGAGGGACCGCGGCGCAACCGCGCGCTGGCCGTGTGGGGTGGCGCGGGGGCCAGCGGGCTGACCATCGGCGCCCTGCTCGGCGGCGTGCTCACCGAGGCGTTCGGCTGGCCAGCGGTGTTCCTGGTCAACGTGCCGCTGGCGGGCGCGGTGGCGCTCGCCGCGCTGGCGGTCATCCCGCGCGACGCACCGGCCTCGCGGGCCGGGCGCCGCTTCGACCTGCCCGGCGCGATGTCGGCGACGGCCGGTGCCACGCTGCTGGTGTTCGCGCTGGTGCAGGGCCCGGAGGTGGGCTGGGCCGCACCGGTGATCGTGGTGGCCGGGGCGGTCGCGGTGCTGCTGCTGGCGGTGTTCGTCCGGCTCGAAGCCCGCGGTCGTGATCCGCTGCTGCCGTTGCGGTTGCTGAAGAACCGCAGCCTGGTGGTGGCGGTCGCGGTGACGTTCCTGTTCATGGCGACCTTCGGTACGCTGCCGTACTTCCTGACCGTGTTGCTGCAGACCGTGCACGGGCTGAGCGCGCTGCAGACCGGGCTGCTGTTCCTGGTGCCCTCGGCCGCGATCGCCACCGGCACGCAGCTCGGCGAGCGGATGACGAACCGGCTCGGCGTGCGGACCACGCTGCTCGCCGCGTTCGCCGTCGGGGCGGCCGGCACCGCGGCGCTGGCGTGGGGCGCGGACGAGGGTTCCTCGGTGGCTTCCACCATTCCCGGGCTGGTCGTGTCCGGGGTCGCGCAGGGCGTGGTCTGGACCGCGATGTGGATCGCCGCGGCCACCGGCGTACCGGCGGGGGAGCAGGGCGTGGCCTCGGGCCTGGCGTCGACGACGCTGAACATCGGCAACGCGGTGGGCCTGGCCGTGCTGATCGCGGTCTCGCACGCGGGCGCGTACTCCCTGGCGGACGGCGGCGCACTGGCGATCCTGCTCGCCGCGGTGGCCCTGCTGCTCGGCCTCGCCGTCACCCTAACCCTGCCGCGCCGCCACCGTTGATTGCTATGAGTGGGGCATTACTTGCAATGAAGATCCGTGCGCAGCTCCGTTGAGGGTGGAGGTGGGCGACGGGAGGGCGCAAGTAATGCCCCACTCCTAGCGCTCGCATAGCTCGGTCAGGCGGCTGAGCAGGTGGCGCCGTTGAGGGCGAAGGAGGCGGGGGCCGGGTTGCTGCCGGTCCACCCGCCGGTGAAGCCGATCCGCACCACACCGCCCGCGGCGAGCACCTTGTTGTAGCCCGCGTTGGTCACCACGACCGACGAGCCGGTCTGCACCGGGACGCCGTGCCACATGTTCGTGATGGTCTGCCCGCCGGTGAAGGTCCAGCCGAGCTGCCACCCGTCGATCGCGCTGGCGCCGGTGTTGGTCAGCGTGACCTCCGCCTGGTACCCGCCCGACCACTGGCCGGTCACCTGGTAGCCCACCGAGCACGCGCCCGCGCCCGCCGGGGCCGTGGTCACCGCGACCGTGCCCGAGCGCGCCGAGCGGTTCCCGGCGGCATCACGGGCGTACACCGCGAAGGTGTACGCCGTGCTGGGCGAAAGTCCGGTGACCGCGGCGGAATTGGTGCTCGTCGAGACCGCGGAAGCCTCGGTGGTGCCGCTGATCCGCACCACGTCGTACCCGGTGACCGCGGTGTTGTCGGTGGACGCCGCCCAGCTCAGGTTGACGCCACTGGCGGTCACCCCGGCCGCCGTGGGCGTGCCCGGCGTGGTGGGTGCCTGGATGTCAACGTTGTCACCACCGAAAACGGTGGCCTCCTTCGACGTCTGCTTGATGCCGTTGGCCCCGTTGAAGATCCGCTGTCCCCACGAGGTCAGCGCCGAGGGGTTGAAGCTGGTGACCATGTCCAGGTACTCGACACCGCCGCCGTTGCCGCTCCAGGACCAGCCGAGGTAGCCGAGCCGCTGTGCCTGGGTGGTGGCGAAGATGGTGTCCTCGTCGGGGTTGCCGTCGGAGTGGTCGTGCCCGAACTCGCCGACCAGGATCGGCAGCCCGGCCGCGGTGAACCTGCCGAGGTAGTCGGTGATCTCCGCCGCGGTGTCGAACACGCCGTACATGTGCACCGAGAACATCGTGTTCTTCAGCGAGTCCGCGGCGAACACCGAGGCCGCGTTGTCGCGCATGGTGAAGGACCAGTCCTGGCCCCAGTTCGGCGCGTCCACCATCAGCGTGTGGGTGAGCCCGCCGGCGCGCAGTTTCTGGATGGCCGACTTCGTCGCGTCGGTCCAGCCCGCGTGCCCGGTGTTGCCCCACGGTTCGTTGCCGATGTTGACCAGGACGTACTTTTCCTGGCCGATGAGCGAGTTCTTCACTTCCAGCCAGTAGTTCGCCGCGGTGTCCAGCGAGACGGCCGCGGCCTGCTCGCCGTAACCGGTGGTGTCGTGCACTTCGAGGACGCAGATCAGCCGGTTCTGCTTGCACAGCGAGACCACGTTGGCCACGTCGGCGGCGTCGTTCTTGGTCCACTGGTGGCCCGAGGACAGCACCACGCGGACGGTGTTGGCGCCCAGTGCCTTGATGTTGGCGAACGAACTGGTTTCGCCGCGGTACCACGTGTGCGCGTGGTTGACCCCGCGCATCACGAACTCGGCGCCGTTGGCCTCGTACAAGCGCCCGTTCTGCACGGAGAAGCCGGTCGCGGGAGCCGCGGTGGCGGCCGGAACCACCATCGCGGCCATCGCGGCCAGCAACGCACTGATCAATGCCAGTTTCTTCTTCACGTCACACCTTCCTGAACCAGTAGGTGGGGGCAATGACAAACAGGTCGCGCCGATCACCGGAAGTGGTGATCGGCGCGACCGGGAAAGACGGCCAGGCCCGCCACCGGCGGATGGCGGGCCTGGCCTCGCGGCCGCGAACGGCGATGTGAGCGGCCGCGTCCTCGGTTGTCCGGCTAGGGCGTCACGCCGAGCCGAACAACTGCACGTGGGTCGAGAACGCCGTGGCGATCTCGGCCTGCGCCCAGAACCGGTGGTAGGTCAGCGTCGGCGCCGGTCCGCCGTCCAGGTAGGCCTGGACCTTGGGCCACTGCGGGTCGTCGGTGTAGAACGACCGGATGGACAGGAAGTCCGCGCCGGCGCCGATCTGGTCGCCGTTGGGCATGTCCCCGGTCCAGCCCGGCGGCACGTAGACGCCTTCACCGCTGGCCGAGTTGTACTCGTCGTCGAACCGGTTGTAGTCCGTGCGGGTCTCCGGTACGGCGATGCCGATCTCGTCGGTGTGCGCCAGCATCGCGTCGAGCAGGCCCTCGCCGACGGTCCTGGCCTGGGTGTTGCCCGACTTGGCCGCGTAGTTGAGCAGGATCTTCGCGTACGCGGCGGCCACGCCGACGTCCTGGCTGTGGTTGAGCACCTTGACGTGGAGCCCGCTGTTACCGCCGGGGGTCGACGGGTTCCAGGTGTCGGGGTTGCCGGTCCACTCCATGTCGGACGGGATGGCGAACTGGCCGCCGGTGCCGATGGTGGTGTTCGCGATGGCCCACGGGACCCACTTGTCGAGGATCTTCTTGGCGCGCGCGTCCCCGGTCTGCTGGTAGAGCGCGGCCACTCGTTCGAGACCCCACGCCTGGAAGCCGAACCACCGGTTGCTCGGCGGGTCGTGCCAGACCGGCTGGTAGTCGTAGTACATGCCGTAGAAGGTCGGCAGCCCCGCCGGTGGCGTGGCGTACTGGCCTTCCCAGCTGTTCGTCGCGCCGCCGGCGATACCGCCTTCGGACGACTGCAGCCACTGCAGGAACTCGAGCTGCCGGTCCAGGCTCTTGGCCCAGTCCTGCGCGCCGGTCGCCGAAACCGGCTTCAGCGCCGGGTCGTTGGCCAGCGCGTGCGCGGCGAGCGGGTTCTGGTAGCCCTGGTGGGCCGCCCCGTCCCCGATGCGCCAGGCCCAGCCCGCCGAGGTGTCGGTCGCGCCACCCCAGGCGTAGTACCAGGACATCAGATAGTGCTCGCTGTTCTTGCCGCTGCCCGCCGGGCAGGTGGTCGGGCCGACGCAGTTGCCGACCTTCTTGAAGTACTTGTCGAACATGGCGTACCGGAGGTAGTCGCCCATCTTCGACGCCTTCTTCACCGTGGCGGCGACCTGCGAACCCTTGCCCTGCGCGGTGGCCCACTGGTTGGCCAGGTAGGCCACCTGGACCGCACGGGCGTCAGCGTCGGGCGCGTTGGTGTACTTCCACTGCTTGGCGTAGCTCGAGTCCTTGGTGAACAGGTCGAGGAAGCCGTTCGGGCCACCGTGCGCGAAGGTGTCGCACGAGGGCTGCGGAATGGTCTCCCACACCGATTCGCTGGACCCGCGCTGGTAGGTGTTCATGTACGCCGGGGCGGTGGTGCCGTCCCCGCAGCGGCCGAAACCGTAGGTGTTGTCGACGTCGATCAGCCAGTGCATGCCGTAGATGTCGTCGGTGCCGTAGGCCGCTTTCAGCTCGGCCGCGATCGGGTCGGCGCCGACCGGGACGGAGCTCTCCAGCTGCGACGGGTACTTGTCCATCCGCGGGTGCTCCGGCGCGTAGGTCGCCGGTTTCGCCGGGTTGTACTTGTCGTTCGTCGGCTGGTCGGCCTTCGCCGGGATGATGTACTTCTCCATCGAGGCCCAGGCCGCGTTGAACGGGGCCCAGTCACCCTGGAGCTGACCGTAGGCCGCTTCCAGCCACAGGTAGTAGCTGAACGCCTCGGAGGTGGTCTGGTGGCCGTGGTCCGGTGCCTCCACGAGGAGGGTCTCCACCGAGTGGTAGGGCACCAGCAGCCCGCCGAAGTTGCGGAAGTAGCCGCTGTCCGCGTCCTTGATCTTGTTGTACTGCTCGAGGAACGCGGCCTGGTAGTCCGAAGCGGACGGATCCAGTTCGGTCACCTCGATCGGCGCGGCGGTCAGGCCCGGCGCGGTGAGCGAGAAGCTCGCCGTGGCGAGCGCGCCGCCGTTGGCCGCCGAGCTGATCGTCACCGGCTGGCCGGTGTTCCAGTTGGCCGTGGTGAACGACAGCGTCGCCGGGCTCGCGGTCAGGTCCGCGCTGCCCGCCGTCCTGGCCACGGTCACCGTGACCGGGCCGCTGGGCTGCACCGCGAGCTTGACGTCGACGGTGGTCGACTCGCCCTGCTTGACGTTGACCGTCGAGGGGGTGGTGACCACCGCGGGCGCGGCGAGCACCTTGACCGCGACCGGGCTGGACAGCGAGGTCGCGCCCTTGTTGTCGAACGCCTTCGCGGTCACCGAGTACTCACCGGGCGCGGCACCGGCCCAGTCGTGCTGGAACGGCGCCGAGGTGTCGGTGCCGAGCAACTGCGTCCCGGCGTAGAACTCCACCTTCTGCACCGTGCCGTCGGTGTCGCTGGCCGAGGCTTCGAGCGGGATCTGGGCCGGGACGGCGTAGGAGGAGTTCGGGGCGGGCTTGGTCAGCTGCACGCCCGGTGCCTTGTTGGCCCCGGTGCACGCCGTGCCGTTGACCGCGAAGTCGGCGGGCACCCGGTTCTGGGCGCTCTTGCTGGCGTTGAAGCCGACCTGCGTGGTGACTCCCGCGCCGAGCGAGGAGTTCCAGTTCGCGCCGCGCACGCTCACCGCGGCCCCGGTCTGCGTGTGGGTCCCGTTCCACAGCTGGGTGATCTGCTGGCCGTCGGCGAAGGTCCAGGTGAGATTCCAGTCGGCGATCGGGTCGGTGCCCTCGTTGCGCACGTCGACCGTGGCGCCGAACCCGGTGTTCCACTCACTGCCGACCTTGTAGGTGACCGTGCAGGCGACGTCGGCGGCCCCGGCCGCGGGCGTCAGGCCCACGGTGACCGCCGTGCCGAGCAACACCACCCCGGCCAGAGCCGGCAGCGGGCGGGCCCGCATGCGCCGGGCGGATAGTCGTGATCTCAACTTTTCCTCCTATTTCAGCCGGAAAACCGAAGTTGGAGACCGGACCGGGACGGCGGATGACAGCCGTCCCGGGCCGGGGCCGGGGTGGCGGGCCGCCGCAGTTGCGGACGGCGGCCCGCCTGGCCGGTCAGCGCCCGCCGGGGGCCGCGCCCCACACGGCGGTGCCTGCCGGGTCGGTGAGCACGATGTTCGCCGTGTTCACCGGTTGTGCCCCGCTGCCGGACGGCAGCCCGGCGTAGGAC
Source organism: Amycolatopsis magusensis (assembly GCF_017875555.1). Lineage (GTDB taxonomy): Bacteria > Actinomycetota > Actinomycetes > Mycobacteriales > Pseudonocardiaceae > Amycolatopsis > Amycolatopsis magusensis. The sequence continues at coordinate 7,016,953 of NZ_JAGGMS010000001.1, read as the reverse complement.
CAGTCGTTGGCCGGGTCCCAGGCGCCCGTGCTGGTGACCCGTACCTGGATCTCCTTGCGGTGCGCGCTCTGCCCGGCCGGGGCGATGGCCGCGGGGCACGGGATTTCGACGTAGTACACGTCGCCCGCGTGCTGGATCGGCGCGGAGGCCGCGCCGCACTGGTTGTAGTGGGTGGTCACCGCAAGCTGCGCGGGCGTGGTGGCGCCGTCCAGGGTGAAGTAGTAGCGGACCTTGCCCCCGGTCAGCGCCCTGGCCGGCCAGGCCGAGGTGTTGACCACGTACAGCTTGACCTCGGTGAAGGTCGAGCTCTGCTGGGTGGCCGCGCCCTGCACGTACAGTTCGGGGCCGTCGGGCTTCTCCGCCACCGGGAAGTTCGCCGACGGGCTGCCGCCGAACTCGTCGTACAGCTTGGCCAGCGCGCCGGTGTAGGCGGCGTTGTAGTCGAGCGCGACCTCGTTGGCCACGTAGTCGCCTCGATTGTCCACATAGGAGTCGTTGGGCTGCCCGGGACCGCCGACCAGTGCACCGTGCAGCACGTGCCGGTTCTGCGCGGGCTGCTGGAGGTTGTCGGTCCAGCTGCCGTGCGCGGTCCGGTGGTGCGGGTTGCGCGGCGGGTTGGCGCCGAAGCCGATCAGGTAGCTCGATTGCCGCGGGTTGTCGCCGAGGGTGTAGTCGATCTGCCGGACGCCGAAGTCGTGGTAGCGCGCCCGGCGCGCCGGGTCGGTCACGTTCTCGCTGTGCACCAGCGCGGCGAACGCGGTGTTGGCGGCGTACCGCAGCGATCCCCAGGTGTCGAGGTGGGCCTGGCCGCCGGGGGAGTAGCGCACGCGCTGGCCGTTGTGGCCGGTGGTCCAGTAGTCGAGCCACCGGTTGGCATCGGTGAAGTAGCGCTCGCCACCGGTCAGTTCGGCGAGCAGCACGTAGGCGCCGTAGGACTTGTCGTCCCAGGCGATCGTCCACTTGTAGGACCGTTCGCTGCTCTGCGGTTCGGTGGCGAGGCGGTCGTACTCGGCCTCGGCCTTGGCGAGGTAGGCGGAGTCGCCGGTCGCGCGGTACAGCCACGCCGCGGCCCAGACCAGCTCGTCCTGATAACCACTCCACGACCGGTAGAAGTTCGCCGCGTCGGTGATGCAGTCGCTGTACTTGCCGCGATGGGTGTCGGCGAACTGGTAGAGCTGTTTCGCGTGCTGCACGAGGGTTTTCGCGTAGGCGGGGTCGTCGGCGGCGAAGACCATCGAGGAGGCGGCCAGCGCCGCGGCGGACTCACCGGCGAGGTCCGAACCGGGGCAGCTCGCGTCGATCTTGTACGACGGGCGCGCCATCGGCATCACCTCGGCCGGTCCCCACCAGGCGTGGTCGGGGTTGCCGCTGCCGACCTGTCCATAAAGGACGTTCGGCTGCGGGTGGGCCTTGAGCAGCCAGTCGGTGCCCCACTTGAGGTTCGACTTCAGGTGCGGTGCCTGCCCGGAGCGCGCGTACGCCTCGGGCTCCTCGACCGCGCCCCAGGCCAGCATCGTCATGCTGGCGGTGAACGGGAGGCCGAACTTCACGTGGTCGCCCGCGTCGTAGAAGCCGCCGGTCAGGTCGAGGCCGACATCTTGGCCGTCCGCCAACGCGGAATCCCCGCGCCAGTTCACCCGATTGCCGGAGCCGAGCGCGCCGGAACGCTGCGCGTCGTAGAAGAAGATCGATTTCTGCAGCGCTTCGCCGTAGTCGAAGGAGGCGGCTTCCGTGGGAACGGCGGAGGCGGGGGTGGCGAACGCGGTGGTGATCAAGGCGGTGGCCGCGAACAGCAGGGAAAAGCGGCGGTGGGGCACTGCGGCCTCCTCGTTGAGGTTGTCCCAATCCGTTGATCCACATTTGGGAGCGCTCCCAGAAGTGTAGGCCCCGGCGCCCGCCTTTGGGAAGAGTGGTGTGACCACCGGTGCACGAAGCGTTGTCCCCCAGGCGATACCGGGCTACGGTGAACCGGCGGGCGGTAATGCTGGAAGCGCTCCCATCAACGGTGTTGGAGGCAGGATGAACCGGGTCGGTGCCGCCGTGCTGGTCGCTCTCGGCGTGTGGAGCTCGGTGGCCGCGTGCGCCGGCGAGGACAACGCGGAACCCAAGCCTGATCGTGGTGCCGCCGCGCTGACCACCCGGCTGGAAACGGTGGACCAGGTGGCCGGCTGGGTGGCGGAGAAGGCGGGCGAATGCACCGGGGTCACCGCGGAAAAGCCCGCTGATCTGCGCGCGTTCGTCGGTTCGGATATCGCCGCTCTCTATGAGCCGTTCGTCAGCGAATGGGCCACCTGCGCGGTGTCGCCCGAATACCCGAAGGTCGCGCTGCTGGTGTTCGGCGGTGATCGGCAACAGCAGTTCCAGCGGTCCTGGCGGCAGGCGATGACCGAGGGCGGCGTCGAGGACGGGCCCACTTTCGCCTTCGGCAACGGATTCGCGGTTTCGGCCGGTTTCCTCGGCGTGAGCGCGCTGGACCTGTTCTATTTCCGCTGCGACTACGCCGACGCCGCGGTGCCGCAGGTGCCCGCCGACGTGGACGGCTGTGTGTTCGCCGATCCGGAGCACGGGCACCACTGAGATCCTGCGGGACATCACTGAGGCCGCCGCCTCAGTGATGCCGCCCGGCTCTACGGGCTCTGGCAGGTCAGCGACGGCACCGCCGGACTGCTGCCGGCGGAGTTCACCGACAGGCCGAACTTCGTGGTGCCGTTGGCGGCCACCGGCGCGTTCCACTCCACGTTGCGCACCGTGATCTGGTCACCGGACTGGGTGTGGCTGCCGTTCCACACGCTGTTGATGCTCTGCCCGGCCGGCAGCGTCCAGGAGGTCCGCCACCCGGACAGCGCCGTGGTGCCGTGGTTCATCACGGTGACCTCGGCCTGGTGGCCACCGTTCCAGGTGCCGGTCACGGCGTACTGCGCCATGCAGTTCGCCGGGCCCGGCGGCGGGTCGGTCGGGTTGCCGCCCGAACCCTCCTTGACCCCGGTGACCTCCCCGTTCCCGCCGTCGAAGGTGACGTCGGAGCAGCCGTAGAAGGTCTCCGTGCTGTCCGAGCGCTTCCACACCGAGTAGATGACGTGGCGTCCGGTCTTGCCCGACGGCAGCGCGGCGGACCAGTTGTAGGACGCCCCGACACTGCCCACCGAACCGGTGACCTGCGGGTGGTCCGCGGTGGCGAAGGGCTGTTCCTCGAGGTCGTCCCAGCGCAGCGGGGCGTTCGGGTTCCAGCCGTCCTTGGTGACGTAGAGGTAGAACCAGCCCGGGTGCGCGGCCCAGGCGTTGTAGGAGAAGTTGAAATTCGCCCCGGAGGTCAGGTGCGTGAGCGGCCAGTCGCCGACCCCGTCGTACCCGGAGAAACTGGGGTTGCCGCCCGAGCACAGCTTCCCGTCCGGGATGAAGCCGCGGGTGCGGCCGGCCCCGTCCGACCGGAGCACGGAGAACCAGTTGTAGAGCGAATTCGCCCCGCTCTGGTTCACCGCCGCCGAGCAGGCGGGATTCTGCGGCACGATGTTGCCCTGCGGGGAGAGCCCGTCCTGCCAGCAGAGGAAGGTGCGGCTGCCCGCTTTCATCAACGCGCCGTGCGCCGACGCGGGACTCGCGCCGAGCACCATCGTGAGCAATCCGGCCACCAGAGCGGTGACGGCGGCGAGTGCGGTACCCGCCCTTTTCTTTGTCACTCTTTCGCTTCCTTTCTTCCTGCCTCTCCGCGCGCGCCGATGCGGCGGAGAAATCCGTGTGGAAGCGCTCCCAGCGGAGGAAAACCATAGCGCGGCGGAGCTGTCCGGGGGAATAGCCGCAGCGGCCTCCCGCCCGGTTCGTCCAGTGGGCTGCGCCGAAAGGGTGAGCTGCGGCCGGGTGGGCGACACGGACCGTCCCGGTGGTCTGGCCACCTTCCCAAAGCGGCGGTCCCGCGGGTACCTTCTGGGAGCGCTCCTAGTCGCCGTTTCCCGAGGTGGTCGCCTCGGTCCGAGATGGACACAGACGGCGGCCACCCACCCTTTCCCGGACAGGAGACCCAAGAGATGCCGAACAGAGCACGACGACGTGCGCTGACCGCCACCGGCGCCCTGCTGGCGGCCGGGCTGCTGGTGCTGCCACCGGCGGCCGCGGCCGCCGAATACGAGCGGGTGGTCAACGGCGACTTCGCCAGCGGCGAGGTCAACCCGTGGTGGAACGGCGCCGGCACCACCGGCTCGGTGGTCGGCGGCGAGTTCTGCAGCAAGGTCACCGGCGGCACGGTCAACGGCTACGACGCGCTGGCCGGGCAGAACGGCGTGGCGTACGAAGCGGGGCAGTCCTACACGCTGAAGTTCGACGCGCGGGCGGTCACCGAGCAGCCGATCTCCGCGGTGGCCGGCGAGGCGGTGGACCCCTACCGGCAGATCGCCAGGACCGAAGTGGTCGTCACGCCCGAGCCGCAGAGCTTCACCTACACCTTTGAGTCCACATTGGACTTCCCGGCGGCCGGGAACGGCCAGCTGGCCTTCTGGTTCGGCGGCCAGTCCTTCGACAACACGATCTGCGTGGACAACGTCTCGCTGATCGGCGGGGTGCTGCCGCCGCCGGGGCTCGAGCCGGCCGCGCCGGTGCGGGTCAACCAGGTCGGCTACCTGCCGGACCTGCCCAAGCAGGCGAGCGTGGCGAACGAGTCCACCACACCGCTGCCGTGGACGCTGAAGAACGCGGCGGGCGCCGCGGTGGCCAGCGGCCAGAGCACGCCGAAGGGGCTGGACGCGGGTTCCGGGGAGAACGTGCACCTGGTCGACTTCTCCGCCTATGAAACCGTCGGTACCGGTTACACGCTGACCGTGGGCGGGGACACCAGCCACCCCTTCGACATCTCACCGGACGTGCTGACCGACCTGCGGTACGACTCGCTCGCGTTCTTCTACCACCAGCGCAGCGGCACGCCGATCGAGGCGGAGTACGTCGGAGCGGAGTACGCACGGCCCGCGGGGCACCTGAACGTCGCGCCCAACAAGGGGGACAACGACGTGCCGTGCCTGGCCGGGATCGGCTGCGACTACACGCTGGACGTGCCCGGTGGCTGGTACGACGCGGGCGATCACGGCAAGTACGTGGTCAACGGCGGCATCTCGGCGTGGCAGGTGCTCAACGAGTACGAGCGCGCCCTGCGCGTCGGTGACGCCACGGCGCTGGGTGACGGCAAGCTGTCGATCCCCGAGAGCGGCAACGGCGTGCCGGACATCCTCGACGAGGCCCGGTGGGAGGTCGAGTTCCTGCTCAAGATGCAGGTGCCGGCCGGTCAGCCGCTGGCGGGCATGGCGCACCACAAGATCCACGACGCGCAGTGGACCGGGCTGCCCCTGCTCCCGCACGAGGACCCGCAGGTGCGGCGCCTTTCCGCGCCCAGCACCGCGGCGACGCTGAACCTGGCCGCGGTGGCGGCACAGGCGTCCCGGCTGTGGAAGGACATCGACCCGGCGTTCTCCGCGCAGGCACTGGCGGCGGCCGAAAAGGCGTACCTGGCGGCCGAGGCCAACCCGGCGAAGATCGCCGACCCGAACGACGGCACCGGCGGTGGTGCCTACGGCGACAGCACCGTGACCGACGAGTTCTACTGGGCGGCGGCGGAACTGTTCGTCACCACCGGCAAGAGCGACTACCGGGCCGACGTGACCGGCTCGTCGCTGTACAAGGGCGCCAGCATCAACACGCGTGGTTTCGACTGGGGCTCGACGGGCGCCCTGGGCGACATCACACTCGCACTGGTGCCGACGACCCTGCCCGCGGGCGACATCGCCGCGATCCGGCAGGCGATCACCACCACCGCGGACGGGCACCTGGCGCAGATGGCCACGCAGGGGCACCCCGCGCCGTACCGGACCCAGGACGGTTCGTACGAATGGGGTTCCAACGGCCTGGTCGCGAACAACGGCGTGGTGCTGGCGCTGGCGTACGACTTCACGAAGCAGGAGAAGTACCGTGAGGGCGCGTTCGGCGTGATGAACTACCTGCTGGGGCGGAACCCGGTGAACTACTCGTACGTGTCCGGGTGGGGTGACCAGCCGGTGCGGAACGTGCACCACCGGCACTGGGCGAACCAGCTCGACCCGACGCTGCCGATCGCGCCGCCCGGTGCCCTGTCGGGCGGGCCGAACAGCGCGCTGCAGGACCCGATCGCCGCGGGCCTGCTGAAGGGCTGCCCGGCGCAGCGCTGCTTCATCGACCACATCGAGGCGTACTCGGTGAACGAGGTGACGGTGAACTGGAACTCGGCGCTCGCGTGGCTGGCGAACTGGACGGCGGAGAAGTCCACAGTGGAGCCCGCCGCCTCGTGCTCGGTCGCCTACACGGCGAACGGGTGGAACTCGGGGCTGTCGGCCTCGGTGGTGCTGAAGAACACCAGCGCGGCCGCGTGGAACGGGTGGACGCTCAAGTTCGCGTTCGGCGGGGAGCAGAAGCTGCAGCACGGGTGGTCGGCCAACTGGTCGCAGTCGGGCCGGGACGTCACGGCCACGAACCTGCCGTGGAACGGGACGGTCGCCCCGGGAGCCTCGGTGACCGTGGGCTTCAACGCCTCCAGCCCGGGCCCGGCCACCACCCCGTCGACCTTCAGCGTCAACGGCTCAACCTGTAAGTAGTTCGGTGACACAAATGTGGCTTTGGGGGCGGAATCCGCCCCCAAAGCCACATTCGTGTCACCACACCTCGCCCCTCAGTGTGGAACTCGGGCTCCTGAACGTGGAACTCGGGCTCCTGAACGTGCAACTCGGCTTCCTGAACGTGGGACTCACCGACATCCGAACCCCACACTCGCGCAGCCGAGTTGCACGTTCAGGAGCCCGAACCTCACGCTCGTGCAGCTGAACCTCACACTCGGGTGGAGGGGGTGTCGGGGCCCGGACGTCACGAATGTGGCTTTCGGGACGCGGAACGTCTCGAAAGCCACATTCATGACAGTCGCACCCCGCCTCAGCTGTTCAGGCGTTCTCCGGTTTCCGGGTGGAACAGGTGCAGCTCGCCCAGGTCACGGATGGCCACCCGCAGCGTCCTGCCCATCGAAGGCGCCAAGCGCCCGTCGATGCGCATGACCAGCGACTGGTTGTCCGGGGTGGTCCCGTGCACCAGTGCGTCCGCGCCGAGTTCCTCCACCAGGTCCACGGTGAGCTTGATCGCCTCCTCCGCGGAACCGGTGACCCGCAGCGCTTCCGGCCGCACGCCGATGGTGATCTCCTCGAGACCCGCCCACTTGGCGTCCCGCAACTGGTCGCGGCGCAGGGGGATTTCGTAGGCCCCGATCCGCACGCCCCAGCCGTTCATCGGCACGGTCAGCAGGTTCATCGCCGGTGAGCCGATGAACCCGGCCACGAAGGAGTTCTGCGGGTGATCGTAAAGCTCCCGCGGTGTGGCGCACTGCTGCAGCAGCCCGTCCTTGAGCACCGCCACCCGGTGCCCCATGGTCATCGCCTCGACCTGGTCGTGCGTGACGTACACGGTGGTGGTGCCCAGCCGCCGCTGCAGCGCGGCGATGTTCGCCCGCGTCTCCACCCGCAGCTTGGCGTCCAGATTGGACAGTGGTTCGTCCATCAGGAACACCGAGGGCTCGCGCACGATCGCCCGCCCCATCGCCACGCGCTGCCGCTGCCCGCCCGAGAGCGCCTTCGGCTTGCGGTCGAGGTAGGGCTCCAGCTCCAGCAGCCGCGCCGCGGTGAGCACCCGTTCCCGGATCTCGGCCTTCGGCGTGCGGCGCAGCTTCAGCGCGAAGCCCATGTTCTCGCCCACCGACATGTGCGGGTACAGCGCGTAGTTCTGGAACACCATCGCGATGTCCCGGTCCCGCGACGGCATCGCGGTGACATCCTTGTCACCGATCCGCACGGCACCTTCGTCGATCTCTTCGAGGCCGGCGAGCATGCGCAGCGCCGTCGACTTGCCCGAGCCGGACGGCCCGACCAGCACGAGGAACTCCCCGTCGGCCACGTCGAGGTCGAGCTGGTCCACCGCGCGGACCGGGGGCTTGCCCGCGTACACGCGGCTCGCCCCGGTGTAGGAAACGGCCGCCATCAGGAGATCCCGTCCCCGCGCAGGCCGTTCTCCTGGATGATCCGCGAGTACCGCCGCGCGCTCAGCTTCGGCGTGCGCCGCTGCGTCTGGTAGTCCACGTGCACTAGGCCGAACCGCTTCGCGTACCCCTCGGCCCACTCGAAGTTGTCCAGCAGCGACCAGTAGAAGTACCCGCGCAGGTCCACCCCGCGGTCGATCGCGGCGTGCGCGGCGGCCAGGTGCGACTCCAGGAACGCCACCCGGTCGTGGTCGTCGACCCGGCCGTCGGCGATGTTGTCCGGGTACGCCGCGCCGTTCTCCGTGACGTACAGCGGCAACTGCGGGTACTTGCGGTGCAGGTCGACCAGCAGCGCGGTCAGCTCACCGGGATTGGTCTCCCAGCCGGAGTCGGTCAGCGGCAGCCCGCGCGCGGGGAAGCTGGCGTACTCCACGCCGACCCATTCCGAGGGCAGCCCGGAGCTCTCGTCCGAGTGCCCGGAAACGTGGTGGTCGCGGTAGTAGTTCACGCCGAGCATGTCGATCGGGGCGGCGATGGTGGTCAGGTCGCCGTCCTTGACCACTTCGCCGATGCCGTAGGGCGCCAGGTCGTCGAGCACGTCGAGCGGGTAGCGCGCCTGCAGGATCGGCTCCAGGAAGATGCGGTTCTGCACCCCGTCGACCCGGCGTGCGGCCTCGACGTCGACCATGTCGTCCGGGTTCGCCGGGTGCACCGGGAACAGGTTGAGCGTGATGCCCGCCGTGGCCCGGGTGCGCGCGCGGATCACGCCGACGGCGAGCCCGTGGCCCAGCATCAGGTGGTGCGCGGCGGCCACGGCGGCGTCCGGCTCGGTGCGCCCCGGTGCGTGCCTGCCGCCGGCGTACCCGGCGAAGGCGGTGCACCACGGCTCGTTCAGCGTGGTCCAGGTGTCCACCCGGTCACCGAGCGCGCCCACCACGGTCTCGGTGTACTCGGCGAAGCGGTAGGCGGTGTCGCGGTTCGCCCAGCCGCCGCGGTCTTCGAGCGACTGCGGCAGGTCCCAGTGGTACAGCGTCGGCCACGGCGTGATGCCGTGCTCGAGCAGGGTGTCCACCAGGCGGCGGTAGAAGTCCAGCCCGGCCGGGTTCGGCGCGCCGGTCTCGGCGCCGATGCGCGGCCAGGCGATGGAGAACCGGTAGGCGCCGAGCCCGAGGTCGGCCATCAACCGGACGTCCTCGGCCATCAGCCGGTAGTGGTCGGCCGCCGGGTCGCCGGTGTCGCCGTTGCGCACCGCGCCGGGACGCGCGCAGAAGGTGTCCCAGATGGACGGTACCCGCCCGTCCGCGGTGGTGGAGCCCTCCACCTGGAACGAGGCCGTCGCCGCGCCCCAGAGGAACTTCTCCGGGAACCGCAGCCCTGCTTCGGTGGCGAGTTCCTGCGGGATAGTCGACATTTTCACCCTTTCACAGCGCCTTGCATGATGCCGGCCACGATCTGGCGGCCCAGCAGGAGGAAGACGATCAAGATGGGGATGGTCGCCAGCGTCGTACCGGCGAGCACCAGCGAGTAGTTGGTGTAGTAGCCGCTCTGCAGCTGTTCCAGTGCCAGCTGGACGGTGGGGTTGCCCGCGTCCAGCACGATCAGCGGCCAGAGGAAGTCGTTCCACGAGGTCATGAAGGTGAACATGGCCAGCACCGCGGCCGCCGGGCGGACCGCGGGCAGGCACACGTGCCAGAAGGTGCGGATCATGCTGCACCCGTCCACCCGCGCCGCCTCGATCAGCTCGTGCGGCACGGCGTCCACTGTGTACTGGCGCATCCAGAACACGCCGAACGCGGTGACCAGGTTCGGCACGATCACCGCCTGCAGCCCGCCGGCCCAGCCCAGTTCGGACATCGCGATGAACAGCGGGATCACCCCGAGCTGGGTGGGCACCGCCAGGGTCACCACGATGAACACGAACAGCGGGTCGCGGCCGCGGAAGCGCAGCTTGGCGAAGGCGAACCCGGCCAGCGAGGAGAACAGCACCGTGGACAGGGTCACCGAGGTGGCCACCAGGACGCTGTTGCCCATCGCCTTCCAGAACGCCACCGAGTCGAACACCTGCGCCGCGTTGGCGAAGAAGTTCCCGCCGGGCACCAGCGGGGGCACCCGTTCGGTGAGCATCCCGTTGTCCCGGCTGGCCACCAGGAACGACCAGTAGAACGGGAACAGCGAGCCGAGCACGAACACCGCGAGGGTGGCGTAGACGAAGAAGTTGGGCCTGCCGAGCTTGGCCACCTTCGGGCGGGCGGGCGGTGCCGGGGGAGCCGGTACCGCGGTGGTCAGGGTCATCGACGCCCTCCTTCGGTGCTGGCCAGCCGCCGGGTGATCAGGAAGTTCACCAGTGCGATCACCACGATTAACAGGAACAGCATCCAGGCGATCGCCGAGGCGTAGCCGAGGTCGAAGTTCTCGAAGCCCTGCTGGTACATGTAGAGCGTCACGGTCTGGAACTGGTTGCTGGAACCGCCGTTGTTCGAGCCCTGCCCGACGTCGAACAGCTTCGGCTCGGTGAAGATCTGCAGTCCGCCGATGGTCGAGGTGATCACCACGAAGATCAGCGTGGGGCGCAGCAGCGGCAGGGTGACGCTGACGAACCGGCGCACCGGCCCGGCGCCGTCGACCACCGCGGCTTCGTTGATCTCCTTGGGGATGGCCTGCATCGCCGCGAGCACGATCAGCGCGTTGTAGCCGGTCCAGCGCCAGTTCACCATCGTGGCGATGGCCACGTGGCTGGACAGCGTGCCCGCCTGCCAGTCCACCCGGTCCAGGCCGAACGCCTCGAGGATGGAGTTCAGCAGGCCGTACTGGTTGCCGAACAGGTTGGCGAAGATGATGCCGATGGCCACCAGGCTGGCCGCGTAGGGCAGCAGGATGCCGACCCGCCAGCCCGTCGGGCCGCGCAGCCGGGTGTTGAGCAGCGCGGCGAGCAGCACCGCGATCACGACCTGCGGCCCGCTGGAGAGCACGAAGATCGACAGCGTGTTGCCGACGGCGTTCCAGAACTGGCCGTCGCCGAAGAGCTGCACGTAGTTCTCGAAGCCGACGAACGGGGGATCGTCGTCGCCGATCTCCCAGTCGTAGAGCGAAACGTAGGCGGTGTAGAGCAGCGGGAAGAGCCCGACCAGCCCGAACACCACGAAGAAGGGGGCGATGTAGGCGTACGGCGAGTACTTGACGTCCCATTTGGACAGCCGGTGCCGGAAGGTGGGCCGCGGCGGGACGGCCGAAGGGCGATCGTCCCGCCGCGGTGCCTGCACAACGGTCATGTGTGCGTTACCCGACGATCTTCTTGGCGCCGTCGACGAGCTGCTGCCACCCCTGCGCCGCCGAGGTGCCCTGCTCCACGGCCTGCAGCGCCGGGGTGCTCACGTTCTCCTGGATCTGGCCGTCGCCGGGGCCCTTGTACTGCGGCTTGGCGATCTTGCGGGCCTGCGCGGCGAAGAGCTCCCCGGTCTTGGGGTCACCGGCGAAGAACGGCTCGGTCTGCGCGGCCAGTTCCGGTGAGGCGAGCGCCTCGGTCTGGCTGGGGAAGGTGCCCTTGGCCTGGAAGGCCTTCAGCTGCTGGGCCGGCGCGGTGAGCCAGGCGGCCAGCTCGGCGGCCTCCTTCGGGTGCTGCGACTGGGTCGGCACGGTGAGGTAGGAACCACCCCAGTTGCCGCCGCCACCGGGGAAGGCGTCGGTGACCGCCCACTTGCCGCGGTTCTCCACCCCGCTCTGCTCCTTGATCACGCCGATCATCCACGCCGGGCAGGCCTTGGTGGCGAAGGCGCCTTCCTTGAAGCCGCTGTTCCACTCGTTGCTGAACGCGGTCAGCTTCGCCGACTGCCCCTGCGTGACCGCGGCGGTGACCTGGTCCCACGAGCGCTTGATGCCGGGGTTGTTGTCCAGCGTCAGCTTGTCCTCGCGGTCGAGGTAGCCGACCTCCTGCTGGTTCACCATCGCGTTGAAGTTCTGCGCCGCGGAGTCGAACCAGGGCTTGCCCCCGGAGGCCTGCACGTACTCCTGCCCGGCCTGGAAGTAGCTCTCCCAGGTGGCGAACAGCGGTTTGACGCTCTGCGGGTCCGACGGCATGTTGGCCGCCTCCAGCAGGTCCTTGCGATAGCACATGGCCAGGGGGCCGCTGTCGGTGCCGTAGCCGATCAGCTTGCCGTCCTTGCTCTTGCCCATCTCGAACTTCCACGGCAGCCAGCGGTCGGCACCGGCGTCGGCCGGCCCGATCTGGCTGAGGTCGTTGAACCGGGAGGCCTTGTCCAGCACGTTGGACAGGTGGCCCTCCTCGACCGCCTCGATGTCGGCGAGGCCGGAGCCGGCGCCGAGCTTGGCGATCAGGTTCTGGTGGTGCGGGCCCGCCTTGCCCGACTTGCGCTCGGTGACCTTGATGTTCGGGTGTGCCGCCTCGTACTCCTCCAGCAACCTTTCGTAGCCGAATTCGCCGAAGGTGGCGATCGTCAGTTCGATCGGCCCGCCTGAATCCGCCGGTTCGCCACTGCCGGACGTACCGCACGCGCCGGCCAGCAGGGCCGTCGTCGCCAGCATCGTCGTCAGGGTGAGTAATCTTCTTGGCCGGTTTCGCACTTGCTGCCCCTATTTCCGGATGGGTCTGGTCCCTCTTGTGGCGGAGCCCTCATGGGAGCGCTCCCAGTGCAGGCGAGTGTGTCCCCGGTCTCGTCGGGTGTCAAGAATCCGTTTCCCGAGCGTTACCCCGCGGCCACCCGGTGGAAGCCTGGATTCAGGCGGACTCGCGGGTGACCAGCTCGGTGGGCAGGATGACCGGGCTCAGCCGCGTCTCCGGCTCGCGGATCTGCGCGATGAGCAGTTTCGCCAGCTCACGGCCCATCTGCTGGACCGGCTGCGCGACGCTGGTGAGCATCGGGTCGATGTTGCGGGCGATGTCGGAGTCGTCGAAGCCGATCACCGCGACGTCGTCGGGCACGCGCCTGCCCGCCGCGCGCAGCGCCCGCAGCGCGCCCGCGGCCATCAGGTCGCTGGCCGCGAACACCGCGTCTACCTGCGGGTCCTTTTCCAACAGCTCGCGCATCGCGGCTTCACCGCTGGCCTGGCCGAAATCGCCCTGGGCGACCAGGCGGGCGCCACCGCGGCGCCCGCGCAGCGCCGAGCGGTAGCCGCTGAGGCGGTCGATGCCCACGGCCATGTCCTGCGGCCCGGTGATGGTGGCGATGCGGCGGCGGCCCTGCTGGTACAGGTACTCGGTGGCGGCCTTGGCGCCGGAGAGGTTGTCGGCGTCGACGTAGGGCACGGTGCCGATGTCGGAGATCGGTCTGCCGTTGAGCGCCACCGGCGCGCCGGCGGCGACCAGGTTGCGGGGGAGCGGGTCGTCCCCGTGCAGGGAGATCAGCGCGACACCGTCGACATGTCCGTTGCGCACCAATTGTTCCACTCGATCGTGTTGCCGGGCGGTGCTCGCCATCATCAACTGCAGTTGCAGCGGGGTGGTCGAGAGCTCCTGGCTCAGCCCGCGGACCAGGCTGCCGAAGAACGGTTCGCCGAACACCCGCGCCTCGGACTCGGAGACCACCAGCAGCACCGTGTCGCTGCGCCGGGTGACCAGGCTGCGCGCGGCGTGGTTCGGGACGTAGCCGAGTTTCTGGATCGCTTCCTGGACGGCCTTGAGCGCGCGCGGGCTCACTTCGAGCGAGCCGTTCACCACCCGGGAGACGGTGCCGCGGGACACGCCGGCCTCCACCGCCACCTGTTCCAGGGTGGGGCGCCCGCTCGTCCGGGCTCGACCAGTACTCGTCATGTTGTGACTCCCCGACTCCGCTTGGGTTCCCGCTGCTGCCCAGCATGATACTGGGAACCCTCCCAGCGCGGTCCGCCTTGACACCCAGCGGAAGGGACGCCACACTGAAGCAGCTTTGGGAGCGCTCCCATCCTAGTCCCGCCGAGTAACTCGGAGGTATGGATGGCGATCAGCAAGCGGCTTGCCGCGGCAGGCGCACTGGCGTGCGCCGCCGCGGTGGCGGTTCCCGGTGGCTCCGCCGCACAGGCGGACTCGGCGTTCTATGTGGACCCCGGCACCAACGCGGCCCAGTGGGTGGCGGCGAACCCGGGGGACTCGAGGACACCGGCGATCCGGGACCGGATAGCGAACGTTCCCCAGGCACGGTGGTTCACGACCACCAACACGGGCACGGTGCGATCCCAGGTGGACACTTTCGTCGGCGCCGCGGCGGCGGCGGGCAAGGTGCCCATCCTGGTGGTCTACAACGTGCCGAACCGGGACTGCGGCGGCGCGAGTGGTGGCGGTGCGCCGTCGCACCCGGCTTACCGGCAGTGGGTGGACGAGGTGGCGGCCGGCCTGGCCGGGCGCCCGGCGGCGATCGTGCTCGAGCCGGACGTGCTGCCGTTGATGACCAGCTGCCAGACACCGGCCCAGCAGGCCGAGACCAGCGCCTCGATGGCTTATGCCGGAAAAGCGCTGAAAGCCGGTTCGGGGCAGGCGAAGGTCTACTTCGACATCGGGCATTCGGCGTGGCTGAACCCCGGTGAAGCGGCCGCGCGGTTGAAAGCGGCCGACATTTCCGCGAGCGCGGACGGAATCTCGACGAATGTTTCGAACTACCGGAACACCGCCGACGAGATCAATTTCGCGAAGTCCGTTCTTTCCGCGGTCGGCGACGGCAGGCTGCGCGCGGTGATCGACACTTCCCGCAACGGCAATGGACCGGCGGGCAGTGAATGGTGCGATCCGCCGGGACGGGCGGTCGGCACGCCGAGCACCACCAGCACCGGGGACGGGCAGATAGCGGCTTTCCTGTGGGTCAAGCTGCCCGGGGAGGCCGACGGCTGCATCGCCGCGGCAGGCCAGTTCGTGCCGCAGCGGGCCTACGAACTCGCCACCGGCTGAGCTGCCGAACGCTATGAATGGGGCATTACTTGCAATGACCGCAAGTAATGCCCCATTCATAGCGTTCGGGGGTCCTCGCGCGGTGACTGCGGTGTTCGCCGTGGGAAATTCCCTCGCTCGGCCTAGTTTAGGCCAAAGGGCTTCCGGAGCCAGGCCCGCACGGGTTAGAGTCCTGGTTCTGGGAGCGTTCCCAGGCTCTCCCTGAAGATCATGACAAAGGAGTCATCATGCGTTCTGCCTTCGCTAGAGGCACACCACGCAAACGGCTGATCCGTGGCCTGGCCGCGGCGGTTTCGCTCGCGTCGGCCTCGTTGGTGGTCACCGGTGTCGGGGGTGCGTCGGCGGGAGCCGAGCAGGCCCCGGCGCCCCGGGTGGACAATCCCTACGCCGGCGCCAAGGTGTACGTGAACCCCGAGTGGTCGGCCAAGGCCAGCGCGGAACCCGGTGGCAGCCGGGTCGCGAACCAGCCGACCGGTGTCTGGCTGGACCGGATCGCCGCGATCGAGGGCGTCAACGGCGGCATGGGCCTGCGCGACCACCTGGACGCCGCCGTGCAGCAGTCCGGCGGGCAGCCCCTGGTGGTCCAGCTGGTGGTCTACGACCTCCCCGGCCGCGACTGCTCGGCGCTGGCTTCCAACGGCGAACTGGGCCCCGAGGACCTGCCGCGCTACAAGGCGGAGTTCATCGACCCGATCGCCTCGATCGTCGCCGACCCGGCGTATGCGAACCTGCGCATCGTGACCACGGTGGAGATCGACTCGCTGCCGAACCTGGTGACCAACACCGGCAGCCGCCCGACCGCCGTGCCCGCGTGCGACAAGATGAAGCAGAACGGCAACTACGTCAAGGGTGTCGGCTACGCGCTGGCCAAGCTCGGCGCGGTCGAGAACGTCTACAACTACATCGACGCCGGCCACCACGGCTGGATCGGGTGGGACGACAACTTCAGCGCCTCGGCGCAGCTGTTCCTCGAGGCCGCCAAGGCCGAGGGCAGCACGCCGGCGAACGTGCACGGGTTCATCGCCAACACGGCGAACTACTCGGCGTTGAAGGAGAACAACTTCACCATCAACGACTCGGTCAACGGCACCTCGGTGCGCCAGTCCAAGTGGGTCGACTGGAACCGGTACGTCGATGAGCTCTCCTTCGCGCAGGCGTTCCGCCAGGAGGCGGTCAAGGTCGGCTTCCCGTCGAACGTCGGCATGCTGATCGACACCTCGCGCAACGGCTGGGGCGGCAGCGCCCGCCCGGCGGGCCCGGGCCCGCAGACCAATGTGGACGCCTACGTCAACGGCGGCCGGTACGACCGCCGCATCCACCCCGGCAACTGGTGCAACCAGTCCGGTGCCGGTCTCGGCGAGCGGCCGACCGCGGCCCCGGCCTCGGGCATCGACGCCTACGTCTGGATGAAGCCGCCGGGTGAGTCCGACGGTGCCAGCAAGGAGATCCCGAACGAGGAGGGCAAGGGCTTCGACCAGATGTGCGACCCGGCCTACCAGGGCAACGTGCGCAACGGGAACAACCCGTCCGGCGCGCTGGCCGACGCGCCGCTGTCCGGGCACTGGTTCTCCGCGCAGTTCCAGCAGCTGATGCAGAACGCGTATCCGCCGCTGTAGCCACACCCGTGGCCGGGCGGGTCACTGTCCACAGTGGCCCGCCCGGTCCCGTCCCCGCCGGAAGGAGAAGATCGTGCCCACCCGACTTCGCGCCGCCGCACTGGCTTCGGCCTCGGCGCTGCTGCTGACCGGTGCCGCCGGTGTCGCCGCCGCGCACGGCTCGGCCATCGACCCGCCGACGCGCAACTACGGTTGCTGGGAGCGCTGGGGTGACGACTTCCAGAACCCCGCCATGGCCACCGAGGACCCGATGTGCTGGCAGGCCTGGCAGGCCAACACGAACGCGATGTGGAACTGGAACGGCCTTTACCGCGAGGGGGTGAAGGGCAACCACCAGGGCGCCATCCCGGACGGGCAGCTGTGCAGCGGCGGGCGCGCCGAAGGCGGCCGGTACAACGCGATGGACGCGGTCGGGAACTGGAAGGCGGCGGACAAGCCGAACAACTTCAAGGTCGACGTCTACGACCAGGCGCTGCACGGCGGCGACTACTACAAGGTCTACCTCACCAAGCAGGGCTTCAACCCGCTCACGCAGCCACTGGGCTGGGGCAACCTGGAACTGGTGAAGGAGGTCGGCAAGACCGCCCCGGCCAGCCACACGCTGATCGACGTGAACGCGGGTTCGCGCACGGGCCGCCACATCGTCTACACCATCTGGCAGGCCAGCCACTCCGACCAGTCGTACTACTTCTGCAGCGACGTGAACTTCACGGGCTGAGGGTGACCCCGGCGGCGCGCAGTTCCCCGAGCACGGGGTGCTCGCCGCCGGTCACCGGGTTCGCGTACGCGGTGGCCCCGAGCGGGACGGTGACCTGGTAGCCCAGGCGCACCGCGTCCCGCGCGGTGGCCGCCACGCAGATGTCGGTGGCGATGCCCACGACGGTGACGGACCGCGCCCCGGTCCGGGCGAGCAGCCCGGCGAGCGGGCCGAGTCCGCCACCGCCGTGTCCTTCCTGTGGTTCGAGCACCGGGGCCAGCAGGAACCCGGAGAACCCGCCGCGCTTGCCGGGGCCCTTGTCCACCACCGTGCCCCGCACGTCGAGATCGGGGTGCAGGGCGAGCCTGCCTTCGGGATCGCCCTCGGGCAGGTCGATCGGGGCGTAGTCACGGGTGTAGAACACCGGTGCCCCTCGCCCGGCGGCTTCGGCCACGTACCGGTTGACCTCGGCCAGCACCCCGGGTCCCGCGGGCCCGACGAACTCGACGAACAGGTTCTGCATGTCCACCACGATCAGCGCGTCACTCATACCGCGACGGTAGGAGCTCCAGCGCGGTGGAGGTCAATCCGCGAGGCGGTCCGGGATGGGCGCCAGCGGGTAGGTCCGCCAGAAGAAGGCGTCCGCGGCGTGCTGGTCCCCGGCGAAGTTGATCGCCTCGGCGATCTTGCGCCCCCGGATCCGGAACGCCAGCGCCCAGGTGATGTCCAGCCCGGCGGGCTGGGTGCTCCAGCCCCGGTGCAGGTCGACCACCCAGTCGCCGTCCGCGGCCAGGAAGATCGGCTGCGCCTGGAAACCCGCGCGGCCGAGCTGGGTGAAGAAGGCCAGCACCTCGTCGATGCCGGTCTTGGTGCCGGCGAGCGGGTGGTGGCCGGGGATGGTCCAGCGGATGTCCTCGGCGAAGAAGGTACTCAGTTTTTCCAGGTCCCCGGCCCCGTAGGCGGCGTAGTAGTCCTGGATCAGCTTGACGTTCGGGTGCGGGCGGGCCGGTGGGGCCGCGGTGGCGGTGCCGCCTGCCAGCAGCGAACCCGCCGCGGCCAGGCCCACGCCACGCAGCACGGTCGCCCGGGAAAGCTCGGTCATCGGTACTCCTGTCGATAGCGCACCCCTCAAGAAGACACCGGATCTTCACCCCGGTCCAAGACCCGTGCCCATAAGCTGAACGCATAGTTCGAGCTGAGGGGACCAGGAGTGGCCGGCGTAGACATCGACACCCGTGTCCTGCGGTACTTCCTCGCGGTGGCCGAGGACCTGAGCTTCACCCGCGCCGCCGAGCGGCTCTACGTCTCGCAACCCGCGCTGAGCAGGCAGATCCGCCAGCTGGAGGCCGACCTGCAGCTCCTGCTGTTCGAGCGCACCAGCCGCGAGGTGCGCCTCACGCTGGCCGGTGAGGCGCTGCTGCCCTCGGCACGCCGGCTCGTCGCGGACTGGCAGACCGCCCAGCGCACCGTGCGCAGCGTGGCCGCCGCCGAACTGCGGGTGCTGCGCATCGGGTTCGAGGCCACCGGCGCGGGCCCGCTCAGCGCGAAGGCACGCACGCTGTTCACCGAGCGCCACCCCGACGTCACCGTCGAGCCCAAGCGGTTCGACTGGGGCGGCGAGGTGGCCGCCCTGCGTGAGGGCCTGGTCGACATCGCCTTCCTGTGGCTGCCCGCCGACACCACCGGCCTGCACGCGGAGATCGTCGCGGTGGAACCGCGCATGGTCGGCTTCGCCGCCGGGCACCGGCTGGCCGCCCAGGAGACGGTGACCATCGGCGACCTGGCCGACGAACCGCTGATGTGGACCAGGAAGGCACCACGCCACTGGGTCGACTGGTGGGCGGTCAACCCGCGCCCCGACGGCTCGGAACCCCGGTGGGGCCCGGAGAACGACAACGTCGAGGAGATGCTGGAGAACGTGGCCGGGGGCGCGGCGGTGTGCATCGGCCCGCGCTCGATGTCCACCTACTACGCCCGGCCCGACCTCGGCTGGCGCCCGATCGTCGACGTCGAGCCGCTGCGGATCGCCTTCGCCTGGCCCGCGGCGAGCAACAACCCGCTGGTGGCCGATTTCGCGAAGGTGGTCAGGGAACTGGCGGCCGCGCAAGCCTGAGCTGGGGCGTGGACCGGAGCCCGTTCGCGAGGATGACGTCCCGGTAGAACTTCGCGCTCAGCTTCGGCACGCGTTCCTGGGTCGCGTAGTCCACGAACACCAGGCCGAAGCGCTTGCGGTACCCCTCGGCCCACTCGAAGTTGTCCAGCAGCGACCAGAGGAAGTACCCGCGCAGGTCCACCCCGGCGGCGATGGCGTCGTGCGCGGCCCGCAGGTGCTCGTCCAGGTAGTCGATCCGGTCGTGGTCGAGCACTTGGCCACCGGCAGGCTCGTCCTCGTACGCGGCGCCGTTTTCGGTGATGTACAACGGGATCGGCGGATAGTCGCGGGCCAGCCGGGTGAGCACCCTGGTCAGCCCGGCGCCTTCGACGCTCCAGCCCATGCTCGTGCGCCGCTCGGTCTGCCGGAACCCGAGCCGGGTCAGGCCGAGGTGGGTCGACGGCGGCTCCACCGGCGGGGCGTCCGGTGTGCCGTAGACGGTCTGCGGGGCGTAGTAGTTGACGCCGAGGAAGTCGATCGGCTGGTGGATCACGCCCAGATCGCCGTCGGCGACGAAGCCGAACTTGGTGATGGAACCGAGATCCTCCACCACGTCGGCCGGGTAGTGCCCGCGCAGCAACGGATCCAGGTACAGCCGGTTGTGCAGCCCGTCGACCCGGCGGGCGGTTTCGATGTCGTCGGGGTGGCCGGTCGCCGCCGCGGTCGGCGCGAGGTTCAGCGTGATGCCGATTTCGGCGGGCGCGATCGACCGCATGGCCTCCAGCGCCAGCCCGTGCCCGAGCAGCAGGTGGTGCGTGGCGCGGATCGCGGCGGCCGGTTCGGTGCGGCCGGGGGCGTGCAGCCCGCTCGCGTACCCGAGGAACGCCGAGCACCACGGTTCGTTCAGCGTGATGAACCGCTTCACCCGGTCGGCGAGGAAGTGGTGCACCCCGGCGGCGAAGTCGGCGAAGCGGAGCGCGGTGCCACGGGCGGGCCAGCCACCGGCGTCCTCCACCGGCTGCGGCAGGTCCCAGTGGTACAGCGTCACCCACGGCTCGATGCCGCGGTCGAGCAGGCCGTCCACGATCCGCGAGTAGAAGTCGATCCCGCGCTGGTTGAGCGGCCCGCGCCCGGCGTGCTGCAGGCGCGCCCAGGACACCGAGAAGCGGTAGGCGCCGACGCCGAGCGCGTGGAGCAGCTGCAGGTCCTCGGGGTAGCGGTGGTAGTGGTCGCAGGCGACGTCGCCGTTGTCCCCGTCCGCCGTGCGCCCCGGTCGCGCGGCGAAGGTGTCCCAGATGGACGGTCCACGAGCGCCGGGTGGCCCGGCGCCCTCGATCTGGTAGGCCGCGGTCGCGGTGCCCCAGACGAAGCCGGGCGGAAACCGGACCTGGTCGCTGCGTGCTGTGGCCATGGCGCGGCGTTCCTCCTTGGACGCGAGGGACAGCTGAACTGGTTCAGTGATCGACGCTGACTACTGTGTCCCCTGTGCACAACGTAGGCAGCTGGTCGCGTTCTAGTCAATGAAAGCGCTTGCTTACCCGGTTAAGCAGGCGTTGCTAGACTCGCCGCAGCACGAGCGGGAGGTCTGCTTGAAACGTCCGACCATCGCCGACATCGCCAAGGCGGCCGGGGTGTCCAAGGGGGCGGTGTCCTACGCCCTGAACAACCGGCCGGGGGTCTCGGCGGCCACGCGCAGCCGGATCACCGGCATCGCCGCCGAACTGGGCTGGGCGCCGAGCACCGCCGCGCGGGCGCTGTCCGACGGCCGCGCCGGCGCGTTCGGCCTGGTGATCGACCGCCCGGCGGAAACACTGGCCGCCGAGCCGTTCTTCATCCGGCTGATCGCGGGCATCCAGGACGAACTCGGCAGCGGACCGGCCTCGCTGGTGCTGCAGGTGTCCCCGAACCACGACACCGAACTGGAGATCTACCGGCGCTGGCACGCCGAGCGCCGCGTCGACGGCGTGCTGATGATCGACCTGCGTGACGACGACGACCGGGTGGACGCGGTGGCGGCCATGGGCCTGCCCGCGGTGATCATCGGCGGGCCGCTCGGGCGTCCCGGCCTGCCGTGCGCGTGGATCGACGACGTGGCCGCGATCGACGAGGTGCTGGACTACCTGGCCGCGCTGGGGCACCGCCGGATCGTCCGGGTCGCCGGGCCGCGGGAGTTCATGCACACCCGCGTGCGGTCCGAGGCGTTCGAGCGGGCGGCGGAGCGGCTCGGGTTCGAGAGCGCGGAAGTCGTCTACACCGACTACTCGGACGAGGCGGGGGCGAGTGCCGCGCGCCGGGTGCTCGTGTCGCGGCGGCCGCCGACCGCGCTGGTCTTCGACAACGACGTGATGGCGGTGGCCGCGCTGGGGGTCGCGCACGAGCTCGGCATCTCCGTGCCGGGGGACATCTCGCTGATCGCCTGGGACGATTCGGTGCTCTGCCGGCTGGTCCGCCCGGCACTGAGCGCGGTGCGGCGGCCGATCGCGGAGTTCGGCGCCTTGGCGGCTTCGCTGCTGCGGCGAGTCGTCGAAGGGGAGACGGTCGAGGACGAAAGCGCCGCGCTGCCCATGCTCGTCACCCGCTCCAGCAGCGGCCCGGCTTAGCTCGAAGTGGGCATCGAACCGGTGCCCCGGCCGCGCTGGTCCGAGCTTCCGCGAATTCGCGCGGTTGGACTTCGGCGACAAGGACGTCGACTGGTGCCTCCGCCTGTCTCCGCACTACTGCAACACCGAGGACGAGGTGGCGAGCGTGGTCGCGGCGGTGGCCGAAATCATTCCAACGGCCCAGTGACACCGGCGGCCCCGGCTGGCTACTGTCCGGAACACGTCTGGGAGCGCTCCCAAGGCGCGCTCCCGACGTCGTGAGGAGTCCCGGTGCGAAAACTGCTCGTGGCCGTGCTGCTGGTGTTCGCCGCCGTGGTGGTGCCGTCCGGATCGGCGCCACCACCGGCGGCCGCCGCCACGGCCGACTGGCTGCACACCGAGGGCAACCGGATCGTCGACGCCGACGGGAACGAGGTGTGGCTCACCGGCGCCAACTGGTTCGGCTTCAACGCCGGGGAACGGGTGTTCCACGGCCTGTGGAGCGCGAACATCGAGCAGGTCACCCGGTCGATGGCCGAGCGCGGCATCAACCTGGTGCGCGTGCCGATCTCCACCCAGCTGCTGCTGGAGTGGAAGGCCGGGCAGGCGGGTCAGGCCAGCGCGGTCAACACCTACGTCAACCCCGAGCTGACCGGGAAAACCACGCTCGAGGTGTTCGACCACTTCCTGGCCCTGTGCGAGAAGTACGGCCTCAAGGTGATGCTCGACGTGCACAGCGCCGAGGCGGACAACTCCGGGCACGTGCAGCCGGTGTGGTGGAAGGGCTCGATCACCCCGGAGCTGTTCTACCAGGGCTGGGAATGGGTCACCGCGAGGTACAAGACCGACGACACCATCATCGCGATGGACGTCAAGAACGAACCGCACGGCACCGCCTCGACCACGCCGCGGGCCAAGTGGGACAGCTCGACCGACCAGGACAACTTCAAGCACGCCTGCGAAACCGCGGGCAAGCGCATCCTCGCGATCAACCCCAATGTGCTGATCCTCTGCGAGGGCAACGAGATCTACCCGAAGGACGGCAAGAACTGGAGTTCGGTCACCGGCACCGACTACCACGGCACCTGGTGGGGCGGGAACCTGCGCGGCGCCAAGGACCACCCGGTGAACCTGGGGGCGAACCAGGACCAGCTGGTGTACTCGCCGCACGACTACGGGCCGCTGGTGTTCGAGCAGCCGTGGTTCAAGAAGGAGTTCGACAAGACCACGCTGACCGACGACGTGTGGCGGCCGAACTGGTTCTACCTGCACGAGAACGGCACCGCGCCGCTGCTGGTCGGCGAGTGGGGCGGACGGCTGGGCCAGGACGCGCGCCAGGACCGGTGGATGACCGCCCTGCGTGACCTGATCACCGAAAACAGGCTGCACCAGACGTTCTGGTGCCTCAACCCGAACTCCGGTGACACCGGCGGCCTGCTGCTCGACGACTGGAAGACCTGGGACGAGACCAAGTACGCGCTGCTCAAACCGGCGCTCTGGCAGCACGGCGGCAAGTTCGTCAGCCTCGACCACGAGGTACCGCTGGGTGGTGCGGGCAGCACCACCGGCATCAGCCTGGGCGAGCGTTACGGCGGCGGTGGCGGTACGGACACGGAAGCCCCGGGCGTGCCCGGCGCGGTGGTGAGCACGGCGACCGGCTCGGCGAGCGTCACCCTCGGCTGGGGCGCCGCCACGGACAACGTGGGCGTGCGCGAGTACGACATCTACCGCGGTGGCACCAAAGTGGGCAGTTCCCCGGGCACCTCGTTCACCGACAACGGCCTGGCGCCGAACACCGACTACACCTACACCGTGCGGGCCAGGGACGCGGCGGGCAACGTGTCCGCGCCCTCCGCCCCGCTGACCGTGCGCACTTCGGCGGCACCACCGGGCAGCCTGCAGGTGCTCTACCGCAACAACGACGCCAGTCCGGCGGACAACGCCATCCGGCCGGGCCTCCAGGTGGTCAACACCGGACAGTCCACAGTGGATCTCCAGGGCGTGACGGTGCGGTACTACTTCACCCGTGACGGCTCCGGCGCGGTCTCGTCCTACTGCGACTGGGCCGCCACCGGCTGCGCGAACCTGAGCACCGCGGTGCACGCAGCCACGGCCGTGCCCGGCGCCGACGCCTACCTCGAAGTCGGCTTCACCACCGGCACCCTCGCCCCCGGCCAGTCCACCGGCGAGATCCAGCTGCGGCTGGGCAAGAACGACTGGTCGAACTTCGACGAGACGGACGACCACAGCCACGGCGCGGCGGCCGCCTACACCGCCGCGCCCCAGATCCCCGCCTACCTCGGCGGGACCCGCACCTGGGGGGTCGAGCCATGAGGTGGCTGCTCGCGGCGGCACTGCTGATCCTGTCCACGCTGTCCGGCCCGGCCGCGGCGGCCCCGGAACCCGCGCCGGCCACCTGGCGCAACGTGGAGATCGCGGGCGGCGGGTTCGTGCCCGGCATCGTGTTCAGCCCCGCCGAGAAGAACCTGATCTACGCGCGCACCGACATCGGCGGCGCCTACCGGTGGAACCAGGCAGCCGGCCGCTGGATCCCGCTGCTGGACTGGGTGGGCTGGGACAAGTGGGGGTACAACGGCGTGGTCAGCATCGCGCCGGACCCCAAGAACGCCAACCGCGTGTACGCCGCGGCCGGGATGTACACCAACAGCTGGGATCCGAACAACGGCGCGATCCTGCGCTCGTCGGACCGCGGGGCCACCTGGCAGGTCAGCCCGCTGCCGTTCAAGCTCGGCGGAAACATGCCGGGCCGCGGTATGGGGGAGCGGCTCGCCGTCGACCCGAACGACGGGCGCGTGCTCTACCTCGGCGCGCCGAGTGGCAACGGCCTGTGGCGCAGCACGGACTCCGGGGTGAGCTGGGCGAAGGTGACCGCGTTCCCGAACCCGGGCAACTACGTGGAGAACCCGGCGGACCCCAACGGCTACGCCAGTGACAACCAGGGCGTGGTCTGGGTGACCTACGACTCGCGCTCGGGCACCGCGGGCAGCCCCAGCAAGACCGTCTACGTCGGGGTGGCCGACAAGGAGAACACGGTCTACCGCAGCACCGACGCGGGCGCGACCTGGCAGCGCCTGCCCGGTCAGCCGACCGGCTACCTGGCGCACAAGGGCGTGCTGGACGAAGCGGGCGGCTTCCTCTACCTGGCCACCAACGACAAGGGCGGCCCGTACGACGGCGGCAAGGGTGACGTGTGGAAGTTCGACACCGCCACCGGCGCCTGGACGCGGATCAGCCCCATCCCGTCGGACAGCGCGGACAACCACTTCGGCTACAGCGGGCTGAGCGTGGACCGGCAGCACCCCGGCACGCTGATGGTGGCCACGCAGATCTCGTGGTGGCCGGACATCATCATCTTCCGCAGCACCGACGGCGGCGCGACCTGGACCCGGATCTGGGACTGGGGCAACTACCCCGAGCGGACCCTGCGCTACGAGATGGACATCTCCGCCGCGCCCTGGCTCACCTTCGGCGCGAATCCGGCGCCGCCGGAGACCTCGCCCAAGCTCGGCTGGATGACCGAGTCGCTGGAGATCGACCCGTTCGACTCGAACCGGATGATGTACGGCACGGGCGCGACGATCTACGGCACGAAGAACCTCACGGCCTGGGACACCGGCGGGAAGATCCGCCTCGAACCCACGGCGGGCGGGCTCGAGGAGACCGCGGTGCTGGACCTGATCAGCCCGCCGTCCGGGCCGCCGCTGGTCAGCGGCCTCGGGGACATCGGCGGGTTCCGGCACGACGACCTGGCGAAGGTGCCGTCGAAGATGTTCACCGGCCCGGTGTTCACCTCGACCACCAGCCTGGACTACGCCGAACTGTCCCCGGGCACGATGGTCCGCGCGGGCAACACCGACCAGTCGCCGCGCGTGGCGTTCTCCGCCGATGGCGGCGCGAACTGGTGGGGCGCGACCGAACCGGGTGGCGTGACCGGCGGTGGCACGGTCGCCGCGGCGGCGAACGGCAGCCGGTTCGTCTGGAGCCCGCAGGGTGCGGCCGTGCACTACTCGGTCGGCTTCGGCAATTCGTGGACGCCGTCGGCGGGTATCCCGGCCGGTGCGGTGGTCGAGGCGGACCGGGTGAACCCGATGAAGTTCTACGGCCTGTCCGGGGGACGGCTCTACGTGAGCACCGACGGCGGCGCGAACTTCACCGCCGCCGCGACGGTGGACGCGGCGAAGTTCCACGCCGTCCCGGGCCGCGAGGGCGACCTGTGGCTCGCCGGCGCGGGCGGGCTGTTCCATTCGACCGACTCCGGTGCCACGGTGACCAAACTGTCCGGTGTGGACAAGGCGGTCAACGTCGGCTTCGGCAAGGCGGCGCCCGGCAGGGCCTACCCGGCGCTGTACCTGGTGCGGGAGAACGGGTTCTACCGCTCGGACGACACCGGTGCCAGCTGGGTGCGCATCAACGACAACGCGCACCAGTACGGCAACGCCGGGGAAGCGGTGACCGGGGATCCGCGAATCTACGGCCGCGTGTACATCGGCACGAACGGGCGCGGCATCGTCTACGCCGACACCGCCTGATATTCGGTGGCCCCTGCCAGGCCCGGCCTGGCAGGGTGACCGCCGTGCTCCTTTGGCTGTTCGGCCCGCCCGCGGCGGGCAAGACCTCCGTGGCGCGGGAGATCACGCGCTCGCACCCCGAGTTCGCGCACCTCGACACCGACCAGATCGGCCTCTGCTACCCGGCCCCGGACGACGATCAGGCCAACCACGGGGTGAAGTCCGCCGGCCTGGCCGCGTTGTGGCCGAACTTCCGGGATGCCGGGGCGCGCGGCCTGGTGGTGTCCGGGAACCTGCTCACGGCCGGGGACTTCGCCCGCTACCGCATCGACGGCACCCCGATCACCCTGTGCCGCCTGCGCGCCGACCCCGAGGTGCACAAGGCACGGTTCCTGCGCCGGGGCCGGTTCACCGACCTGGTCGACCGGTGCCTGGAGGAAGCCGCCGCGCTGGACCGCACCGAGTTCGCCGACCACACCGTCGACACCACGCACCTGTCCACGGCGGACTCGGCCGCGCTGGTGCTGGAGCGGACGGGGTTCGCCCGATGACCGAGGTGATCTGGCTGTACGACCCCGCCGAGCGCGGGCAGTCCGCCGAGGCCTGGGCGATGTACCGCGACCTGTTCACCAACGGCACCAAGGCCGGTTACATCGACCTGCACGACATCGGCTGGCACGGCGACGAGCGCCTCGTCCGGCGCAATTTCGAGGCGCTGTGGCGGATCTACGCGGCGGCGGGCGCCCGGCACCTGGTCGTCTTCGGGGGAGCGGCCGGTGGCGAGGTCGCCCGCGAGTACGCCGGACTGGTGCCGGGCGCGAAGCTCACCGTCCGCCGGGGCGGACGGTGAGCCCCCGGGTCTACGCCCACGCAGGGGCGACCGCCCAGCTCACGTCCTGCGCGTAGGACGCCGGGTTGTCGTAGGTGTGCGCGCCACCGCTGGACGCGACCCACACCTCGTCCGCGTAGTGCCGGACGTTCGTGCCCAGTTCGTTGATCGACGCCAGCCGCACGGTTCCGGCACCACTGCCCGGCTGCGCGCAGAAGGTCGCGTCACGGTCGAATATTTCGCTGCCGTCATCGGCGCCCAGCCGCACCCGGAAGCCCGAATGCCGCAGGTACTGACCGGGCAGGTTCCGCGACTCCAGTGAGTAGCAGGACGAATCTGCCAGCCCACGCCGGATCACGAACGTCGCGTCCGACTTCAGCAGCGCGGGACTGCCCGCGGTGACCACGTCCGTCCGCGCCAGGCTGTCCTGGTGCCGCAGGTACCGGTCGGTGAACCCGGGCGTGCTCACCTGGAACGACCGCGCCTGGTCCACCGGCAGGTCGGCACCGCTGCGCCACAACGGGATCGTCGCCGCCCAGGTGGTGTCCGCGGCGAAGCTGCCGCCGCCGTCCCACGGGTTCGGCCCGCTCGCCCGCGCCAGGTAGACCAGCTCCTGGTGGTGGCGGATGAAGGCGCCCGGCTGGTTGTGCGACTCGAGCGCCGAAGCACCCTGTCCCGCGCGGACGCAGAACGTGGCATCCCCGGCGAAGCCGGCTGATCCGTCGTTCACGTCGGCCCGGATGCGCGAGTTGGCGTGCCGCAGGTAGCGGCCCGGGAAGTTGCGCGATTCGAACGACACGCACGACGAATTCGCCAGCCCCGGCCGGGTCCAGAAGGTGGCGTCCTGCTTCACCAGGTCGTTCGCGGGCACGTCGGTGCGGGCGAGGCTGTCCTGGTGCCGCAGGTACCGGTCGGTGAACCCCGGCGTGGTCACCCGCAGCGAGACCGGCTCGCCACGCGGGATCGCGGTACCGGCGGCCAGCGCGAGCACCTGCTGGTTCACCTCCCGCACCCGGGACTCGGTCATCTTCAGCACCTGGCGGTCGTAGGTGTAGAAGCCGTTGATCTCGTTCTCCACGTCGTACGGCTCGGTGTAGACCGACGCGGACAGCCCGCGGGTCTGCACGAACCGGCCGACCTCGCGGGTGATCTCGGTGTACCGGTTGGTCAGCGAGGTCTCGTCGGGGAACAGGTCCCCGTAGGCGAATCCCGCGCCCGGCTGCCACTCGTGCCCGGTGATCCGCCTGCCGAGCCCGCCGTACTCACCGAGCACCGCGACGCGGCTCGCCGTGGGCAGGCGCGTGCCCGGCGACATCTGGTACGCGTGGTCGTCGAGCACGTCCCCGTTGCCGGGTTCGGGATCCGAGACGCAGCAGTTCGAGCCCGAGTTGTGGTTGATCAGCCGGGTGTTGTCGTGCGAGCGCACCAGGTCGACGATGCGCCCGTTGTCGTACTCGCCCCAGCCCTCGTTGAACGGCACCCACTGCACGATCGAGGTGATGCCCTTGAGCTGGTCGACGATCCGCCGCAGCTCGGCCTCGAAGTTGACGTGACTGGCCGCCGAGGTGTCGTCCACCGCGTCCAGCGACGGCATGTCCTGCCAGACCAGCAGACCCAGCCGGTCGGCGTGGTAGAACCAGCGCGCCGGCTCCACTTTGATGTGCTTGCGCACCATGTTGAACCCGAGCGCCTTCTGGCGTTCGAGGTCGAAGCGCAACGCGGCGTCGGTCGGGGCGGTGTAGATGCCGTCGGGCCAGTAACCCTGGTCCAGGGTGCCGAGCTGGAAGACGAACTTGCCGTTCAGCAGTGGCCGCAGCACCCCGCCGACCATCGCTTTGCCCAGCGACCGCATGCCGAAGTAGCCGGTGACCACGTCGCCACTGCCGGGCAGGGTGACACGCAGGTCGTAGAGGAACGGGTCGTCCGGTGACCACAGCCGGGCGTTCGGCACCGGGATCCGCAGGTGCGAGCCGACCGCGCCGGTCGCCGTGCCGACCACCTGGCCGCCGCTGAGCACCTCGGCACGCGCCTGCTGGCCCGCCGTGCCCTGCACCACGAGGTCGAGCACACCGGCGGGCACGTCCGGGGTGGTGTCCAGCCGGGTGATGTGCGCGGTGGTGACCGGTTCCAGCCAGACCGTCTGCCAGATGCCCGAAGAGGCGGTGTAGAAGATCCCGCTGGGATCGCGCCGCTGCTTGCCGATCGGGAAGCGGTTGCCGTCGACGGGGGAGTGCACGCCGACGACGATCTCGTTGGCCCCGGCCCGCAGCGCGCCGGTGATGTCGAAGGAGAAGGCGTCGTAGCCGCCGGTGTGCGTGCCGACCTGGGTGCCGTTCACCCACACCCGGGTCTCCCAGGTGACCGCGCCGAAGTTCAGCTTCACCCGCCGACCGTTCCAAGTGGACGGGACAGTGAAGTCGCGCCGGTAGAACATGGTGTCCTCGTGGCGTTTGATGCCGGACAACGCGGACTCGATCGGGTAGGGCACGAGCACGCCTTCGGGCAGGGTCTGCCCGATCGGCGGGGAGTTGAGGTTCGGCGCGCCGGCGAACTCCCAGACCCCGTTGAGGTTGAGCCAGTCCGACCGCACCAGCTGCGGTCGCGGGTATTCGGGCAAGGCATTGGTGGGGGAGACCTGGGTGGTCCAGGGGGTGTTCAGCGGGGCCGGTTTGGGCTGCCAGGTCGCGGCCGAGGCGGCCGGGGTGGCCACCACCAGCCCGGCGAGCACGAGCAGCGCGACGAGCAGTGCGTGAGGTCTGCCCTTACGACGTTCTTCGGGACGCGGTAGCGACATGCGGGACCTCCGGGGATTCGGTGGGGACCTATCCGGTGGTGCTCTCCCTGATCCGCAGGGAAAACGGGATGCGCACGTCCTCCGGCGGGGCTGACGCGCCGCCGGTGCCACGGCGGTGGATCAGCTCGACCGCCGCGCGCGCGAGCGCGGTCTTGTCGGGCGCGATGGTGGTGAGCGAGGGAAGGCTGTAGGCGCTCTGCTCGGTGTTGTCGAACCCGGCGACGGCGATGTCGCCGGGCACCGAGCGGCCGCGTTCGAAGGCGGCGCGGACCGCGCCGAGCGCGAGCATGTCGTTGAAGCAGAACACCGCGTCCGGTGGTTCCGGCAGGTCGAGCAGCCGTGCCATGGCTTCGGCACCGTCGCGCTGGTGGTAGCGCGTGGCGGGTGCGATGAGCTCGGGCGCTTCCGGCAGGCCCGCCTCGTCGAGCGCGTCGCGGTACCCCGCCAGGCGCTGCGCGGCCGTGCCACGGCGTGGGTGCTGGCCGATGACGGCGATGCGGGTGCGGCCGAGCCCGGCCAGGTGCCCGACCGCGGTGCGGGCCGCGAGCACGTTGTCGATCCCGGCGTGGTCCATCGGCACGTCGAGGCGGTGCTCCCCGAGCAGGACCATCGGGATGCCGGCGGGATCGGTGAGGTCGCCGGGTTCCAGTGCCTCGGGGCTGATGATCGCGCCGTCCACCAGGTGCGGGCCGAGCGAGGCGAGGGTGTCGCGCTCGCTCTCGCGGGCGCCTTGGGTCTCTTCGATGAGCACGTTCCAGCCGCGTTCACGGGCGGCGGTGATGATGGCGCCGGCGAGTTCCCCGAAGTACGGGATGCTCAGTTCCGGCACGACCAGTGCGAGGAAGCCGGTGCGGCCGCGCCTCAGGTTCCGCGCGCCGAGGTTGGGCCGGTACCCGGTGGCTGCGAGCGCGTCCTCCACCCGGCGGCGGTTCTCCGGTTTGACGAAGTCGTAGCCGTTGACCACGTTCGAGACGGTCTTCACGGAGACCCCGGCGAGCACCGCGACATCCCGCAGAGTTGCCACCACGATCCCTTCGCCGCCGGATTGCTCAGCTTAGTCCTTTTACAACGTTGTGCCAACGATGCAAATTATAGTTTGACAGTATGCTGTTGTTTCGCCAGTCGGCTGCGGTTAGGCTGCGGACATGATCCTCCGCGTCTGGCATGGCTGGGCGGCCGGTGCGCAGGCCGCCGCCTACGAAGAACTGCTCAACACCACCATCGCGCCGGGCATCCTGCGGCGCGGCATCCCCGGGCTGCGCGAGCTGGACGTGCTGCGTGGGGCGTCCGATGTGGACGGAACCGAGTTCGTCACCCTGATGGTCTTCGACGACTGGGCGGCCGTCCGCGAGTTCGCCGGCGACGACCTCACCGGCTCGGTGGTGCCGCCCGCCGCCCGGGCGTTGCTGTCCCGGTACGACGAGCACGCACAGCACTTCGAGCTGGTCCACCGGCACCGGGCGGACGACTCAGCCCGGTGTGCGTAGGGAATCCAGCAGCGTCCGGAGGGTTTCCCTGGCCTGGTGCAGTTCTCCGGCGCTGACGCCCGCCCGCTCCAGCAGGCGCTCGCGGGCGTTGTCGGACCGGGCGAACAGGCGCTCGAGCGTGGCGCGGCCGTCGTCGGTCAGCGCGATCAGCGGCGACCGCGCGTGGTCCGGATTGGACAGTGCCTCGGCCTGCCCGGCGTCGAGCAGGTCGGTCACCACGCGCTGCACGCTCTGCGGCGTCAGCCCGAGGCGGCGGGCCGCGCCCGGCACCGTGCGCGGTCCGTCGGAAAGCACGCTGAGCACGTGCCAGCGCGCCGCGGTCTGCCCGGCTTCACGGGCGATGTCCTCACTGGTGCGCCGGGAGATCCCGGCCAGTTCGTACACGTCGGCGATGAGCAGCCGGTACTCTTCCAGTGCGTCGGTCACCATGCCAGCATAGGGCCGTCACGCCAGCCTGCTGCTGATCTGCTGGACCGCCCAGCCGTTCCCGTCGGGATCGCTGAAGAAAAAGAAGCCGACATTGTCCAGCTCCTCGCCCTCGCGGTAGGGGTGCAGCTCGCCGTCCCGGCCGAACACCTGGATCGGGCTGACCGCCACCCCGCGGCCGGTGAGTTCGGCGTGCGCGGCGGGCAGATCGCCGACGACGAGTTGCAGGCCCTGCGCCGAACCGGGGCGCATCGGCGGGCCACCGGTGGCCCGCAGCACCGCCGAGTTCTCGTCGACGAGCCCGACACCGAAGGCGATGGAGCACCCCGAACCCGGCGGCGTCACCTGCACCACCCGCGTGCCGCCCTGATCGGTGTCGAAGTCGACGCCGAAGCCGAGCCGTTCGCCGTAGAACTCCTTGGCGCGGTCGACGTCGGTGACCGGCAGGCAGATCACTTCGATGGTCCAGTTCATCGGACTCCCCCTTCGGCGGTGGCTCGCCAGCCTTCGCGGGCGCTGGGGAATTCCGGCGCCCAGCCGGTGGCCTCGCGGAACTTCGCGTTGCGCACGCGGATCGACCGGGTCAGCGAGGTGAGCCGGTCGCCGAGCAGCAGCGCGGCCCGCCCGGGGCCGTGGATCCAGGCGCGGGTGCCCGCCGCGTCGGCCAGCGCGGCGGCGTACTCGCGTTTGGTGAGTGGCTCGTCGTCGACCACGTTGTAAGTGCCCGCGGGCGCGTCCAGTGCGGCGGCGACCGCCCGGCCCGCGTCGGCCATGTGGATCGAGGAGACGTAGCTGTCGGCAGCCCCGAGCCGCACGGCGATGTGGTGGCGCGCCTGGGCGAGCAACTGTTCGGAGTGCTCGGCGCCCGGTCCGTAGAACCAGCCGAACCGCAGCACCACGCCGACGCCGCCGGACTCGGTGAACCGGTGGGCGCTGCGCTCGGCGGCGATGTTGGAGCGGGCCAGCGGGTAGTGCTCGATCGGGTGATCTTCGTCGATCCAGTGCGCGCCGTGGTCGCGGTAGAGCATGCTCACCGACTCCTGGACCATCCGGCCGACCCCGGCGGCGAGCGCGGCGTCGGCGACCGCCGCCGAACCCTCGGTCCGCACGCGGGCGCAGTCCGCCCACGCCTTGCGGCTGAGGAACCGGCTCATCGGCGGGATGGCCGAAGCCAGATTGGCCACCGCGTCGTGCCCGGCGAAGGCGTCGGCCAGCGCCGCCCGGTCGAACAGCGAAACCGAGACAGCCGCCGCCCCCTGCGCGGTGAGAGCCGCGGCCTTCTCCGGCGTCCGCGCCAGCGCGCTCACCTCGTGCCCGGCCCGGAGCAACGCGGGCACCGCGTGCCCGCCGATCGCGCCGGTCGCTCCCGTGACGAAGACCCGCATGCGCCGACCCTAGTCCGCTCAGCCGAGCAGGTCCGCCATTTCGTCCCGTGCCTGGATGACGATGTCGCGCATGGCGCGCTCGGCCCGGTCGGGCTCACCGCGGTCGACCGCGAGCGCGACCTCCTGGTGCAGCGCCACGGCTTCCGGCTGCGGCTCCGGCGGCATCAGGCCGTGCCCGGTCCGGCCGGTGAGCACCTCGGCCACCACCGCGGCGAGCTGGCCGAACATCGGGTTGCCCGAGGCGGTGAGCAGCAGGTCGTGGAAGGTGATGTCGTGGCCGAGGAAGGTCTCGAGGTCACGCGCCTTCGCCGTGCTCGCCAGCCGGGAGCCGAGCGCGCGCAGCTGGCCACGCTGTTCCGGGGTGGCGCGCAGGGCGGCGAACCGGGCCGCGCTCGGCTCGATCGCGGACCGCAGTTCGGTCAGTGTCCGCAGCGCCGCCTGCCGCCCGGGGCCGTCGAGCTGCCAGCGGATCACCCGTGGGTCGTAGTGGTTCCACTCGCTGTGGTCCCGCACGGTGACCCCGACCCGCCGCTTGCTCGTGGTGAGCCGCATGGTCTCCAGCGCGCGCACCACCTCGCGCGCGACCGTGCGCGACGCGCCGTAGCGCACCTGGAGTTCTTCGAGGCGGAGCACCGAACCGGGGGGCAGCTCGCCGCCGGCGATCGCGGTGCCCAGCTCGTCCAGCATCTTCGAGTGCACCCCGTCGGCCATGCGGTGACCGTACCGCACTGACTCGATTAAGTAGTACTTTCCCTTGATTAAGTAGTACCTATTGGGTCTACTCTCTGCCGCGGACAAGGAGGTCACCGAATGGCGGTCATCGTGGTGATGGGCGTGGCGGGCGCGGGCAAGAGCACCGTGGGCGCCGCGCTGGCCGGGCGCTTCGGCGTCGAGTACGCCGAGGCGGACGCGTTCCACCCGGCGTCGAACATCGAGAAGATGGCCTCGGGGGTCCCGCTCACCGACGCCGACCGGTGGCCGTGGCTCAGAGCCATCGCGCGCTGGGTGCGCGACCACGCCGCCACCGGTGGCGTGGTCACCTGCTCGGCGCTGAAGCACGAGTACCGGGACGTGCTCCGCGGCGGCGGTGACGTCTGGTTCCTGCACCTCGACGGCGCCCGCGAACTGCTCGCCGCCCGGATCGGCGGCCGCTCCGGGCACTTCATGCCTCCGTCCTTACTGGACTCCCAGCTGGCCGACCTCGGTCCGCTGCGCGCGGGCGAGCGAGGCCGCACCCTGGACATCGGTGCCCCGCCGGAAGAACTCGTGGAAGCCGCGTTCACCGCCTATCGGAAGGACCACCCGTGAACACACTCGCCGCGGCCGCAGGGGGTCACGACCTCCGCCTGCTCGGCGCCACCGTGCTGGCGATCGCGCTGATCGTCGTGCTGATCACCAAGCTGAAGCTGCACCCCTTCCTCGCGCTGATCCTGTCCTCCGGGGTACTCGGCCTGGTCGCGGGCATGCCGGTGGACAAGCTGATCAAGAGCTTCAGCAACGGGGTCGGCTCCACGGTGGCCTCGGTCGGCGTGCTGATCGCGCTCGGCGCGATGCTCGGCAAGCTGCTCGCCGACTCCGGCGGGGCCGAGCAGATCGTGGACACCATCATCTCGCGGTCGGGGCCGAAGCTGCTGCCGTGGGCGATGGCGCTGGTGGCCGCGCTGATCGGGCTGCCGATGTTCTTCGAGATCGGCCTGGTCATGCTGATCCCGGTGGTGCTGCTGGTCTCGCGGCGCAGCGGTCAGCCACTGCTGCTGCTCGGCATTCCGGCGCTGGCCGGGCTCTCGGTGCTGCACGGCCTGGTGCCGCCGCACCCCGGTCCGCTCGCC
Source organism: Amycolatopsis magusensis (assembly GCF_017875555.1). Classification (GTDB taxonomy): domain Bacteria; phylum Actinomycetota; class Actinomycetes; order Mycobacteriales; family Pseudonocardiaceae; genus Amycolatopsis; species Amycolatopsis magusensis. The sequence goes on along the minus strand of NZ_JAGGMS010000001.1, from coordinate 6,981,793 downwards.
GCGGCCGGGGCGCTGAACGCCAACGTCGGCATCACGCTGGCCTTCGGCGTGCTGATCGCGATCCCGACGGTGATCATCGCCGGGCCGCTGTTCGGCAGGCTGGCCGCGCGGCTGGTGCCGGACGCGCAGGCACCCGAGCACCTGATCCCCGAGTCGGTGGGGGACACCGCGGAGAACACCCGCCGTCCCAGCTTCTTCGCCACCGTGGGCACCGTCCTGCTGCCGGTGGTGCTGATGATGGGCAAGGCGCTCGCGGACATCCTGCTGGACAAGGAGAACCAGCTCCGGCGGGTGCTCGACTTCATCGGCGACCCGCTGGTCGCGCTGCTGGCCGCGGTGCTGGTCGGCATGGTCACCCTCGGGCGGGCCGCCGGGTTCACCCGCGGCCGGATGTCGAGCACGCTGGCCGACTCGCTCGGGCCGATCGCCGGCATCCTGCTGATCGTCGGCGCCGGTGGCGGGTTCAAGCAGACGCTGGTGGACGCCGGGGTGGGTGACGTGATCACCCAACTGGCCACCGGGGCGAACTTCTCGCCGCTGCTGCTGGGCTGGCTGGTCGCGGTCGCGATCCGCCTGGCCACCGGCTCGGCCACCGTGGCGACGGTCTCGGCGGCCGGTATCGTCGCGCCGCTCGCGGCCACTTTGGACCCGGCGCACAGCGCCCTGCTGGTGCTCGCCATCGGCGCGGGCTCACTGTTCTTCTCGCACGTCAACGACGCCGGGTTCTGGCTGGTGAAGGAGTACTTCGGCATGTCGGTCGGGCAGACGGTGAAAAGCTGGTCGATCATGGAAACGGTCATCTCGGTAGTGGCGATCCTCCTGATCCTCCCACTAGGCGCCCTCCTATAACCCCACCCCGCCCCCACCCCCAACCCCACGTCCAGGAACCCGAACCACACGTTCAGAAACCCGAGTTCTACGTTCACGCAGCCGAACCGCACGTTCACGCAGCCGAACCTCACGTTGAGGCAGCCGAGTATCACGTTCGGGTAGCCGAACCCCACATTCGGACTGCTGAGTCCAGCGTTCGGCAGGCCGGGTCCGACATCCGGGCAGGCGAGTCCCGTGCCACTCGAAAGTCGGATCCGGCTGCCTGAACGCAGGACTCAGCTACCCGAACGTGAAGTTCGGCTGCCTGAACGTCGAACTCGCGAACCTGAGCGTGGGGTTCGACTACCCGAGTGTTGAACTCGGTTGCCGCAACGTGGGGTTCGGCTACCTGAGCGTGGGGTTCGGGTGCCTGAACGTGCGGTTCGGGGGCTTGGGTGTGTGGTTCGGGTGCCTGAGTGTGGGGTTCGTCCGCGAACGTGGGGTTCGGCTGCGCGAGTGTGGAACTCGGCTACCTGAACGTGGGGTTCGGGTGCATGAGGGTGGGGTTCGGGTGGGGGGTCAGTTTGGGGGGAGGGGGATTTCGTCCAGGACTTCGGTGGCCAGGGTGGAGGCGGTTTCGGCGTACCGGTTGGCCAGCCGGTGGAAGAGTTGCTCGGCGCGGATGGCGGGCCAGTCGGGCGCCAGGTGTTCGGCGGGCAGGTGCGGGTCCTGCCGGACCAGTTGCAGCCAGTCGGTGTGCAGGACCAGCTGCCGCGCCAGGTCGTCCGGGAACGACGGCAGGGGAGCGGCGGGCTCCCACCGGCTCAGGAAGGCGTGGTACCGCGTCGCGATGGCGTCGACGTCGAAGGCGCGGTGGACCAGGTCGGCCGACTCGGTGGGCTTCGCGTGCTGCGCGGTGAACACGTTGACGTTGTCCGCCAGGTCCAGCCCGTCGACGATCGAGGCGGCGTCCTTGGTGCCCGGCGCGATCCACAGGCCGTTCTGCAGCGGCCCGAACCCGGCCCACACCAGGCGTGAGCGCAGGTCGTGCCGGTCGCCGCGCCGGGTGTCGGGCAGGGAGAAGCCGACCAGGGTCCAGTTGCCGTCCCAGTCGCGGTTGACCGCGCCGGTCTGCCAGATGCGCCTGCTGCCGTCCTCCAGCACCCCGGCCGCGCGGCTGGTCAGTCCGAAGTAGACCCGGCGGCCCCGGCGGTGGCGGGTGAGCAGGCCCCGCTTGACCATCCGTGTCAGCGTCGAGCGGACCGCCTCCTCCGAGATGCCCACGCGCCCGAAGACGGCGATCACGCTGCCCGAGTAGACGGCGGTGTCCCGGCCCATCACGTGCAGGCCCAGGAAGCTGAACATCAGTGACTGCGGCCGGGCCGAGTAGCTCAGCGCGGAGTCGCCGGGATCACTTGCCGTCACGGCCCCAGCGTAGACGTCGATCATTGTTGGGCACAATCTTGACGCCCGTCACGAGCGCGACCTATGTTGGAGCGCGATCCGCAGGGAGGCCATGGTGAACCTCGGCGAACTCGTCGCCATCGACGTGCACACGCACGCCGAAGTCTCGAAGGACGGCCACCCGTCGCTGAGCCCGGACCTGCTCGGCGCCTCCGCCGACTACTTCAAGGCACACGGCCACCGCCAGCCCACCATTCCCGAAATGGCCGCCTACTACCGCGAACGCCGGATGGCCGCGGTGGTGTTCACCGTGGACGCCGAGCACGCCACCGGGCACCCGCGGATCGCGAACGAAGAGGTCGCGCAGAGCTGCGCCGAGCACGCCGACGTGCTGATCCCGTTCGCCAGCGTCGATCCGTGGAAGGGCCGGGCCGGGGTGCGGGAGGCACGGCGGCTGGTGGCCGAGCACGGCGTGCGCGGGTTCAAGTTCCACCCCAGCATCCAGGGTTTCGCGCCGAACGACCCGATGGCCTACCCGTTGTACGAGGCGATCGAGGAACTCGGCGTGCCCGCGTTGTTCCACACCGGGCAGACCGGCATCGGCGCCGGGGTGCCCGGCGGGGGCGGCATCCGCCTCAAGCACTCGAACCCGATGCTGGTCGACGACGTGGCGGTGGACTTCCCGGAGCTGCGGATCATCCTCGCGCACCCGTCGTTCCCCTGGCAGGACGAGGCGCTCGCGGTGGCCACGCACAAACCGTACGTCTACATCGACCTGTCCGGCTGGTCGCCGAAGTACTTCCCGCCGCAGCTGGTGCGCTACGCCAACTCGCTGCTCAAGGACAAGGTGCTGTTCGGCTCGGACTACCCGGTGATCACCCCGGACCGCTGGCTCGCCGACTTCGCGAAGCTGGACATCAAGCCCGAGGTCCGCCCGCGGATCCTCAAGGACAACGCGGCGAAGCTGCTCGGGCTCGCCGGGACCGACCCAGACCCAGACGGCAAGAGGTAGCACCCCCGACGACGAGGGAGTTCCGCCATGTCCGAGAGCCCGGCCGCGCCGACCCCACCGCACGATCCCGTCCAGCTCCGGCGCGCGGTCGCGTCGAGCTTCCTCGGCAGTGTGATCGAGTACTACGACTTCCTGCTCTACGCCACGGCCGCGGCGGTGGTGTTCGACAAGGTCTTCTTCTCCTCGCTCGAGCCGTTCGCGGCCACCATCGCCAGCCTCGGCACCTTCGCCACCGGGTACCTGGCGCGCCCGCTGGGCGGGGTGTTGTTCGGGCACTTCGGCGACCTGCTCGGCCGCAAGCGGATGCTGCTGCTGACCATGACGCTGATGGGCGTGGCGAGCTTCCTGATCGGCGTGCTGCCGACCTACGCGCAGGCCGGTGCGCTCGCCCCGATCGGGCTGGTGCTGCTGCGGGTGATCCAGGGGATCTCGGTCGGCGGTGAGTGGGGCGGCGCGGTCCTGATGTCGGCCGAGCACGCGCGCAGCAGGCGCGGGCTGTGGGCCAGCTTCACCAACGCCGGCGCGCCGTGCGGCATGGTGCTCTCCACCGCCGCGCTCACCGGCACCGGGGCGATCGTCGGCCAGGAGGCGTTCCTCGCCTGGGGCTGGCGGATCCCGTTCCTGCTCAGCATCGCGCTGCTCGCGGTCGGCTTGTTCGTCCGGCTGAAGGTCGAGGAGACGCCGGTGTTCCAGGCGGTGCGCGAGGACGGCCGCAAGCGCGTTCCGGTGCTGGACGTGTTCCGCAAGTACCCGCGCGTGCTCGCGCTCGGCGTGGGTGTCGGCCTGGCGGCGTTCGTCGCGCAGTCGACGCTGACCACGTTCGTGGTGGCTTACGGCGTGCAGGAAGGCCATGCGCGGCAGAGCGTGCTGAACGCGCTGACCATCTCGTCGGCGTGCGCGGTGGTGGGCATCCTCGGCTGGTCGGCGGCATCGGACCGGTTCGGCAGGCGGCCGATCGTGCTGGCGGGCGCGCTGGCCATGGCGGTCTACGGCTTCCTGCTGTTCCCGCTGGTGGCCGCCGGGAACGGGGCGCTGCTGATCCTCGCGCTGGTGATCGGGCAGGCGGTGATCCACCCGATGATGTACGGCCCGCTGGCCGCGTTGTACACCGAGTTGTTCAGCACCGAGAACCGCTACACCGGGGCCTCGCTGGGCTACCAGCTGGCCGGTCTCGGCGCCGGGTTCGCGCCGCTGCTGTTCGCCGAACTGCGCCGCGGCCCCGGGACGGCGGCGATCTCCTGGATCATCGCGGGGTTCTGCGTGCTGACCGTGGTGTGCGTGCTGGCGCTCAAGGAGACCAGCCGCCAGGATCTGAGCGGGGGCGCGGTGCCGGAGCCCGCCTCCTGAGGCGGGAGGACGCATGCTCGACGAAGGACTGGGGACGTGGCCGGTGCGGCGGGCGCGGATGTCGCCCGGCCGCACCGCGTTCGTCCACGATGGACGGCCGACCACCTACGCCGAGTTCGCCGACCGCACCGGTTCCGTGGCGGCGTACCTGGCCGGGCGCGGGGTGTCGGCGGGGGACCGGGTCGCCTACCTGGGGCCGAACCACCCGTCATTCGCTGAAGCCATGTTCGCCGCGCATCGGCTCGGCGCCATCTTCGTCCCGCTCAACTTCCGCCTCACCGCACCGGAACTGGCGTACGTGCTGGCCGACTGCGGTGCCCGGCTCCTGCTCCACGCGCCGGAGTACGCCGAAATCGCGGCGGAACTGGACGTCGACGCGGTTCCGGCGGACACCGCCTACGCCCCGGCCACCCAGATCGACACCGTGGTGCGCCCGGACGACATCGCGCTGATCCTCTACACCTCCGGCACCACCGGGCGGCCCAAGGGCGCGATGCTCAGCCACGCCAACCTCGTCTGGAACACCTACAACCTGCTCGTCGGCGTGGACGTCACCGCCGACGAGGTGACGCTGGTGTCCGCGCCGTTGTTCCACGTCGCGGCGCTCGCGCAGACGCTGCTGCCCACGTTCATCAAGGGCGGCTGCTCGGTGCTGACCCGCGCGTGGGAGGTCGACGCCTGTTACGACCTGATCGAGCGGCACCGCGTCACGATGGCGTTCGGCGTGCCGACGATGTTCGCCTCGCTGGCCGCTTCGCCGCGCTGGGACACGGCGGACCTGTCCTCGTTGCGGACGCTGTTGTGTGGCGGTGCTTCGGTGCCGCTCGCGCTCGTGCGGACCTACCAGGACCGCGGCCTGGTGTTCTGCCAGGGTTACGGGCTCACCGAGACCGCGCCGGGCGGGACTTTCCTGGAAGCGGGGGAAAGCCTGCGCAAGGCGGGTTCGGCCGGGGTCGCGGTGTTCTTCGGTGACGCCGAAGTGGACGCTCCGCCGGGCGAGCCCGGTGAGGTGCTGCTCAAGGGCCCCAACGTATCGCCGGGTTACTGGAACAACCCCGAGGCGACCGCGGCCGCGCGCACGGAGGACGGCTGGTTCCGCTCGGGCGACATCGCCACGGTCGACGCGGACGGGCACTTCCACATCATCGACCGGCTCAAGGACATGTTCGTCTCCGGCGGCGAGAACGTCTATCCGGCCGAAGTGGAGGCGGCGCTCCAGGAACACCCGGCCGTCGCGGAAGCGGCCGTGATCGGCGTGCCGGACCCGAAGTGGGGCGAGGTGGGCAAGGCCTTCCTGGTGTGCCACCACGAAGTTGCCGAGCAGGACCTGCGGGAGTTCCTGCTCGGCAGGCTCGCCAAGTACAAGATCCCGGTGACCTTCGAAGTGGTCGACGCGTTGCCCCGCACCGGATCCGGCAAGATCCGCAAGGCGGAACTGCGCCGGTCGGCCGAGGGCGGTTGAGGTGTTCTCCCCGGCTTCGGTCGAGTCAGCGGCTCCACTGCTGGCTGGTCGCGCCCTGGCAGCCGGTCTGCTGGAGCCGGGTGCCGTTCGCGGTCGAGGCGCCGATCACCTCCAGGCACCTGCCGGAGTGGCGGGCGACGAGCTCCAGGTAGCCGCCGCCGGTGTCGCGCAGCTGCCACTGCTGGTTGGGCCCGCTGTGGCACGACCAGAGGATCGCCCTGGCGTTGTCGGCGGTCGAAGCGCCGTCGACGTCGAGGCACTTACCGGCATGCTGGGAGACGAGCTGGACGTAGCCGTCGCCCGCGGAGCGTGCTTCCCACTGCTGGTTGGCCCCGCCGTGGCAGTCCCACTGGATGATCTCGGCGCCGTCGCTGCTCGAGGCGCTCACCACGTCGACGCACTTGCCTGAGTTCCGGTTCGTGACGGGGGCGACCTGTCCGCCGGGGCCCCCGTCATCGCCCCAGGCGTGCCGGAGCCGGTCGGCGCCGCTGGCGTTGCGAATGCTCAGCGAGAGAGCGGTGCCGCTGCCCTGGAGGGCGAACAGGGAATACCAGTCGTGGTTCTGCCCGGCGGTGACCTTGCCGCCGAGCGCGGGCCAGTAGGTCCCGCCCATGCCGTGCGCGCGCATCGTGTCGGTGAGGGCGCGCACGTACCGGACGAAGTTGTCGGAACTGTTCGGGTTCCCGTAATCGAGACCGGTGTCCATCGGCGCACCGAACTCGGTCACGACCGCGCGGGAAGCGCAGTTGCCCAGGCGGGTCTCGGCGAGGTCGCGCCAGCCCGCGTAGTCGTGCTGCCCGTAGAAGAACGTGTAGAAGTGGAACGACAGCAGGGTGCCGGTGAACCGGCTGTCATCGCACACCGGCCGGAGGTCCTGGCTGAAACCCGTGCCGCCGATCAGGATGCGGCCCCGCGGAATCGACGGGCGGGCGTTGATCCAGTTGGCGGCGAAGGTCAGCCATTCGCTCGCGCCGTACCCGTGGGGTTCGTTCATCGGTTCGAAGTGGACCAGGCCGTTGCCGCCGTACTGGGCGACCACGGTGTCCCACATAGAGTTGAAGGCGGCCGTGTTGGTGACCCGGCCACCCGAGGCGGCGCCGTCCTCCCAGTAGGCGAGGATGACCTTGAACCCGCGGTCGGCCGCGGCGTCGATGGCGCCGCGGTAGGCGTTCCACCAGGACGAGCCGACGGTGTGGGTGTTGACGGGCAGCCGGACGGTGTTCACGCCGAGCAGGTCCGCCATGCCGGTGTAGACGGCGTCGGCCTTGGCCCGGACGGTCGCGTAGCTGTCGGACCCGCTCAACCCGTCGAGGACGAGGGTGCCGGTCGTGAAGTTGTCGCCTTTCCGAGCCCAGTTCATGCCCCGGAACTGGCTCGTTTCGGCACTGGCGGGTGACGCGCTGACGAGCAGGCCCGCCGCCGCCAGGACCGCTGTGGTCAGCACGCACAGGAGCCGGCGGAGCGACGGCGGGAACTTGTGTCTCATGGGGTGCCTCCATGGCAGGGGGAGGGGCGGGCTCAGCTCAGGTTCCACTGCTGGTTGCCGCCGCCGTGGCAGGTCCACAGCTGGACGAGGGCCCCGTTGGCGGTGGACGCCCCGGACACGTCCAGGCACAGCCCGGACTGCGCGCCGGTGATCGTGCCGTTCGCGTGGACGTTCCACTGCTGGTTGGCCTGCCCGTTGCACGACCAGATGAGCACGCTGGTGCCCGAGGTGGTGCCTTGGCCGTTGGCGTCGAGGCAGCGGGTGTCGCCGCCGCTGTACACGGTCAGCTGGCCCGAGGGGGTGCGCGTCCAGGTTTGGCCAGCCCCGCCGCCGCAGTCCCAGATCCGCGCCTGCGTACCGGCTGACGTGTTCGGCACGTCGAGGCACTTGTCCGCGCCCACCGCGCGTACCGCCCCGGCCGGGCTGGTGCCGCCGCTGGTGTAGCCGGCCGCGGTGATGTTGGCCTGCACCGCGTCCTCGGTCGCGTCGGACGGGTAGCCCGCGACCATGGCGCCCTCGTAGAAGGTGCCGGCGCTGAGGTTGGCGCCACCGCCGGGCTTGCAGCAGTCGCCGCCGCTGCCGAGGATGATCGCCCCTTGCTTCTTCATCGGGCTGTAGCCGGGGGGAAGCGCGCCGTCCCACAGCGTGAACAGGTTGCCGGACTGCGCGTCGCTGCCCTTGATCGCGAACCGGGTCGTGCCGTTGTTCTTCAGCGTCGCGGTGACGAACCGGTGGGGGAACGCCCGCTGGTTCGGGTTCCAGGACTGGCTCCCGCCGGGATAGAGCCCCCATTCCAGATCCGCCTGGACCCACGGACCGGTGCCGGAGCAACCGCCGAACCAGCACTGCGTGCTGAAGTTGATCGCGTCCATCGCGCCGGCCGCGTCGGCGCTCCTGGTCGTTTCGCTGTTGCCGTAGTCGAAGCAGCAGCCGTTGTTGACGTGCGTGCCGCTGGTCACCATGTACATGCCTTCCGGCGCACTGCCGGTCGGCACCCCGGTCAGGTGGCCGTCGCGCCAGTAGCTGTTGCCGGGGTTGATGTAGAGCGAGTACGCCTTGCTGCCCCCGACCGCCAGCGACTCGGAGGTCGCGCTCGCGGGCTTGCTCTGGTTCGAGCCCGGCACCACGCTCGACCCCTGGTACCACAGGTCGTTCCCGCGGCCGGACTGGTCGTAGACGACCGTGATGACGCACGAGGTGCCGGCGCAGAACGAGTCCTGGGTCGTCGCGTCGGCCACGCCGCCCTCGGCGAGCACACCGACGTCGGTACTCGTGTTGTCCGAGGATCGTCTGACCTGGTACAGGTTTCCGTCGTAGGAGCCGTAGAGCGCCCGCACCGTGCTGTGCGCGGCCACGCAGGGCGTGCCGCCCGCGGCGTAGATGTCGCACGGCCCGGTGCCTGCCGCCGGTGTCGATGGGGGTGTCGATGCCGGTGCGGGCGCCGGCCACGGCAGCGTGGCCGCCGGCACCATGGCCAGTGCCGCCGCCAACCGCGCCGCTCGCGTGCGCCAGCCCGGCCGCGGATCGGGGGAGAACCTCATTGTCCTGCTCCTCGGGAAGGTCGGCTTCGGCGATCGGATGGCCGCATTGCTAGCGGCCCCAGAGTCGCCAGGTCTGGTTGAGCGGGCTGCCCTGGTTGATGGGGTTGCAGGTCCACTGGTGGACCGGGGCGCCCGCGGCGGTGGAAATCTCGCTGACGTCGACGCATTTGCCGCTGTGTCGGGCGACGAGCTGGAAGTCGTGCGGGTTGTTGCCGGAATAGGTGACCTTCCGGAGTGTGAATTCCTGGTTCGCGGCTCCGGTGAGACAACTTCGCTGCTGGACGGCGGCACCGTCGGTGGTGGCGGAGCCGCTGACGTCCAGGCACTTGCCGGTCTGCTGGTTGACCACCGTGTAGGTGCCGGAAACCGCGGATACCGGGCGGAAGTTCCACAGTTGCTGGTCGCCGCCCTCGCAGGGGAACTGCTGTTGCCGGTTGCCGTCGGCGGTGCTCGAGCCGGTGTTGTCCAGGCACTGCTGGGAGTGCTGGACGGCGGCGACGGACTGGAACCCGGTGTCCGAAGGGGACTGGAGCGTGATGGTGAAGGTGTCGTCGGCGTTGGTGTGGGGCAGGTTGACCGTGGTGGCGTTGCCGGACAGGGTGACGACCGAGTTCAGGATGGTTTCGGGGCCCTGGACCGCGGCGCCGCCGTTGTGGGGGATGCGCTGGGCGATCACGCGTACCTGGTCGTTCTGCACGATGCCGGTGGTGGTGTCCAGCCGCCGGAGGTCGACTGCGATGTTGCCGGTCGTGCCGCCACCGCCGACGAGGATCTTCGCGACCCCGGTCGTCTTCGTGGCGAACCCGTCGTAGGCCGGGCTGGGGGTGACGGAGGCGATCTGGCCGGTCTGTGAGCCGTAGAAGCGGTAGACCCACCATTCGCCTTTCGGCTGGTGCACTCCCGCCGAGTTGCGGACGAGCAGGTTCGCGAGGTCGTTGTGCAGGTTCCCGCCGCCTCCCCAGTGGGCGCGCAGGCCGTCGGCCCCGGCTCGCTCCAGCCTGGCGATGTACCAGGAGCCGTCGCCGGGATTCTGTTCCTCGGGTGCCCCGTATTCGTTGATCTGGTAGGGACGCGGGTGCGGGATGCCGCGTGAGTCCAAAGTGGAGTTCGCGGCCGCGGCGTTCGCCACGGGGTCGCCCGGCAGGGAGTGCCAGCTGATGATGTCGGGGATCACGTTGTTCGCGCGGATGAAGTCGAGGTACTGGTTCCACCACGCGTGGGTGGTCGACGGGACGCACGCGCAGCTCGGGCCGACGATCAGCTGGGCGGGGAACGCGGCCCGGACGCGCTGGTGGGTGCGCCGCCACAGTTCGAAGTACTGGCTCTGCGGGCGGTTCCAGAACAACCCGAGGTTGGGCTCGTTCCACAGGTCCCAGTGCACCGGGGCGCCCGTGGCCCGTACGTCGTCGATCAGGCGGGTGAGGAAGTCGTCGTAGTCGGCCCAGTTGCCGTTGTCGCCGGGGAAGCGGGAGATCGGGTAGCCGTCGGCGCCCCACAGGTCGTGCACGAGCAGGACGAATTCGCCGCCCAGCGACCGGGTGCGCAGCAGCTGGGCGCGGGTGGCGTTCCACCGGCGGTCGTAGCGGCCCGACACCCAGCCGCCCGGGCTGTCGAGCTGTGCGCCACCGGCACGCATGGCCCGGAACTTCACGTCACGGTAGAAGTGGTCGGCAGGTCCCGAGGCGTTCTCGGTCATGCCGTAGATCCAGCCGGAAGCCCGGTGGGTGGGGGAGCCACCCGTGACGGAGAAGTCGACGCTGATGGACTCGTTCGCGGCCTGAACCGGCGCGGCGAGCGTGATGACCGTCGCGGCGGTGGTGAGGAACGCGGTGATGCCGCGACGCAGCTGGACAGTTCTGGCAGTTCTGACAGTTCGCCGTTGAACCATGGGGGGTACTCCGAGCAGGTCGGGGACGGCAGGAGTCGAACCGGTTCGATCGGAGCTGCTGAATTTACGCGTGACGAACGCCCGAAGGCAAGAGCCGGTGGTGTCGAACCGGTTCGGCGAGCTAGCCCCGCCGAGCGGCCCCGGTGCTCGACCGCAGGGTGATCGCCGGGGCCAGCATCGCGCTGCGTGGCGTGGCGGACGGGTCGTTGATCTGCTCCAGCAGCAGGTCCACGGCCAGGCGGGCCATTTCCCCGGCAGGGACGTCCGCGGCGGTCAGCGGCGGGTGGAAGTCCTCGGCGAGCCGGTCGGCGATCACCCCGGTGAGGGAAAAGGCCCGCGGTACGTCGAGTGCGGCGCGGTGGAGTGCGCGCTGCACGCCGGGCAGCGCGGCCTCGTTGATCGTCACCGCCGCGGTCACCTCCGGCCAGCGCGCGCGGATCTGCTCGAAACACGCCAGGCCCGCGGCGGGCTCGTCGGCGCAGCACACGTTGTGCGCGGTCATGCCGCACCGGCCTGCTGCCTCGAAGAACCCGGCTGACGAGCGCAGGGCCGGACCGTAACCGGCGGCGACCAGCTCGTCGGAGCGGTTGATCAGCACGACGTGCTGGTGCCCGAGGTCGGCGAGGTGGTGCACGCAGCGGCTGATCAGCCCGGCGTAGTCGACGTCGACCCACGAGGACGCCCCCGGGTGCTCGACGTGACCGATCGTGACGAACGGCAGCCCGGCCTGGCTGAGCCGCTCGACCCGGGGATCGGCCAGCAGGATCTCCATCAGGATGACACCGTCGACCCGGCGCCCGGTGACGATCCGCTCGAAGGACCGGTCGTGGTCACCGCCGCTGGGCGAGAGCAGCACGTCGTGGTCGTGGACCGCGGCGGCCTCGACGACACTGGCCACGAACTCCAGCTGGACGTCGGTCAGCCGGGCGCTCGCCGGCGGTATCGCCAAACCGAACGTGCGGGTACGCCCCTCGGCCAGTGCGCGGGCGCTCGCGTTGGGCCGGTAGCCCAGTTCGGCGATGACGTCGTTGATCCTGCGCACGGTCGCGGTGGACACCGGCCGTTTCCCGCTCAGGGCGTAGGACACCGTGCTCCGCGACACCCCGGCCCGCCTGGCGATCTCCCCGATGTTCATGCCCGCTTCCCGTCTCCGGCCCATTCTGGGAACCGGTTCGACCGATGCTCATCGTAGGACATCCCCTCTTGCGCACAGCCGGTTCCCCGGTTTAGGTTGGCCCGGCTTCCCTCCCATCGAACCGGTTCGATGAGCGTCGTCCGCGAAACCGGCAGGAAGGATCACCATGCAGGGCGCACCGATCTCCCGACGATTCCCGGCGGCGCTGGCCGCGGCCGGCCTGGTGGCAACCCTGACAGCGTGTTCTCCGGCACCGGAGGCCGGTGACACCGGCACGCCGGGAACCTTCTCGGTCTGGGACCCGTACCCGCAGTTCGACGCCGGCTCCGCGTGGGCGAAGGTGATCGACGAGTGCGGAGCCGAGGCGGGCGTGAAGATCGAGCGCCAGGCCTACGACACCACCGACCTGACCACCAAGGTCCTGCTCGCCGCGCAGCAACGCACCGCGCCCCAGGTGCTGGTACTGGACAACCCGGTGGTGTCCACCCTCGCGGAGGCGGGGGTGCTCAAAGCGAACCAGGACGTCGGGCTGGACGCCTCGCAGGCTTCGCCGAACCTGGTGTCGGCCGGCGTCCAGGGCGGCCAGGGGTACGGCGTGCCGATCGGTGCCAACACCTTGGCGCTCTACTACAACAAGGCCGTGCTCACCGCCGCCGGTGTCGACCCGGCATCGGTCAAGGACTGGGCGTCTCTGGACGCGGCACTGGTCAAGGTGAAAGCAGCGGGCAAGAAGGGCATCACGTTCTCCGCGATCGGCACCGAAGAGGGAACCTTCCAGTTCCTGCCGTGGTTCTGGGGCGCCGGCGCGAACTTGACCGAACTATCCTCTGTGGACGCGGTCTCGGCGCTTTCGCTGTGGAAGTCCTGGCTGGACACGGGTCACGCGCCGAATTCGGTGGTGAACAACACCCAGACCACCAGCTGGCAGGAGTTCGCCACCGGTGAGTACGCCTTCGCCGAGAACGGCACCTGGCAGCTGCAGAACGCCAAGAAGGCCGGCTTCGAATACGGCGTCATCCCGATCCCGGGCCGGAACGGCGCGGCCGCACCGGCGCCGGCCGGTGGTGAGTTCGTCACCGTCACCGCGCAGGACAACAGGGACACCGAGGCGAAGGCCGGTCGTATCGCCGCCTGCCTGACCGGCCCGGACAAGGTCATGGCCACCGACACCGCGTTGACCTACGTCTCGGCGGTGCCTTCGGTGCAGCAGCAACAGGTTGCCGCGCAACCGGAACTGGCTGTGTGGGTGGAGGCGGTGAAGGGTGCGAAGAGCCGCACCGGCGACGATCTCGGTACCCGTTACCCGCGGATCTCCCAGCCGCTGTGGGGTGCCGTGCAGGCCGCGCTCAGCGGGTCGAAGACGCCGGAGGCCGCGCTCGCTGACGCCCAAGCCGCTGCGGCGTCAGCGAAGTAGGTGCAGGTGCGGTCACAGCTCGTCGCCAGGCAACTCGTCGGGTGGGCGTTCCTGGTGCCCCTGGTCACCTACCTGGTGGTGTGTTACGCCTACCCGCTGTTCACCACCCTCGACCTGAGCATCCGCGACCACACCGCCCGCACGTTCGTCCACGGCGGTGCGCCGCTGATCGGGTTCGCCAACTACGCCGCGGTATTCGGTGACCCGGCGTTCCGGACGGCGTTGGTCAACACAGTCCTGTTCACCGTCGTCTCGCTGGCGTTCCAGTACACGATCGGCCTGGCGATGGCGGTGTTCTTCGCGCGCGGCTTCAGGTTGTCGGCCACCCTGCGGGCACTGTTCCTGGTGCCCTGGCTGCTCCCGCTGATCGTGTCGGCATCCACCTGGGCGTGGCTGCTCAACAGCGAGTCCGGGCTGGTCAACGCGGTACTGGGAACCGTGGGCGTGGCGCCGGTCAACTGGCTGACCTCGCCCGGCTGGTCGCTGGTGTCGGTGACCATCGCCAACATCTGGATCGGCATCCCGTTCAACCTGGTCGTGCTCTACAGCGGACTGCAGAACATCCCCCGCGAGGTCTACGAAGCCTCGGCGCTGGACGGCGCGAGCGGCTGGCAGACCTTCCGGCGCATCACCTTCCCCATGCTGCGCCCGGTTTCGGCGATCACGCTCCTGCTCGGCCTGGTCTACACGCTCAAGGTGTTCGACATCATCTGGATCATGACCAAGGGCGGGCCGAGCGGTTCGTCCACCACCCTGGCCACCTGGTCCTACGAGCTGGGGTTCGGCAACCTGCTGCCCCGGTTCGGGCCCAGCGCCGCGGTGGGCAACGTGCTCATCCTGATCGCCCTGGTGGCCGGACTGCTCTACCTCCGGCTGCAGCGCAGGCAGGAGCCGGCATGAGGCGCTGGTCGTGGCGCACCGTCGTCGGCCTGCTGCTGACCGCGGTGATGCTGTTCCCGGTCTACTGGATGGTCAACGTCTCGCTCACGCCCGCGAGCGACATGCGGAAATCCCCGCCCAGCCTGTTCCCGTCCGCCCCGACGATCGAGGGATACCAGCGGGTGCTGCGCGAGCAGCTGCCGTACTTCGGCACGAGTCTGCTCGTCGCGCTGGGCACGGTTGTGCTCACCCTGGTGCTGGCCGCGCCCGCCGCGTACTCGCTGGCCAAGCTCCGCCCGCGGGGACGGCACCTGCTCGGTTTCGTCCTGCTGGTCGCGCAGATGATCCCCGGCATCATCATGGCGCTGGGCTTCTACGGCGTCTACGTGAGCCTCGGTATCACCAACACGGTGTGGGGGCTGATCTTCGCCGACTCGACCATCGCGGTGCCGTTCGCCGTGTTGATCCTCACGTCTTTCATGGCGTCCGTGCCCGGCGAACTGCTGCAGGCCGCCCGGATCGACGGCGCCGGGCCGTGGCGCTCGTTCTTTTCGATCGTGCTGCCCGCCAGCCGCAACGGCCTGGTGACCGCGGCGTTGTTCTCGTTCCTGTGGGCGTGGTCGGATTTCGTCTTCGCGGCCACCTTGGACGCGGGCGGCCGGTTGCAGCCGCTGACCCTGGGCATCTACCGCTACATCGGGAACAACAACCAGGAGTGGAACTCCATCATGGCCACCGCCGTGGTCGCGTCCGTGCCCGCGACCGTGCTCCTCGTGGTGGCCCAGCGCTATGTCGCTGCCGGCATCACCACCGGTGCCGTCAAGGACTGAAAGGAGTCCATTGTGGCCACCGAGTTCTCGGTGTACGAAATCCCCTTCAGCCGGTCCGGCGCCTGGTTCGGTCTCTCACCCGTGGTGGGGCCGGCGACCTACGCCGACGACGTGCACCTGGTGTCCCATCGCAACGGCATGCACCCGGTGCTGTCCCTCGTCCCCGTGCTGGACGGGAACCGCGCGACCACCGTGATCACCGCCGAACCGGCGGTGCTCACGTGGAGTGCCGGGGACACGCGGGTCGCCGCGGTGTTCTCGGCCCCGGACACACTGCGGATCTCCGGAACCGGTATGGGGATGCGGATCAGCGCCACGCGACCCACCCTGACCCCGTTCACCGGCACGTACTTCTTCGCCGACCCCGCCGGTGGCGCCGTGTTCACCTCCTACGAGACCGGGCACCGCTTTCGCGTGACTGTCCTCTCCGGACAGTCCAGCCGGGCCGGGGAACAGGAACTCGGCGTGGCCGACCGGATGGTCGTCGCAGGAGAGGACGGAGGCTCGTGGGAACTGGTGATCGAGGAGCTCGGCACCGTGCGGCCACCGTTCGAGTCCACAACGGACTTCCCGGGCGCGGTCACCGCCGCACGCGACACCTTCACCCGGTTCGCCGACGCCGTGGCGCCCTGGCGCGACGACCGGACCCCGGCCGCCGAGCTGGCCTGCTACGTCCTCTTCTCCGCCACGGTGGATCCCGCCGGGTTCGTCACCCGCCCGGCCGTGCTCATGTCGAAACACTGGATGGACAAGGTCTGGAGCTGGGACCACTGCTTCAACGCACTGGCACTGGCCCCTGGCGCACCCGGGCTGGCCTGGGACCAGTTCCAGGTGGTGTTCGACCACCAGGACACCGAAGGCGCGTTACCGGACTCGATCACCCACGCGGAAGTGCTCCGCAACTTCGTCAAACCACCCATCCACGGCCTGGCCCTCACCCGGCTGCGCGAACGCCTCCCCGGCGGCCTCCCCGACGCCCGGCGGGCCTACCGGCAACTCGCGGCCCTGACCTCCTTCTGGCTGGACCACCGGCGAGCACCCGGCCACGACCTCCCGCACTACGAACACGGCAACGACAGCGGCTGGGACAACTCCACGGTGTTCCGCGAAGAACGCCTCGTCCAGTCGGCCGACCTCGCCGCCTTCCTCGTACTGCAGATGAAGGAACTCGCCACGCTGGCCGCCGAGCTGGGCGAACCGTCCGCTCGGTGGGACGAGCGAGCCGACGACCTGCTCGCCGCGATGCTGGCCGAACTGTGGGACGGCACCGGATTCGTCAGCCGCGGCCTGCTGACCGGCACGGTCCGGCCCAGCGCGAGCCTGCTCGACCTCATGCCCGTCGTGCTGGGGGAGCACCTGCCTCGCCAGGTGTTCGATCAGCTGTGCGCGGGAATCTCGGCGCACCTGACCTCCGTCGGACTGGCCACCGAACTGCCGAGCTCGCCGTACTACGAGGCGGACGGATACTGGCGCGGCCCCGTGTGGGCGCCGGCCACCATCCTGATCGAAGACGGCCTGCGCCGCGGCGGCGCAGCGGAACTCGCCGACCAGGTCAGCGCGCGCTTCCGAGCCACGTGCGAGAAATCGGGCTTCGCCGAGAACTTCGACGCCCTGACCGGCGAGGGACTACGCGACCGCGCGTACACCTGGACAGCCAGCGCCTACCTGATACTCGCCGAAGACGCCGCGCACACCGGTCGCGGTCAGGAAAGTGTGGGTTGAACGGCCGCCACCGCGTGCCGCGCCGCCTCCTAACCTGTGGTCGACGGGGCAGGCAGGAACCGCGGGGGAGCATGGGATGTCCGGCTACGAAGTCACGCTCGAGGCGCTCGGCAAGGCCGGTGACTCGGCCGACAGCCTCGGCGAGCAGCTGGCGAGAATCGACCTGGGCGGCGCCTTGTCCACGCTGCCGAAGGGAATGCCCGGCAGCCGCACGGCGGCCTCGGCGGGCACGCTCGGCACCACCTGGCGCACCGAGGTCGCCACGTATGGCCGGGAAGCGCGCGATCACGCCAAGAAACTGCTGAACGCCAAGAAACTCTACGAAACCGACGAAGAGGCGGCCAAGGCGGCACTGAGGTGCTGAGGTTCTGAGGTGCTGAGGTGCTGAAGGGGACAGGACGATGATCGGTTACTGGAATGTCCGGGAATGGCAGCCGGACCCGTTGGACGACGCGGAGCAGACGCTCAAGAAGCGCGGCGACCAGGTGCTCGCGCTGGCCGACGAGCTGAAGGCCGCCGCCACGCCACCGGGTTGGTTCGGCCCCGCCGCGGACTCCGCCAAGGAGGGGCTGGCCGCGTTCACCGACAGGCTCGAGCACCAGGTCGCCGAGGTCAACGCGGTCCGAACCGGGTTGATGGCCTGCGCGGACGGCATGGCGGCACTGCGCACCGCGGTCGAGACCGTCGAGACACTGGCCCGCAAGCACCAGATGACGGTCACCGACGCGGGGGAGGTCGATGACGCCGGGTGGGCGTGCGGGCCCAAGGACGACCTCAAGGCCGTGATGGCCGAGCGCGCCGAGATGAAAGCCGAGCTCAAGGACCGGGTACGGCGGATCCTCGACTTCGCCAGACAGCTCGACGACGACCTCGCCGGGCTGCTGGACAAAACCGGCCAGGGCAAGATCGGCGACGGCGGCGCCACCACACTGGCCGCGGCCGCGAACGCCGGAGCGGCGCAGGGCAAGACCGCGATCCCAGGCATGCCACCGTATCCAGGGCAGTACGGCGACGGGTCGGGGCCGTACGGGGCAGCGGGCAAGAGCGCCGACGCCTACCTCAAGAAATCGCTGCTGCTCCACGCGGCCATCGCGGCGGAGAGCGCTGGGTGGACCCAGGCCGCCAAACACCTGCGGCACTACCTCGCGAATTCCGGCGACGACCTGAAGATGAGTCCCGACGAGCTCATGCGCGACGTCCCGCAGTTCCGGCAGGCGGTCGACGCGACGACCGCGAAAGAACTGAAAACCATCGTGGCGCAGGCACAGGCGAACGGCACCTACGGCCGGCCGGTGAGTTTCACGACGAAATGGAAGGGCTTCTACGTCACTGAGCAGATGAGCAAGAACTGGTACTTCGCCACCGCCGGACTGAACTACTCGGTGACCGGGGTGGCGACGGTGCAGCCGCCCAAGCACCCCGGCCTGCCGCCCCGGGTCGAGGTCGATCACCGGACGCAGGTGTTCGACCGCTACAACTGGGATGTCAAGGAAGGGAAGGCCATCGAGATCGGCGGCGTCGAGATCAAGGACGACGTGCAGGCACAACTGCACCGGGCGGGGATGGCCAAGGAGTACAACCTGGTCGGGTCGTCGGTGACCAAGCACTACAACGGCGAAATCCCGCACGACTCGGAGTTCCCGCTCCCGCAAACCCGAGGCGGCAGCCGGGCCGATCCCGCGCGCGGCTGAACGCACACGGTGGCGCGGCCGCTCCGATCGCCCGGGTGTCGCGGCTGACGGCGAGCTCGGCAACTGCTGGGCCGGAAATCCACCCGGCCGGACTCCGGGGTTCGCACCGGGATTCCCGGTGCGAACCCCGGTCACAGGCCGAGGCCGTAGACCGACAGCGTCCGGCTGCCGCCGAAGCCGCCGGTCCGGTGCAGCAGGCGCAGGTCCGCCGTGCCCGCCATGATGTCCAGCTCCGCCAGCGGCGGGAACTCGGCGGTCCGGTGGTAGTGCCCGAGCTGCACGGGCATCGTGGGCGTTTCGATGATCACCACCCCGTCGTCGACGATGTGATCGGCGGCGGTCATCAGCAGCTCGATCTGGGCACGCAGGGTGTAGAGCTGCGCCAGTGCCGACGGTTCGACCAGTACCGCGCCGAAGACGTCCTCCAGGCACTCGCGCCGCAGGTCGGCGTGCACGAAGTAGACCGATTCCGCGCCGGGCATGCTCGCCGCGTACTCGATCGCGGTGGGGGAGTCGTCGACGACGAACACGGTGAACCCCGCCGCGGCCAGCGCGCGGGCCGGGCCGTCCGGGTTCGCGCCGAGTTCCAGGATGGTGCGGTCGGGAACCCAGTGCTGGTAGAAGGCGACGGTGTGCCGCCAGTCATCGCCCAGGGGTCTGGGGTCGAGTGTCGTGGTGCGCAGGTGGTGTAATGACATCGGGCAACCTGTCGTCCGGGGCCGGGGAACCGAGCTCGCCTGTGTTATCCCTACTTACGGCTGACCCGCCCGTTTCGTTCACCCCCAGTTGTTCCGTCGGCACACGGTGCGTTTCGCGTGCGGTGGCCGCGGCACCGGCGGCGAGCAGGCACACGGCCGCGGTGAAGATGGCCACGCCCAGCCAGTCGTCCTTGCCGGAGCCGATGGCGGCCACCACGCTCGGCGCGAACCCGGCCACGGCGAAGCCGATCTGGGTGCCGATCGCCATCCCGGACAACCGCACCCGCGCGCTGAACATCTCGCCGTAGAACGCCGGCCACACCCCGTTGACCCCGCTGTAGACCACGCCGAACAGCAGCAGGCCGAACGGGAAGATCAGCAGGAACTGCCCGGACGAGATGGACCACAGGTACGGGAAGATCAGCACCCCGCAGCCGAGGCAGCCGCCGATGAACACCGGTTTGCGGCCGATCCGGTCGGCCAGCCCGGCCAGCGCCGGGATCGCCGCCAGGGCCAGGACGTTGGCCAGCACACCGACCCACAGCATCGGCGTGCGTTCCAGTCCGACGGTGTTCACCGCGTAGCTGAGCGCGTAGACGGTGAAGATCGTGCTGACCGAAGCGATCGTGGCCGCGACGACCACGCGGAGCACGTCGGCCCAGTGGTCGCGGAAGAGCACCGCGACCGGCAGCTTGGCGACCTCGGCGCGTTCGAACACCGGGGTTTCGTCGAGCTTGCGCCGCACCACGAACCCGACCACCACGACCAGCGCGCTGCACCAGAACGGCAGGCGCCAGCCCCAGGACAGCAGTTGGTCCTCGGGCATCGCGGCGATCGGCAGGAACACCGCGGTGGCCAGGATCTGCCCGGCCTGGGTGCCGCTGAGCGTGAAGCTGGTGTAGAAGGCGCGCCGGTCGTGCGGGGCGTGCTCCAGCGACATCGAGTTCGCGCTGGCCTGCTCGCCCGCGGCGGACAACCCCTGCATCAGGCGCAGGACGACCAGCAGGATCGGCGCGAGCACGCCGACGTCGCCGTAGGTCGGCAGGCAGCCGACGGCGAAGGTCGCCACGCCCATCAGCAGCAGCGTGAAGACCAGCACCTTCTTGCGGCCGAAGCGGTCACCGACGTGGCCGAGGATCACCGCGCCGATCGGGCGGGCCAGGTAGCCGACGCCGAAGGTGGCCAGCGCGAGCAGCGTGCCGGTGGCGGGGGAGGAGGCGGGGAAGAAGATCTTGTTGAACACCAGTGCCGCTGCGGTGCCGTAGATGAAGAAGTCGTAGTACTCGAGCGCGCTGCCGATCCAGGCGGCCACCGCGGCCTTGCGCGGCATGCCCGGTGCGGATGTCGGGGTCAATGGGGGCTCCTGAAGTCCGTGCTCCGTTGCTCAGACACAGCGGGTCAGCTATGAACCATCTAGTTAGTTAACACAGGCTGGACAACGAGCCGCCCGATGTCAAGAGCCGATTTCCCCAGTGCGAACGCCGAACTCGCGCACCCCAGCGTGGAACTCGCCTACCCCAGTGTGTAACTCGCCTACCTGAACGTGAGACTCGCGTGCCTGAGTGCGTAGTTCGGCTTCCTGAACGTGCGACTCGGCCGTCTGCGAACCTCACGTTCGGGCATCTGAACCACGCGCTCGGGAAGCCGAACCCCACGTTCGGGCGCGTGAACCACGCGCTCGGGAAGCCGAAACTCACGTTCGGGGTGGGGTGGGTCAGGTGGGGGTGTTGGTCAGGTAGTCGAGGACCAGGTCGCCGAGCATGTGGCGCTGGTGGGCGCGGCGCTGCGGGTCGAGCAGGTCGCGGCCGAAGATGGCGTTGAAGGTGTGCCGGTTCGCCAGGCGGAACACGCAGAACGAGCTGATCACCATGTGGATGTCGAGCGCGTCGGCGTCGGCGCGGAAGCGGCCGGCGGCGCGGCCGCGGTCGAGGATGCGGGTGAGCACGTCGAGCGCCGGGTTGGCCAGGCCGGACAGCACTTCCGAGCGGGCGATGTGCTCGGCGCGGTGGATGTTCTCGATGCTGACCAGGCGGATGAAGTCCGGGTGCGCCTCGTGGTGGTCGAAGGTCAGCTCGGCGAGCTGGCGGATGGCGTCCTCGGGTTCGAGGTGCTCCACGTCCAGCTGCTGCTCGAGGGTCCGGATCGCCGAATAGGCCTGTTCCAGCACGGCGACGTAGAGCTGTTCCTTGCCGCCGAAGTAGTAGTAGATCATCCGCTTGGTGGTGCTGGTCCTGGCGGCGATCTCGTCCACCCTGGCCCCGGTGTAGCCCTTGTCGGCGAACTCGCTGGTGGCCACCGCGAGGATGTCGGCGCGGGTGCGGTCCTTGTCCCGCTGCCGCTCGACGTCGGACGACGGTGCGGCCACCGGGCTTCCTCCGATTCGTTCGCGGACGCCCCACTCTAACGCAGCCCCTTTGCCGGGCGCCGGAGTCCGGCTACAGTGAACTCACCAGTTAGTACATTAACGCCGGAAGGCCCTGTGGTGACCAGTTATCTCATCGGACTGATCGGCTCGGGCATCGGGCCGTCGCTGAGCCCGGCCCTGCACGAGCAGGAGGCGGCCGAGCTCGGCCTGCGTTATCTGTACCGCCGCCTGGACCTCGACGTGCTCGGGCGCCCGGCCGCGGAGGTGCTCGAAGCCGCGCGCCTGGCCGGGTTCGACGGGCTGAACGTGACCCACCCGGCCAAGCAGCAGCTGCTCGGCCGGCTCGACGAGCTGTCCCCGGAGGCCGCCGCGCTCGGCGCGGTCAACACCGTGGTCTTCGACGGCGGGCGCGCGATCGGGCACAACACCGACACCACCGGGTTCGCCGGCAGCCTCAGCCGCGGCCTGCCCGACGCGGCGATGGAATCGGTGCTGCTGCTGGGCGCGGGCGGGGCGGGCGCGGCCGTCGGGCACGCGCTGCTGTCGCTGGGCACCGGCACGCTGCACGTCCACGACGTCGACGCCGACCGTGCCGCCACCCTGGTTTCCGCGCTGTGCGAACGGTTCGGCGCCGGTCGCGCGGTGGTCGGCGACCTCGGCGCGCTGCGGTTCGCCGACGGCCTGGTGCACGCGACCCCGACCGGCATGGCGAACTACCCGGGCAGTCCGGTGCCCGCCTCGGCGCTGCGGCCGGAGCTGTGGGTGGCCGACATCGTCTACCGTCCACTCGAGACGGACCTGCTGCGGGCCGCGGCCGCGCGCGGGTGCCGCGTGCTGCACGGCGGCGGCATGGTCGTGCTGCAGGCCGCCGACTCGTTCCGCCTGTTCACCGGGGTCGAGCCGGACGCCGAGCGCATGCTGCGCCACTTCCGGGAACTCGCCGCGCTGGAAGGGAAGGCGGTGTACGCCCGTGGCTGAGCGCCGTACCGCCATCGCCACCGTCTGCCTCTCCGGCACGCTGGAGGACAAGCTCGCGGCCGCTTCGGCGGCCGGGTTCGACGGCGTGGAGATCTTCGAGAACGACCTGCTCGCCTCACGGCTGTCCCCGGCGGGGATCCGGCGCCACTGCGCGGATCTGGGCCTGTCGATCGACCTCTACCAGCCGTTCCGCGATTTCGAAGCGGTGCCGCCGGAAATCTTCGACGCCAACCTGCGGCGGGCCGAGCGCAAGCTGGACCTGATGGCCGAGCTGGGCACGGACACCATCCTCGTCTGCTCCTCGGTCTCACCGGACGCGGTCGACGACGACGAACTCGCCGCCGAACAACTGCACGCGCTCGCCGAACTGGCGGGGGAGCGCGGCCTGCGGATCGCCTACGAAGCACTGGCGTGGGGCCGGTTCGTCAACACCTACCGGCGGTCGTGGCAGATCGTGCGCCGGGCCGCGCACCCGGCGCTCGGGTTGTGCCTGGACAGCTTCCACATCCTGTCCGTGGGCAGCGATCCCGCCGCGATCCGGACGATCCCCGGCGAGAAGATCTTCTTCGTGCAGCTCGCCGACGCGCCCCGGCTGGCCATGGACGTGCTGCAGTGGAGCAGGCACCACCGGCTCTTCCCCGGCCAGGGCGAGTTCGACCTGACCGCGTTCACCGGGCACGTGCTGGCCACCGGCTACGACGGGCCGCTGTCGCTGGAGGTGTTCAACGACGTCTTCCGGCAGGCCGATCCGCGGCTCGCGGCGGTCGACGCGATGCGGTCGCTGCTGGCCTTGCAGGAGTCGCTCGGCCTGGTCGACCTGCCCGCCGCGCCGGCGTTGCACGGGCACGCCTTCGCCGAACTCGCCGCGTCCTCCGGGGAAGACGTGGAGAAGGTGCTCGCCGGTCTCGGCTTCACCAGTGTGGGCCACCACCGCACGAAACCGGTCCGCCTGTGGGCGCAGAACGGCGCCAGGGTGCTGGTCAACGAAAGCGGTGAGCGCACCGCCATCGCGGTCGAGAGCGATGATCCGGCGCAGTCGGCCCGGCGTGCCGAGGCCTTCCTGGCACAGCCGTTGTCGCGTGGCCGGGAAGCGGTCGCCGCCCCCGATTCCACCGAGTTGTTCTTCTGCGGCAGCGAGGACTGGCTGTCCGACTTCGACCTCACCGGCGAGACCGAGGACCTCGCGGGCATCACCGGCATCGACCACGTGGCACTGACCCAGCCGTTCGACCAGTTCGAGGAAGCCGCGTTGTTCTACCGGTCCGTGCTGGGCCTGCGGCTGGAGCCGGTGGTGGAGTTCGCCGCGCCGTTCGGCCTGGTGCGCAGCCGCGCCGCGGCGCACCAGGGCGTGCGCCTGACCCTGGACACCTCGCTGGTGCGCCGCGGCGAATGGGCCCCGGCCGTGCGCGAACCGCAGCACATCGCCTTCACCACCGGCGACGCGATCGCCAGCGCGAAGGCGATGCGCGCGCTCGGCGCCCCGCTGCTGGACATCCCCGGCAACTACTACGACGACCTCGAAGCCCGCCTCGACCTGCCCGCGGACCTGCTGGCCGCGCTGCGGGCCGAATCGGTGCTGTACGACCGCGACGAGCACGGCGAATTCCTGCACTTCTACACCGACCTCGCGGGTGAGCGCGTGTTCTTCGAAGTGGTGCAGCGCATCGGCGGCTACCGCGGGTTCGGCGTGGCCAACGCGCCGATCCGGATGGCCGCCCACCGCGACCGCAGGCTCAGCGGGCCGGGTTAGCGATCCGCGCCTCGGGGATGGTCTGCAGCGCCTGCCCCCAGTCCGGGTACTGCGCGACCTTGGCCAGGTGCAGCGCCATCACCTTGGCGCTCAGCTCCGGGTCGGGGTCGTCGGAGAGCCGGACCGCGGACATGCGCTGGATGTGCGGCAGGATCTGCCAGTCGCCCTCGAGGTGCACCGGGTCGTGCATGTACCGCTCCAGCGCGGGCAGGTCCGCGACGGCGGCCAGGTAGGTGTGCGTGAAGCCCTCGGCGGGGTCGCCGATGTCCTGCCCCACGGTCGAAAACGCCACCGACTCCACCGAAGCGGTGCGCCGCATCGCGCTCAGCACGGTGTCCTTCTCCGCGTCGGTGGTCCCGTCCTTGAAGCTGAACCGAAGGATGTTGACGATCATCGCTGCCTCCCAGGTTGAACTTACTGGTTCAACTTACTGTTCATGCCAGTTCATTCGCAAGGACCGGGATATGCTGGCTCCGTGACAGTTGCCTCCCGGGGGCGGATCGACAAGCGGCAAGCGATCCTGGCCGCCGCGTTCACCGTTTTCGCCCGCCGTGGCTACGCCGAAGCCTGCGTGAAGGAGATCGCCGAGGAGGCGGGCGTCGCCAAGCCGACCGTCTACAACCACCTCAGCGACAAGGAGAACCTGTTCCGCCACGCCATCGAAGCCGCCGCCGACGAGGTGATGGCGGCCAACCTCGAGGTGGTGGAACGGCTCCGCGAACCGGGGGAGGACCTGCGCGCGACGCTGGAGGATGTGGCGCACCGCCTGGTCGAGGTGTGCTGCGACGAGCGCTCACGGTCCTTGCGGCGGCTGACCTACGGGCAGGTAGCGCGGTTTCCCGAGCTGATCGACCTGGTGCAGGCCCGGACCGCGGACAAGGTCGCCGAAGCACTGGCCGACCGGCTCGCGCGGCTTTCGCTGGCCGGGCGCCTGCGCTCCGGTGATCCTTCGGTGGCCTCGGAGCAGTTGCTCGCGCTGCTCACCGGACCGCTGGAAACCCGCTCACGGCTGGGCACGCGCGAAGTCCCCGCCGCGGAAATGCGGGCCGTGTCGGATGCGGCCGTGGACACCTTCCTGAGTGCCTACGCCGCTTGAAACCCGGGGACATCGGCGAGCGCGCTGGTAGCTTGAGAGGCAGTGACCCTCCTGCGAACGCTGCCGGTACGGGACCGTCCCGGGCGTCGCGCCTGGCTCGGCCCCCTGTCCTTGCTGCTCGCGGTCCTGTGCTGGTTCCTGCCGCTGGGCTCGGTGGCGATGGCCGCCGTGGCGATCGCCTGCGCGACCGCGTCCATCCTCACCGACCGCGAGTACCGGCTCGACTGGACCGCGGTGGCCGGTGCCTCGATCGCCGCCGGTCAGTTGTTCTTCACGGTGTTCCTGATGGCCATGGAGGCAGCCGGTCACTAGGCCCGCCCGTCGCCCACCACCACCCTCAACGGAGCTCCGCGCTAGTCAACCGGTTCGTGCAGCAGGAAGATCCCGCTGTACAACGGACGGTCCGTCCGCTGCTCATCGGTGGCGACGTACTCGTCCAGCACTTCGAGGATGCGCCGGTCCAGTTCGGCGGCCTCCTCTTCGGACAGGTGCAACGTGAACCGCTCGTACCACCGCACCGACTCCGGGCCCGCCTCCCGCAGCTCCTCCTGGAACGCGACGACCGGCGCCGACCTTGCTTCCTCGGTGTCGGCGTCGACCAGCGGCCCGTCCAGCCACCAGGTATCCGTCCCGCGGCGATACGGCTTTTCCAGCGCGCCACTCGCGCCGGTGCGGACCGGTGCCTGCTCCAGCAGCCCGGCGCCGGTGAGCTGGCGGACGTGGTAGAGCACGGTGCCCGGGTCGCGGCCCAGCCGGTCGGCCAGCTCCTTGTTGGTCAGCTCGTGCTCCCGGCACAACCGCAGGATGCGCAGGCGCAGCGGATGGCCCAGCGCCTTGACCTCCTGCGCGGTGGCGGCACGACGTTTCCGGACGGTCATGGGGGCATTTTACATCGATGGAGTTTTCTCCATCGATGTGCAAAACTCCACGAATGGTTGCACTGGGGGGTGCCTATTGGCGCCTGTGGATTTCTTCCGCGTTGTCCAATCTCGCCGACGGAGTGTTCAAGGTCGGCTTACCGCTGGTGGCCGTCAGCCTGACGCGCTCGCCCACGTTGATCGCCGGGCTGACACTGGCGCTCACGCTGCCGTGGCTGCTGTTCGCGTTGCCCGCCGGCGCGCTGGCCGACCGGCTCGACCGCCGGCGCGCGATGATCGGCGCGAACTCGGCCCGTGCCGTCCTGCTCGCGGCACTCGCGCTCACCATTTCACTCGACGTCGGCTCGATCTGGGTGCTCTACGCCATCGCGTTCGCCGTGGGCACGACCGAGACGATCTACGACACCTGCGCGCAGTCGATCCTGCCGCAGCTGGTCGGCCGCGAGCAGCTGCCCAGGGCGAACGGCCGCCTGTTCGCCGCCGAACTCACCGCCAACGAGTTCGCCGGGCCACCGCTCGCCGGGTTCCTCGTGGCGGCGGGCGCCTTCGCCGCGTTCGCCACCCCCGCCGGGTTGTGGGTGGCCGCGATCGGAGCACTGCTGCTCGTGCGCGGCTCGTTCCGGTTGCCGCGTGAGCGGCCCGCGACCCTGCGCGCCGACATCGCCGAAGGGCTGCGTTTCGTGTTGCGCGACCCGGTGCTGCGCACGATCGCGGTGATGGTCGGGGTGTTCAACTTCGCCGACAAGGCGGTCTTCGCCGTGCTGGTGCTCTACGCGGTCGGCCCGGGTTCGGCGATGGGCTTGTCGGAGCAGGCGTTCGGGTTCCTGCTCACCGCGATCGCCGCGGGCGGGCTGGTCGGTTCGCTGGCCGCCGAGTGGGCCGAACGTGTGCTCGGCAGGCGGTGGACGCTCGGGCTCGGCTACACCGCGAGCGCGGTGATGCTCGGTTTCCCGGCCGTGACCACGAATCCGTTCCTGATCGGGGCTGCTTTCCTGCTCGGTGGCATCGGGACGATGATGGTCAACGTGGTGCTGGTGTCGCTGCGCCAGCAACTCGCCCCGGCCCGCCTGCTCGGCCGCGTCAACAGCGTGCACCGGCTGCTGTCGTGGGGCACCATGCCGCTCGGCGCTGTCGCGGGCGGCCTGCTCGCCCACTGGCTCGGGCTGCCCGCGACGTTCGCCGTGATGGGCGTGCTGTCCCTGCTGCTGCTGCCGGGTCTGCGGGTGGTGACCGCGCGGCCTCAGGTGGTGGCGGTGAAGTAGTGGCCCAGGCCGAGGTCGGCGAGCAGGCCGGGGTGCTCGGGCCGCCAGCCCAGCAGCTCCTGGGTGCGGGCGCTCGAGACCGGGACGTCGAGCGGGACGATCCACGCCAGGAAGCCGAAGTGGGCCTGTGCCTGCTCGGCCGGGATGGCGGTGGCGGGCACGCCCAGGTGACGGCCGATGGCTTCGGCGATCTCCCGGAACGGGACGCCTTCGTCGGCCACCGCGTGCAGGCGTGAGCCCGCCGGTGCCTGCTCGAGCGCCAGGCGGTAGACGCGGGCGGCGTCCAGGGTGTGGACCGCGGGCCAGCGGCTGGCGCCGTCGCCGAGGTACCCGGAAACGCCGGTGGTGCGGGCGATCTCGATCAGCGACGGGACGAAGCCGGAGTGGTCCAGCGTGCTGTGCACGGTGGGCGGGAGCCGGACGAGCGAGGACCTGATCCCGCGCTCGGCGAACCCGACGACGACGTTCTCGGCGTCGACCCTGGGCGCGCCGGGCACCACGTCGTCCTCGGTGCCGAGGCGTCCCGGCACGGCACCGGCCCCGGTTCCGGAGGTACCGACGAAGGCTTTACCGGTGCCGTCGAGCGCGTCGCCGAACGCGCGCACCACGGTCAGATCGTCGTCGACGGCCCGGGCGTAGTCACCGGCGCGCATGGCCTCGTGCTTGAACGCGAGGTGGATGACCGCGTCGGCGGCGGAAGCGGCCTCGCGCAGGCCGTCCAGGTCGTCGAGATCGCCCAGCCGGGCTTCGGCGCCGAGGGCTTTCAGCGCGGTGGCCGAGGTTTCGGTACGGGCGAGGCCGACGACCTCGTGGCCGGCGGAGAGCAGTTCGGGGACGACGGCCGAGCCGAGGTGGCCGGTCGCGCCGGTGACGAAAACACGCACGGGGAGCTCCTGAGTCGGTGATGGGACTTGGTCTCATCACCGTAGCAGAGTGATGGGACCAAGTCCCGTCACGTAGACTGCGCCGATGGGCCGGTGGAAACCGAACGCGCGTGAGCGGCTGGAACGCGCCGCGATGGAGCTGTTCGTTCAGCGGGGTTACGAGAGCACCACGGTGGCGGAGATCGCCGAGCGCGCCGGCCTGACGAAGAGCACGTTCTTCCGGCACTTCTCGGACAAGCGGGAAGTGCTGTTCGGCCGGGACGAGCTGAGGCGCCTGTTCGCCGACGCGATCACCGGCGCGCCCGCCGCGGCCTCACCGATCGAGGCGGTCGTCGCGGTGTTCGACGCGCTGGCCCCCACCTTCGGCCCGGAACGGCGCGCGTGGGGCAAGCAGCGCCAAGCGGTCATCGCGGGCAACAGCGAACTCCGGGAACGCGAACTGCTCAAGCTCGCCAGCCTCGCCGAGGCGATGACCGGTGCCCTGCGGGACCGCGGCGTCCCGGACCCGGCGGCGAGCCTGGCCGCCGAACTCGGCGGCCTCGCCTTCCGCAACGCCTACGCCCGCTGGGTCGAACTACCCGCCGACGAGGACTTCGCCGTGGTCGCCCGAGAAGAACTGGACGCACTGAAGTCCGCGATGACCGCGCTCGGCTAGCTCGTCGCGAACCTGTTCCGGTGGTGTCGGTGCCGCCTCCCGTGCTCGGTATCGGCGATGCTGTGCGCGTGGAATACGTGTCCAGAGTGCCGCGACCGCCGCTGGACGGGCTGATCGACGACCTCTACTACCTGGAAGGGGTGCCGCCGTACGCCCGGCTGACGCTGCCGCCGACGCCGTCGGCGCTGCTCATCGTCAACCTCGGGGCGCCGTTCCGCATCCGCGCCGGCACCGGCATCGAGACGGCCGAGTACGCCGACGGCTGCGTGGTCACCATGCCCACCCGGGCGTTCGAGTTCGGTTACCCGCACCCGACCCGGTCCGTCGGCGTGCACGTCAAACCATGGGGGCTGGCGCCGTTCCTGCCGATGCCCGCGGCCGAGCTGTGTGACCGCCCGGTGACGCTGGAGCAGGTCTGGGGCAGGCCCGCCGTCGCCGGGCTGCGAGACCGGCTGGCCACGGCGGGCGGACCGCACGAGATGCTGACGCTGCTCGAAGAGGAACTGATGCGACGGCTGGGTGAGACCGCCGGCCTGGGCCTGGTCCGCCACACGAGCGGTGTCATCGCGGCGACCGGCGGGGCGGTGGCGATCGGCGAGCTGAGCGTGGCAGCCGGTGTCAGCAGCACCCATCTGGCACAGCGCTTCAAGGAGGTCATCGGCGTCACGCCGAAGCGGCTGGCCCGCACCCACCGCTTCACCGCCACCGTGTTCGCGATCGACCCCGCCGGGCCGATCGACTGGGGCGGCCTCGCCGGGAGCGCCGGCTACTTCGACCAGGCCCACTTCGGCCACGAGTTCCGGGCGTTCACCGGGCTCACACCGACCCGGTACCTCGAAGTCCGGCGGCGGTTCCTGCGCGAGCACCCCGGCCACGCGCTGGACGGCTGGCCGCTGCCCGCCGATTGATTTCTTACAAGAGCGGCCGCGCACGACACGCTAATTTGGGGCACCCCAAGCAGAGGAGAGCCCCGTGGGCAAGGTGGTCATGTACAGCTCGGTGTCGGTGGACGGTTTCGTCGCGGACGAGCACGACCAGCCAGGACCGCTGTTCGACTGGTTGGTCGGCGGTGACGTCCCGCTGGACGAGAGCGGCGAAGTGAAGGTGTCGCAGAGCTCCTACGACTACACCCGGGCGTACTGGGACCAGATCGGGGTTACCGTCGCCGGCCGCCACGTCTTCGACATGACGGACGGCTGGGACGGGAAGCCGCCGGGCGGGATCGACCACGTGGTCGTCGTGACGCACCGGCCGGCGCCCGAGGGCTGGGACCCCGAAGCGCCGTTCCACTTCGTCGACGGCGTCGAGGCAGCCGTGGCCAAGGCGCAGGAGCTCGCGGGCGACCGCCTGGTCGAGATCGCCGCCGGCGACGTCGGTGGCCAGGCGCTGGCCGCGGGCCTGGTCGACGAGGTGCGCATGGACGTCGTCCCCGTGGTGTTCGGTTCCGGCAAGCGCTACTTCGGCTCGGTCGACGCGCAGCACCTGCTGGAGAATCCCGACCTGGTGGTCCAGGGCGACCGGGTGCTGCACCTGCGTTATCGGGTGCGCCGCTGACGGACAGCGCCTAATCCGTCGCCGGCCGGCGGAACTGGGCGGCGTAGAGGCGGTGGTAGGCGCCTTCGGCGGCGAGCAGCCCGGCGTGCGTGCCCTGTTCGACGATGCGGCCCGCTTCCATCACCAGGATCAGGTCGGCGTCGCGGATGGTGGACAGGCGGTGCGCGATGACGAAGCTGGTGCGGTTCGACCGCAGCGCCGCCATCGCGTGCTGCACCAACGACTCGGTGCGCGTGTCCACCGAGCTGGTCGCCTCGTCCAGGATCAGCAGCGACGGGTCGGCCAGGAACGCCCGCGCGATGGTCAGCAGCTGCTTCTCCCCGGCGCTGATGTTCGTGCCGTCGTCGTCGATCACCGTGTCGTAGCCCTCGGGCAGGCTGCGCACGAACCGGTCGACGAAGGTCGCCTTCGCCGCCGCCTGGATCTCCTCCTCGGTGGCCCCCGGTTTGCCGTAGGCGATGTTGTCGCGGATGGTGCCGCCGAACAGCCAGGTGTCCTGCAGCACCATGCCGATCTGCCCGCGCAGCCCGGCCCGGTCGAACCGGGTGATGTCGGTGTGGTCGAGGGTGATCCGGCCCGCGTCCAGCTCGTAGAACCGCATGATCAGGTTCACCAGCGTGGTCTTGCCCGCGCCGGTCGGCCCGACCACGGCCACGGTCTGCCCCGGTTCCGCGACCAGCGACAGGTCCTCGATCAGCGGGGTGTCCGGCTCGTACCGGAAACCCACCCGCTCGAACTCGACACGTCCCCGCCGCTGCGCGGGACGCTCCGGCTCGGCCGGGTCGGGCTCCTGCTCCTCGGCGTCGAGCAGTTCGAACACCCGCTCCGCCGACGCCACGCCGGACTGCAGCAGGTTCGCCATCGACGCCGCCTGCGTCAGCGGCTGGGAGAACTGGCGCGAGTACTGCAGGAACGCCTGCACGTCACCGATGGTCATCGCGCCGGTGGTCACCCGGAGCCCGCCGATCACCGCGAGCGCGAGGTAGCTCAGGTTCGACAGGAACATCATCGACGGCATGATGATGCCGGAGACGAACTGCGCGCCGAGGCTGGCGCCGAAGAGCTTTTCGTTGCGGTCGCGGAACTCTTCCTCCACCTCCGCGCGGCGGCCGAACGCGGTGACCAGCTCGTGCCCGGAGAAGGTCTCCTCGATCTGCGCGTTGAGCGCCCCGGTGTCCTTCCACTGCGCGATGAACAGCTTCTGCGACCGCTTGCCGATCACCCGGGTGATCACGATGGACAGCGGTACCGCGAGCAGCGCGACCAGCGCCAGCAGCGGGGAGATGACCAGCATCATCACCAGCACGCCGAGCACGGTCAGCACCGCGGACAGCAGCTGGCTCAGCGTCTGCAGCAGGGTCTGCGCGATGTTGTCGATGTCGTTGGTGACGCGGCTGAGCAGCTCGCCGCGCGGCTGCCGGTCGTAGTACCGCAGCGGCAGCCGGTGCAGCTTGTCCTCGATCTCGGCACGCAGCCGGAAGACGAAGCGCTGCACCACGTTGTTGAGCAGCCGCCCCTGCGCCAGCGCGAACACCGACGACGCCAGGTAGAGGCCGAGCACCCAGCCGAGCACCTGGCCGAGCGCGGCGAAGTCCAGCGCGCCGCGCTGCACCCCGGCGATCACCACGTCCGTGGCGTGCCCGAGCACCTTCGGCCCGGCCACCGACAACGCGACGCTGGCGACGCCGAGCGCGATGATCACCAGCAGCAGCGGGCGTTCCCCGCGCAGCCGCCCGAGCAGGCGCTTCGCCGAGGCGGTGAAGTTCTCGGCCTTGCTGCCGGGCGCGCCCATGGCCGGCGCGCGGCCGAACAGCGAGCCGCCCTGCGGCTGAGGTGCGCGGGTCGTGGTGGGGGCGCTCATGCCGCGGGCTCCGGGGTCAGCTGGGACTGGACGATCTCGAGGTAGGTGGGGCAGCTGTCGAGCAGTTCGGTGTGCGTGCCGCGGCCGACCACCGAACCGTTCTCCAGCACCAGGATCTGCTCGGCATCGAGCACAGTGGACACCCGCTGGGCGACCACGATGACCGCGGCGTCGGCGGTGTGCGGGCGCAACGCGGTGCGCAGGGCGGCGTCGGTGGCCAGGTCGAGCGCGGAGAAGGAGTCGTCGAACAGGTAGATCTCCGGCTTGCGCACCAGCGCGCGGGCGATCGAAAGCCGCTGGCGCTGCCCGCCGGAGACGTTCGTGCCGCCCTGGGTGATCGGCGCGTCGAGCCCGCCCTTCATCGCTTCGACGAACTCGCGGGCCTGCGCGACTTCCAGCGCCTCCCACAGTTCTTCGTCGGTGGCGTCGGGCTTGCCGTAGCGCAGGTTGCTCGCCACCGTGCCGGTGAACAGGTACGGCCGCTGCGGCACCAGGCCGATCCGGCCGCGCAGCAGGGCGGGGTCGAGCTGCCGCACGTCGACGCCGTCCACCAGGAGGGTGCCGCCGGTGACGTCGAGCAGGCGCGGGATCAGCGACATCAGCGTGGTCTTCCCGGCACCCGTGCTGCCGACGATCGCCGTGGTCTTCCCGGCCTCCGCGCGGAAGGAAACCCCGCGCAGCACCGGATCGGCGGCGCCGGGGTAACGCAGTTCGACGTCGCGGAACTCCACCTCGCCGTGCGTGCGCACCTCGTGCACCGGGTTTTCCGGTGGCAGCACGGAGGAATCGGTCTCCAGCACTTCGACGATCCGCTCGGCGCAGACCGACGCGCGCGGGATCATCGTGGCGATGAAGGTCACCATCATCACCGCGGTCAGGATCAGCATCAGGTAGCTGAGGAAGGCGACCATGGCGCCGACCTGGAGGTGCCCCTCGGCTATCCGGTGCGCGCCGAACCAGACCACGGCCACGCTGGAGGCGTTGAGCACCAGCATCACGATCGGGAACAGCAGCGCCTGCAACCGGCCCACGCGCAACGCGGTGTCGGTCAGCGCGCCGTTCGCCTCGGCGAACCGCCGCGTCTCCACCGGTTCACGGACGAACGCGCGGACCACGCGGATGCCGGACAGCTGCTCGCGCAGTACCCGGTTCACCGTGTCGATGCGGTCCTGCATGACGCGGAAGCGCGGCACCATGCGGACGATGATCAGGCCCATCGCGATCAGCAGCACCGGCACCGCGACCAGCATCAGCCACGACAGCCCGGCGTCCTCGCGGATCGCCAGCACGATGCCGCCGACGGAGGTGATCGGCGCGGTGACCAGCATCGTGCAGGCCACCACCACCAGCATCTGCACCTGCTGCACGTCGTTGGTGTTGCGGGTGATCAGCGAGGCGGCGCCGAACCCGGCGACCTCCCTGGCGGAGAACCGGCCCGCCCGGTGGAACAGCGCGGCGCGCACGTCCCGGCCGAAGCTCATCGCCACCCGGGCGCCGAGGTAGACCGCGCCGGTCGAGCAGACGATCTGCACCAGGGTGACCGCCAGCATCCAGCCGCCGGTGCGCAGGATGTACCCGGTGTCGCCGGTGGCCACGCCCTGGTCGATGATGTCGGCGTTGAGGCTGGGCAGGTACAGCGACCCCATGGTGCCGAACAACTGCAGCAGCACCAACCCGCCCAGCTCGCGCCGGTACGGCCGCAGGTGACCGCGCAGGAGACGACTCAGCACCCGAAACCCCCAGAAGAAACGTTCCGTATCTAACCGCGCCAGGCTACAGTGCGCGTCCAGGAACGCAACCGGGATAAAAGGGGCGCTGTGGCAGAGCCGAGGTCGCGCCGCCGGGGGGAACACCTCGAGCAGGCGATCTTCGAGGCGGTGTGGGCGGAGCTGCTGGAGGTCGGGTACGCCAAGCTCACCATGGAGGCGGTGGCCGCCAGGGCCGGGACCAGCAAACCGGTGCTCTACCGCCGGTGGGCCGGGCGCGCCGAGCTGGTGCTGGCCGCCTGGCGGCAGCGGCTCCCGGACTCGTTCGAACTGCCGGACACCGGCACCCTCCCCGGCGACCTGAAGGAGATGCTCCGCCGGTCCCTGCGCCGGTTCGAGGACTGCGCGCCGGACCTGCTGGCCGGTCTGGCCACCGAGACCTTCCGCGATCCCGAGGTGTTCGCCCTGCTGCGCAAGCAGATCGCCAAGGCCGGGCCCGGGCTCGCCTTCGAGGCGCTGATCCGGCGCGCGGTCGAGCGCGGTGAGCTCGCCGAGCCGCGGCTGAGCCCCGGCGTGCTCTCCGTGCCGCTGGACCTGATCCGCGCCGACGCGGTGATCTACGGCAGGCAGCTCAGCGAGGAGCGGATCGGCGAAATCGTCGACGACATCTTCGTGCCGTTGCTGCGTGGCCTCGCCCGTTAGTGACCGATCACAAATACCGGCCGGGGACTCTGGAGAGATTCCCACCGCCGCCGAGCCGTGCCGCCCGCAGGATGGTGAGCAAACAACGGCGTTTCGGAGGTCGGGATGGCAGTGGTCAAGCGGATGACGGCGGGGCTCGCGGCGGCAGCGGCACTGACGGGGGTGGCGGCGGTACCCGCGCAGGCGGCGGAAGAACTGGAGTACGTCGCGCTCGGCGATTCGGCCGCGGCCGGGCCGCTCATCCCGGACCAGGACCCCAACCTGCTGTGCCTGCGCTCGGACCGCGACTACCCGGCGCTCGTGGCCGAGGCCCTCGGCGCGCGGCTGACCGACGTGACCTGCTCGGGCGCGACCACCGACGACCTGGCGTCACCGCGCCTCGGGGTGCTGGCGCCGCAGTTCGACGCGTTGAGCGAGGACACCGACCTGGTGACGATCACCATCGGTGCCAACGATTCCGGCCTCTTCCAGCACGCGCTCAGCTGCATCAACCTGCTGCCCGAACCGGTCGGGCTGTCGTGCGCGGACCGGCTCACCGCGGGGGGTGAGGACACGATCGGGGAGGCCGTCGAAGCGTGGGCGCCCGAGTTCGGCGCCGCACTCGACGAGGTGGCGCGCCGGGCGCCGGAGGCGAAGGTCGTGGTCACCGGCTACGGCACCTACATCCGGCACAACGGCTGCTACCCGGTCCAGCCGGTGTGGGCGCGTGACGCGAACTACCTGCAGGGCGTGATGGACAAGGTCAGCGCGGTGGCCAGGGACGCGGCCGAGGCGCGTGGCGCCGAGTTCGTCGACTTCGCCGAAGTGACCGTGGGGCACGACATCTGCGCCGCGCCGAAGGACCGCTACCTCGAAGGCTTGATCCCGGTCAACGTGGCCGCGCCGCTGCACCCGAACGCCCGCGGCATGGCCGCCTTCGCCGACGCCGTCACCACGGCGGCGACTGACGAGAGGCGGTGAGGGCGGCTCGGAGTAGGGCGACATCGCTGACCCGGGTGGGATCGAGGCCGGTCAGCCCGGTGATCCGGCGGAGCCGGTAGTCGACGGTGTTCGGGTGGACGTGCAACTCGGTCGCGGTCGGCCGCCGGCTGCCGTGCCGCAGATAGGTCTCCAGGGTGCGCACCAGTTCGCCGTTGCCGGACAGGGGCGCGAGCATCGCCGACAGCCGGTCGAGCGCGGCGCCCGGGCGTGACATCTGGTACTCCAGCAGCACGTCGTCGAGCTGGTAGAGCCCGGGCGCCCGGCCGGAAGTCCGGGCCACCCGGAGCACTTCCCTGGCGAGCGTGGCCGCCGCGGGGACGTCCGCCGGTTCGGCGGCGGCCGCCCCCGCGGTGATCTCGGCGCCCGCCGCCCGGCTGACGTCGGCGAGGATCCGCGTGAGCCGGGGCCAGTCCGGAGTGGACGTGTCCGGGACGAGCGCGATTCCGCCCTCGGGCGTGAGCGAGGACAGCACCGGATCGCGGATCTGCCGTTCGAGTTCTACGCGCAGCCGCCGGAGCTTGCGGCGGCCCGCGACCATCGGATCGACCCCGTCGGCGGATTCGTCGGCGTGCGCCCCGATTTCCAGGGCCAGCACGGCGTACCCGGGCGGCAGCCGCAGGCCGCCGGCGACCGGGGGCGTGCCGTCGAGCAGCGCCGAAAGCAGCGTGTGCCGCGCGGACCGCTCGTCGTCGAAGACCGCCTGGCGCTCGTCGAGGTACCCGGCGCCGACCGCGGGCGTGACCAGTTCCAGGTAACGCAGCGCCAGCGCGTTCACCGCCATCACGTCGTCCACCTCGGCCGGGCGCACTTCGCCGGTCAGCGACTCCCAGACCACCTGGATGCCGATGTGGTAGGCGGTGAGCACGATGTCGATCGGGATGCCCTCCTCCGCCCGGCGGGCCGCCGACTCGCGCAGGAAGTCGAGTTCGGCCTGGGCGGGCAGGGCGCGGGTGCGCAGCACCGCGGTGAACGACCGCAGGTTCTGCTCGATGACCTTGGTGATGTCGCCGCTCAGTTCCTCGGCGGGCAGCAGGCGGTAGGCGGGCACGCGCGCGGTGACCGCGGCGAGCACCATCCCGGTGTACGCGGCCAGCCCCTCGGTCAGCCGTTCGTGCAGCGGCCTGCCCCCGACGACGAGCGGAGCGGTCTTGTTACCCATCACAACAGCCTAGGCTCGCCGAGGTGCTGGTACGCGATGAAGCCGGGAACGCGCTGCTCGGATTCCACGGCGATCTACGGCTACGGCCCCTGCCGCTCGCGCTCGTGGTGGTCGAATCCGGCGGGCTGGTGCTGATGATGCTGAACGCGTTCCGGCGGACGTGGGAACTGCCCGGCGGCATGCTCGAACCGGGGGAGTCGCCGGCGGAAGCCGCGTTGCGCGAACTGGCGGAGGAGACCGGGATCCGGGCCACCGCGGCCGAGTTCGCCACGGTGGCCGAATTCGCACTGGTGGCCCCGGTCCGGCGGGAGTACGGGGCGGTCTACCGGCTGGCGCCGCCGGAGCGACCCCGCCCGGAACCCAGCGAGGAAGCACTCGACTTCCGCTGGTGGGACCCGGCGGCCCCGGTCCCGGAGGGCATGAGCCCGCTGGACGCCGCCATCGCCCGTCACACGACGTCGATCGAGGGACCTAGCCGATGTTGACCATCCACTGGGTGCCGAAACGGTCTTCGCAGGCGCCGAACTCGTCGCCCCACATCTGCTTCTCCAGCGGGACCGAGACCGTGCCACCGGCGGAGAGCTTTTCCCAGTAGCCGTGCAACTCGGCGGAATCGTCGCCGCTGAGGCTTATCGAGATGTTCGTTCCCGGCTTGTATTCCATGCCTTCCGGGGTGTCGGCACCCATCAGCGCGAACCCGTTCGGGGCCTCCAGCAGGGCGTGCATGATCTTGTCCGCGTCGGGGCCTTCCGGGGCGCCGAACTCACCGAACGTGTTCAGCGTCAGTGCGCCGCCGAACACTTCGCGGTAGAACTGCATCGCCTCTCTGGCGGTACCGTCGAAGCTGAGATAGGGGTTGAGCCGACTGGGCATCAGGTGCTCCTCTGTTCGCCAACGGGGCGCCATACTCGCAGATCAGCGCGGGCGTGGACAACGCTCGATCCGGTAACGACAGCGGGGCCCATTCTTCGCGGACTGATCTGTCAGCGAAAAACCGCCGTTACGGCATTCGGTCGGTTTTTCACCCGGGCGCGGGGGAAATGGGGGCGGCGTCGCTAGCCTGGCTGGCCCCATCCACCGCCCGCACGAGGAGTGTCATGACTACGGCCCGTGAAGCGCCGGACATCCTTTCCGCCGAATTCGCCGCGAATCCGTACGCGGCCTACCGGATCATGCTGGAAGAACGGCCGCTGATCTGGCACGAGGCCATGGAGAGCTACATCGTTTCGCGGTACGAGGACGTCGAGCGGGCGTTCAAGGAACCGGTCTTCACCACCGGCAACTACGACTGGCAACTGGAACCGGTGCACGGCAGGACGATCCTGCAGCTGAGCGGGCGTGAGCACGCGACCCGCCGGGCGCTGATCGCCCCGGCGTTCCGCGGCAGCGAACTGGAGCACAAGTTCCGCCCGGTCATCGAAGCGAACGCGCGGCGGCTGATCGACGCTTTCCGCGACCGCGGTTCCGCCGACCTGGTCACCGAATTCGCCCGCCGGTTCCCGATCGGCGTGATCGTCGACATGCTCGGGCTCGATCCCGCGGACCACGACCGGTTCCAGCGCTGGTACACCTCGATCATCGCCTTCCTCGGCAACCTGGGCCAGGACCCGGAAATCGCCGCCGACGGCATGCGCACGCGCGCGGAGTTCGCCGAGTACATGATCCCGGTGATCCAGCGGCGCCGGGAAAACCTCGGCGACGACCTGCTCTCGACCCTGTGCGCGGCCGAGGTCGACGGCACGAAGATGAGCGACGAGGACATCAAGGCGTTCTGCAGCCTGCTGCTCGCGGCCGGCGGCGAGACCACGGACAAGGCCATCGCGAGCATCTTCAAGAACCTGCTGGAGCACCCGGACCAGCTCGCCGCGGTGCGGGCGGACCGGAGCCTGATCCCGAAGGCGTTCGCCGAAACCCTGCGCTACACCCCGCCGGTGCACATGATCATGCGCCAGCCCGCCGAGGACATCGAACTCGGCGGCGGTGTCATCCCGGCGGGCAGCACCATCACCTGCCTGATCGGCGCGGCGAACCGCGACCCCCGCCGGTTCGCCGACCCGGACCGGTTCGACATCTTCCGCACCGACCTGCCGACCCAGACGGCCTTCTCGGCGGCGGCGAGCCACCTGTCGTTCGCGCTGGGCCGCCACTTCTGCGTGGGCGCTTTGCTGGCGAAAACCGAGGTGGAGGTCGGCATGAACCAACTGCTGGACGCGATGCCGGACGTCCGCTTCGACGAGCACGGCCCCCATACCGAAGAAGGCGTCTTCACCAGAGGCCCAGCCTCACTACAAGTCCGCTTCACCCCAACCCCCTAACCCCCACGTTCAAACCCCGAACCCCACGTTCAGGAAGCCGAGTGCGACATTCGGGAACCCGAAACCCACGTTGAGAAAGCCGAACCCCACGTTCAGGAACCCCAACCCCACGTTCGGGCAGCCGAACCCCACACTCGCGAACCTGAAACCCACGTTCAGGAAGTCGAACCCCGCGTTAGGGAAGCCGAGTGCGACATTCGGGAACCTGAAACCCACGTTGACGAAGCCGAACCCCGCGTTCGGAAGCCGAGTGCCACACATCCGGGAGGCCTGACTCCCCGCTCGGGCGGTGTCTGACCCTCCCGATCACCGAGGCTTCCGGGCCACGAGTGTGGAACCCGCCTGCCCGAGTGTGGGATTCAGGTGCCCGAATGTGGAACTCGGCTACGTGAAGGTGGGGTTCGGCTACCCGAGTGTGCAACTCGGGTGCTTGAGTGTGTGACTCGGGTGCCTGGGCGTGGGGAGGCTGGGGATGTTGGGGAGGGAATAGTTCGCGCGCGCTTGACACGGGGGCGATACTGGAGGTTCGGCGAATGCCGAGAAGAAGGAATGTGGCCATTCCTACAACTTCAGTATAAAGGGCAAGGGGGAGCTTTGTCAAACGCGAGGCACGCCGCCGAATTGCGGGCCGAACGCGAATACATCGCGTTCCTGTACCGGCGGCTCGCGACCGAACGCGGCGAAGCCACCGGCGAGCTGACGCACGTGCTCCGGGACAGCTCGGACGCCGACAACGAGGCGCGGTGGCAGCGGGAAGTGGCGTTCAACGCGGTCGCCGGGCGGGTCAGCGGCCTGCGCGTGGCGGACCACGGGCTCTGCTTCGGCCGCCTGGACCACCTCGACGGCGGGCATCAGCACATCGGCCGCATCGGCCTGTTCGACGAGGAAGCGGACTACGAACCACTGCTGCTGGACTGGCGGGCCCCGGCCGCGCGGCCGTTCTACTGCGCCACCGCGGCCACCCCGGAGGGTGTCCGCCGCCGCAGGCACTTCCACACCCGCGGCCGCGAGGTCCTGGACTTCCACGACGACGAACTGGACGGCGGCGACCAGAACGGGGACACCGCGCTGCTCGCCGCGCTCGACGCGCCACGCGAAGAGACCATGCGCGACATCGTCGCCACCATCCAGGCCGAGCAGGACGAGATCATCCGGCTCGACCACCAGGGCGTGGTGGTCATCCAGGGCGCGGCCGGCACCGGGAAGACCGCGGTCGCGCTGCACCGCGTCGCCTACCTGCTCTACACGCGCCGCGAACGGCTGTCCCGCAGCGGCGTGCTGATCGTCGGCCCCAACCCGGGCTTCCTGCGCTACATCGGGGAAGTGCTCCCGTCGCTGGGGGAGACCGACGTCGTGTTCGCCACGCCGGGCGAGCTGTTCCCCGGCGTGACCACCACGGCGCGCGAACCGTCGGCGGAGGCCGAGCGGGTCAAGGGCTCGGCGCTCATGGTCGACGTGCTGGCTGCCGCCGTCGCGGACCGCCAGCGCGTGCCGGAGGAGCCGATCGGCATCGAACTCGACGACGTGACGGTGCCGCTCGACGCCGGGATCGCGGGCCGGGCAAGGGGACTGGCCAGGGCGGGCGGGTTGCCGCACAACGAAGCCAGGTCCGTTTTCCACCGCGCCCTGATCGCCGGGCTCGCGGAGGCCGCGGTGCGGCAGATCGGCGAAGGGTGGCTCACCGCTGAGGATCGTGCGCTCCGGGCCGATCTCCTCGACGACGTGCGCCGGGAACTCGCGGGCAGCCTGGACCTCGCGGCCGCGGTGGACGAGCTGTGGCCGGAGCTGACCCCGCAGAAATTGCTGGCGGACTTCTTCGGTTCCCGCGAACGGCTGGAGGCCGCGAAGGGCCTGCTTTCCCCAGACGAACGGGAAGCCTTGTTCCGACCGCAAGGCGACGCCTGGACGATCTCGGACGCGCCGCTGCTCGACGAGGCGGTCGAATTCCTGGGTGTCGACCGATCGGCGGAAC
Source organism: Amycolatopsis magusensis (assembly GCF_017875555.1). GTDB lineage: Bacteria > Actinomycetota > Actinomycetes > Mycobacteriales > Pseudonocardiaceae > Amycolatopsis > Amycolatopsis magusensis. Next base: position 6,940,356 of record NZ_JAGGMS010000001.1, on the reverse strand, counting down.
GCCGCGCGGAACGGCGCCGCCGGGCCAGTGCCGAGTACGCCCGCGAGGTGCTGGGGCTGATGGAACTGGACCGAGCGGACGAGGTCGACGACTTCGAACTCGTCGCGTCCGATGTGGTCGACGCCGAGCGCCTGGCCGAGCGGGCCGAGGAACGCGACGAGCGAGACCTGGCCGAACGCGCCGCCGAAGATCGCGAATGGACCTACGGGCACGTCGTGGTCGACGAGGCGCAGGAACTGTCCGCAATGGACTGGCGGGTGCTGATGCGCCGCTGCCCGCGCCGCTCGTTCACCGTCGTCGGCGACCTCGCGCAGCGGCAGTCGGCGGCGGGCGCGCGCTCCTGGGCGGAACCGCTGGCGCCCTACGTCCAGGACCGGTGGCTCTACCGGCGGCTCACCGTCAACTACCGCACGCCCGCCGAGATCATGGCGGTCGCCGCGGGCGCACTGGCCGAAGTGGACCCCACGCTGGAGGTCCCGGAATCGGTGCGCAGCAACGGGATCCGGCCGTGGGCGCAGCGGGTCGCCCCGGAGGAGCTGGCCGAAGCGGTGGCCGCGGCCCGCCGCGAACTCGGGGCGGGCGAGGGCTCGGTCGCGGTCATCGCCCCGCCGGGGCTGGCGCTGGAGGGCCCGGTGCTGACCCCGATGCAGACCAAGGGCCTGGAGTTCGACGCCGTGCTCCTGGTCGATCCCCAGCGCTTCGCGGGCGCCTCGGAACTCTACGTCGCACTGACCCGGCCGACGCAGCGGCTCGGCGTCCTGCACACCGAACCGCTGCCCGCCTACCTCACCGGCCTGGCCGACCGGGTCACCACGACCAGGTGAGCCGGGCGGCCTTCTTCGCCCCGCGCCGGGTGGAGAAGGCCGCCCCGGCCGCTCACCAGGCGCCGGTGGTCGCCGAACCCAGGTCGCCGGCCACGTAGGTCGGGGTGAAGCTGACGGGCAGGCTCTCCAGCCCGCGCATCCACACCGACGGCCGCCACACCAGCGCCTCGGCGGGTACCGCCAGCGCGAGGTCCGGCAGCCGGTCGAGCAGCACCTCGATGGTGGTCCTGGCGATCACCTCGGCCACCTCCGGCGCCGGGTACGGGCACCCGTGCTCCCCGTGGCCGAACGACATGTGCGCGTGGTTGCCCAGCGAACCCGGGGTGACTTCCTGGCGCACCAGCGGATCCGAGTTCGCCGCGGCCAGGCCCATCACCAGCAGGTCGCCCGCGCGCACCCGCTGCCCGCCCAGCTGCGTGTCACGGGTGGCGAAGCGGCCGATGAAGTTCTGCGTCGGCGTGTCGTGCCACAGCACCTCGTTGAGCGCCTGCCCGACGCTGCCGCGCCCGCCGGACAGGGTCATCGCGAACCGGAGGTCGGTCAGCATCAGCCGGATGGTGTTGCCGATCCAGTTCGCCGTCGGCTGCTGCGCGGCCGCGGTCACCACGAGCAGGTCCTGGACGATCTCCTCCTCCGACAACCCCGACCGCAGCAGTTGCGACGGGACGTCCGCGCCGGGGAAGTCGCGTTTGTGCGCCACCAGCGCGCGCATCGCCGACTGCACCCGCAGGTGCGCGTTCATCGCGTCCGGCCCGACGTCCAGCGAGATCGCCACGTCACGCACCAGCGCCGGGGTCTCCGCCTCCGGCATGCCGTACATCTTCGCCACCGCCAGCAGCGGGATGCGCAGCGCGTACTGCGTGACCAGGTCCGCCTCACCGGTGCCGGCGAACGCGTCCACCAGCCGGTCGGCGATCCGCTCGCAGTGCGCGCCCAGCTCGAACTGGTCCACCGCGGCGAGCGCGTCGCTGATCGCGCCCGCGCGGCGGCGGTGCTCGGGCCCTTCGGTGAACATCACCGACGGGTTGTGCGCCACGTACGGCAGCAGCGGCCAGTCGGCCGGGACGCGGTCCCATTCGTTCCAGCGGCGCGTGTCCCTGGCGAACAACTGCGAATCACTGGTGATCCGGTGCATCTCGCGGTAGCCGGAGACGAACCACGCCGGGATGTCGCCGTCGAGCAGGATCGGCGCCACCGGGCCGTACTCCTCGCGGATGGCGGCGTAGAGCGCGCCGGGGTCGTGGTTGAACTCCGGCCCGTAGAGCCGGACCCGTTCCCCGGGCCAGGCGGGATCGGCGGCGTGGCGGAACTCGGTCATCGTGTGGTCTCCCGGGCAGCGGTCAGTGCGTAGAGGTGGTCGACGAGGGCGATCAGGACCTGCTTCGAGGACTCCCGCCGCCGCGCGTCGCAGTCGATCAGCGGGACCTCGCCGGGCAGCGACAGCGCCTCGCGCACGTCGTCGAGGTCGTGCGCCGGCGGGCCGAAGTTGTTGCGCGCCACGATGAACGGCGTGCCGTGGTGTTCGAGGCGGTCGATGGCGTACCACGAGTCGGCCAGCCGCCGGGTGTCCACCAAAACCACCGCGCCGAGCGTGCCGGTGAACAGCCGGTCCCACAGGAACCAGAACCGTTCCTGGCCGGGCGCGCCGAACAGGTAGAGCACCATCTTCTCGTCCAGGCTGATCCGGCCGAAGTCGAAGGCCACCGTGGTGGTGGACTTGCCCGGCGCGCCCGAGTTGAAGTCCACGCCCGCCCCGGCCTGGGTCATCGTCTCCTCGGTGCTCAGCGGCCGGATCTCGCTGACCGAGCGGACCATCGTGGTCTTGCCGACCCCGAAGCCGCCGACCACGACGATCTTCAGCCCGTGGGACGCCGACCCACGCAGCGGGGTCCGGATGGGCGGGACAGCGGTGGCCGGGTCAGAGATTGCGGAGTCCAACGAGCACCTTCTTCAGGAATTCCAGCTCGGGCAGATCGGTCCCGGGGCCGACGGCGGTGGGGTGGCGGGCGGAGACGCGGCCGGCGCGCAGCAGGTCGGCCACCAGGATGCGGACCACGCTGACCGGCAGCCCGAGTTCCGAGGCCAGTTCGACCACCGAGGTCGGGTGACGGCCCAGCTGCAGGATCCGCGCGTGCTCGGACTGCATGCCGGGGTACGGTTCGGTTTCGCTGACGATCAGCGTGACCAGGTCGAGGTCGATCTCCTCGGCCCGGCTGCGCCCGCCCGTGACGGTGTACAGCCGATCCGGGTTCTCGTCCTCGAGTGGCCCGCGCGTCATGTCAGCGCGCTGGGCTGCGCATGGCGCGGCGGTGCGGTCAGGTACGCGCCGATCTGCTCGACGAGTTCGTCCATGTTGTGCCCGATGAGGCCGACGTCGGCGTCCTCGGCGGCGATCACCGCGAGGTGGGCGCCCTCACCGGCGTCGACGATGAACAGCAGCCCGCCGTGGAACTCGGTCATCGAATTGCGCACGCCGCCGGTGCCGTCGCCGAACTCCGCCGAAGCGCCGTAGCACAGCGACTGCACCCCGGCGGCGATCGCGGCCAGCTGGTCGGCCTGGTCGACGCCGAGTGCGGGGGTGTGGCAGAGCTTGAGCCCGTCCCTGGACAGCACCAGCGCGTGGCGGGCGCCGGGGGTGTTGCGCACCAGGTTCTCCAGCAGCCACTCGAGGCTCGGATCAGTCGTGTTCATCGAGGTTCAGGGCAGGAACTGCCCCGCGCTCCCATCTGCTCATCGGGGGTGGACGGCTCGGGCGGGGATCACCGGTCGGTGTCCGGTTTGCGCGCCCGGCCCGCCTGGTAGGCACCGAAGCGGGAACCGGAGTCCGTCCGCGGCCGGGGGGTGTCGGCGCGCGGGGCGGGGGAGGGCCGGGAAGCGGCCAGTGTCTGCCCGCGCGGCCGCTTGGGCAGACCGGCGCTCTCGGCCTGCTCGATCACGGGCGCGCCGACGGTCGCGGGCTCGGGCAGTTCGCGCGGGGGCTGCCGGCGCGGGGTCAGTTCGATCGGGTCCTGGCGGGCCTGGGTGATCAGCTGGTTCGGGATGCGCAGCACCACGCCGGTGCCGCCGCGCGAGGACGGCCGGAAGAACACGTGCAGGTCGTGCTTGCGGGCCAGGCAGCCGACCACGGCCAGGCCGAGCCGGGTGCCGGTGAGCGCGGTCAGGTCGAGCGGCTTGGTGGTGGCCACCGCCGCCTCGGCCCGGAGCAGCGCCTGCGGTTTCATGCCGAGGCCGCCGTCCTCGATGGTCACCACCACGCCGTTGTGCAAATCCTCGACGTAGACGTGGACCTCCTCCGACGGCGCGGAGAACCGGGTGCCGTTGTCCATCAGCTCGGCCAGCGCGTGCATCACGTCCTCGGCCGCGTACCCGGCGACCGCCGCGGTGCTCGTCGAGTGCACCCGGACGCGCTGGTACGCGCCGATCCGGCCCATCGCGCCGCGCAGCACGCTCTCCATCACGATCGGCTTGGTCCAGCGGCGCCCGGAGCGGGCGCCGGTGAGCACCGCGATGCTGTCCGCGAGCCTGCCGGTCTGCGCGGTGCTGTGGTCGAGCACCATCAGCTCGCCCAGTAAATCCTCGGAAGCCCGGTTCTCCAGCTCGCGCAGGTTGGCCATCATGCTGGTGGCCAGCGCCTGCACCCGGCCGGCGGCGTTCGCGCACGCGGCCGTGGCCGCGGCCCGCCGCCGTTCGCCGATGCTGATCTCCCACACCATCGCGCGCAGCAGCCGCGCGTGGTGCTCTCCCGGCGGACGGGGGATCTCGGCGAACACGGTGTCCGCGGACGCGCCGTCGCGCAGCATCGCCACGGCGGCGGGCAGGGTGTGCTCGGCCAGCTTGGCCAGTTCGGCGTCGTGGGCGTCGACGGTGGTGCGGGCGGCCTGGATCTCGCTCCGCGTCCGCTCGAGCTGCCCGGTGCGCAGGACCGCGACGAAGGCGGCCGCGCACAGCGCCAGCCCGGTGAGCACGGCGAGGGTGACGACCGGCCCGCGCCCGTCGGCCGGGAGCACCAGCACCACCCACAACCACAGCCCGGCGACCACCACGGCGGCGGCCAGCGCGATGAGCGCCGCTTGGCCCGGTCCCCGCTCCGCGCTGGGACGGACGGGCAGCTGTTCCGACATAGCTCAGGTCCTCGTCGTTCGTGGCGGCCGGCGGGTTTCGCGCCGGAGTTCGTCAATTCTCTTTCCGGTCGGACCACATTGTTCAGCCGTCGGCGCGGGCTCGCGCGGAATGCGGAAAATGGTGCTTCTCCACGCTTGTCCACGGCGGGCCGGGCTGACAGGTCAGGGATGGTAGTACTCCGCCGTCACCGGGGCCAGACCGGGTGGGGCGCCACTTTTTCCTTGGGCTATCCGAGTGAAATTGTGAAGTACCTGATCGAGGGAGAACGCGGGGCCGAGCTCGCTGCGCGTATCCGAAAACGGCGAACCGCACAATGCGATGAATGGGTCATTACCCGCCGCATTCACCGGCGCGAGGTGTTCCGTGTACTTATCAGTCCGAAGTGGATGATCAACGGCGCAGGCGGCGCGCGGCGGTTTCCTCGCGGGCTCGGCGCAGCAAGGGCACGAAGTCGCTGCCACCGGTGCCCTTGCCCGCGCCACGTTCGAAGCGGGTGATGTACCGGCCGGTGAGGCCGATGTGCTGCCCCCGCAGCTCGGTCAGCGCCCGCACGGCGGCGTCGTAGGCCTCGGTCAGCGCTGGGTGCCCGGCCGCCGAGGCGCGGGCGCGCACGGACGGGCCGGTATCCAGCTCGCGCAGGAAGCGCCGGTGCGCCCGCGGCATGGACCGGCGCATCAGGCCGAGGAAGTCCGCGGTGAGCGGGTCGTCGTGGGTGATGCCGAGCCCGGCGTCGAAGGCCTGGATCAGCGAGCTCTGCGCGGCACTGCCACCGGCCAGCGTCAGCGGGGGCGTGCCGGTGCCTTCGAGCGTGACGCCGGACCAGCCGGAGAGGAACCGCCGGACCCGGTGGTAGAACACGTGCGGATCGCACCAGCGTTCGATGTCCAGGAAGGCGCGGGTGGTCCGGTCGAGCACCTCCCGCAGCGACTCGAGGCAGGTGGTCAGCCGCTCGGCGTCGTTCTCGGCGGCGGCTCCCTGCGCCTCGGTGAGGAGCTTCAGCCCGGGCGCACCGGCCAGTTCGACACCCGCGGTCGCCAGGTAGAACCACTTCTCGTCGACGCCACCGAGGAAGGTGAGCTGCGTGTCGATGTTGTCCGTGCCCAGCGGCCGGGCCGGGTCGAGGCGGCGCCAGTTCGCGAGCACGATCGAGGCGTGCGCGATGATCGGCGGCCGGTCCAGCGCGGTGGCCAGGCGGTGCAACGGGCGCGCGAGCACGGCCGGGACGCTGGTCGCGGGTGGGTCGCTCGCGTGGACGTGTGCGCCGGCGAGGCCGGTGAGCAGCAGCATCGCGCGCTCGCGTTCGGCCGGGGTGGCCAGCCGCTCCGGCGACAACTCGGGCAGCGCGGCGACGGTTTCGCGCAGCCGCCCGGTCATCAGCAGGGCGCCGATGTCCCGCGCGGCGGCCTCCCACGGCTCGAAGTACGGCGGCAGCGCGTCCAGCGGATCCACCGCGGGCAGGAAACCCCGTTCTTCGCTGATGTCGTAGTCGCCGAGTGCCATGGCCCGATGCTATGAGCCGCCGGCGGGCAGGGGCAGCTGGTTTCAGAGGTGTGAGACGGCGAACGCGGTGAGGAAGCCCGCTACGGTGATCAGGCCGATCCACAGGTGCGCGTCCGCGAAGGCTTCGGGGATCATCGTGTCGGCGATCATCGCCAGGATCGCGCCGCCGGCCAGCGCGGTGATCGCGGCCAGCACCGGACCGGGGACCCCGCCGAGCAGGCCGTAGCCGACCATCGCCGCGCCCGCGCTGATCACCGCGATCCCGGCCCACAGCGCGAAAACGTACTTGGCGCCCCGCCCGGCGCGCCGCATACCGGAAGCGCTCGACAGGCCTTCGGGCACGTTGCTGATGAACACCGCGAGCACGGTGACCGTGCTGACCGAACCGCCGCCGAGCAGGCTCGTGCCGATCACCATGGACTCCGGCACGCCGTCGAGCAGCGCGCCCAGCGCGATCGCCGTGCCCGAACCGGACTGTTCGGTTTCGCTGGGCTGCTGGTCACCGGAGCGCTTGCGGTGCCGGGCGCCGCGGCGTGCCAGCACCACGTTCGCCAGCGTGTAGATGACCGCGCCGGCCAGCGCGCCGATCGCGGTGGCCAGGAGACCGCCGCGTTCGTGGGCCTCGGCGATCAGTTCGAACGAGACCGCCGAGAGCAGCACCCCGCTGCCGAAGGCCATGATCGAGGCGACGATCCCGGCCGGGATGCGGGCCAGGTACCCGAGCAGGGCGCCGAGCAGCAGTGCCGACCCGGCCAGCAGGCCCCAGCCGCCGGCGGCGAGCAGTTCCACCTTTCCCGCTCCTCTCAACGAGTTCCTCCGGAAAACCGTACTCGGCCACCGGGGAAATCGCTGGGCCGCGCGACACCGGACGGGTTAGCTTCGCGACATGAAGGATCTTCCGGACGGAGTCGGCGAACGGGACCTGCGTGCGGTACTGCGCGACTGGGACATCGAGGTGGCCGCGCTCGACTACGCGGCGGTCGGTTTCGGCGACTACCACTGGATCGCCACCGGCGCGGCGGGGCGGCGCTGGTTCGTCACACTGGCCGACCTGGCGCACAAGGTCCACTGTGGACCGGATGCGACCGCGGCCCGCGACGGTCTCGGGCAGGCCATGGACACCGCGTGGAGCCTGCGCGAAGAACGTGGCCTGGCGTTCGTGGTAGCCCCGGCGCGCACACCGGGCGGCGAGACGCTGCGGCCGGCGGGGGAGCGGTACGCGGTGAGCGTTTTCCCCTTCCTGGACGGGGTTTCCGGCGAGTTCGGGGAGGAAGCACGCGGCTCGGTGGTCGATCTGCTCGCCGAACTGCACGGCGTCGAGCCGCCGTCGCGGGTGCCGGTGCTCGACCCGGACCTCGCGTCGCGGGCACGGCTGGAAGCCTCACTCGGAGAACTGGACCGCGCGTGGACGGGCGGGCCGTACGCCGAACCGGCGCGGGCACTGCTGGCCGGACACGCACCCGGACTCCGGGGGCGGCTGGCCGAACTCGACCACCGGATCGCGCGCTTGAGCCCCGATCGGGTGGTGACGCACGGCGAACCGCACCCCGGGAACGTGCTGTGGTCCGGGGAGTCCCGGCTGCTGCTCGACTGGGACACCGTGGGGCTCGCGGTGCCCGAGCGCGACCTCGCCTTCGCCACCGAGGCGGAACTCGAGCGGTATGCCGGGCTGACCGGTCACCGGCCGGACCCGGACGCGCTGGCGTGCTACCGCCTGCGCTGGGACCTCGACGAGGTCGCCACCTACGTCACGTGGTTCCGGGCGCCGCACAGCCGGTCCGAGGACAAGGAACTGGCCTGGACGGAACTGGCGGAGATCGTGGCGCGGCTCGATCAGGTCCGCTCGATGTGAGCGCGGACGTGGGTGCCCGACTGGTCGAGCCAGCCCTTCGAGGCGGCGTAGGAGAGCATGCCGTCGAACCGGGTGGCCCAGTCGTCGCCGACGCGGTCGCCCGCCAGGGCCCGCAGGGCGCCGGTGGCGACGAAGAGGTGGTCGCCGTCCTCGTCGAGCTTGCCGAGGTCGTGCTCGGCGAGCAGGCCGCGGAGCCGGTCACCGGCGAGGTCCGCGCTCACCTCGACGTGGAAGCGGGTGCAGTCGTCGGGATCGGCCAGGTCCGGACCGGAAGGAGCGAGCAGCAGGCGCATGCCTTGACCGTAGTGCGGAACCGGGCCGGGAAGTCCTCAGGTTTGCTCTCGGCCGCACCGGCAACACCGCCGCCCGCGCGGGCTAGGCTCTGCGTCATGATCCGCCACACCGTCGCGTTCCGGCTCCGCCACGCCCCCGGCTCGGCCGAGGAGCGCGAGTTCCTGACCGCCGCGCTCGCCCTCGGTGACATCCCCGGCGTGGAGAAGTTCGAGCAGCTGCGCCAGACCAGCGCCAAGAACGACTTCCGGTTCGGTTTCTCGATGGAGTTCGCCGACCAGGCCGCCTACACCGCCTACAACGAGCACCCCGTGCACACCGCCTTCGTCGCGCAGCGCTGGGTGCCCGAGGTCGAGGACTTCCTCGAGATCGACTACGCGCCACTGTGACCGGACTGATCAGGAATCGAGAAGCGCGGGCCCGCGGGCCTCACCTAGCGTGACTGCCACAGGCGCCAGCCGACGCCGGCGCCGAGGCACCGATGGAGAGCAGATGAGCAAGGCCAAGAGGACGGGCACGCCCGAACCGCACCCCGCGGACAGCCACGACCGGATCCGCGTGCACGGCGCGCGCGTGAACAACCTCAAGGACATCAGCCTGGAGATCCCGAAGCGCCGGTTGACGGTGTTCACCGGGGTCTCCGTTCGGGCAAGAGCTCGCTGGTGTTCGGCACGGTCGCCGCGGAGTCGCAGCGGCTGATCAACGAGACCTACAGCACCTTCGTGCAGGGGTTCATGCCGACGCTGGCGCGCCCCGAAGTCGACGTGCTCGACGGGCTCACCACGGCGATCATCGTCGACCAGGAGCGGATGGGCGCCAACCCGCGGTCCACGGTCGGTACCGCCACCGACGCCAACGCGCTGCTGCGCATCCTGTTCAGCCGCCTCGGCAAGCCCCACATCGGCTCGCCGCAGGCGTTCTCCTTCAACGTCGCTTCGATCAGCGGCGCGGGCGCGGTCACCTTCGAACGCGCCGGGAAGACCACGAAGGAGCGGCGCGACTTCAGCATCACCGGCGGCATGTGCCCCCGGTGCGAGGGCCGCGGCTCGGTCTCCGACATCGACCTCACCCAGCTCTACGACGACTCCAAGTCGCTGGCCGAGGGCGCGTTCACCATCCCGGGCTGGAAGTCGGACAGCCAGTGGACGGTGCAGACCTACGCACAGTCCGGCCTGGTGGACCCGGACAAGCCGATCCGGAAGTACACCAAGAAGGAGCTGCGGGACTTCCTCTACCACGAGCCGATCAAGATCAAGGTCAACGGCATCAACCTCACCTACGAGGGGCTGATCCCGAAGATCCAGAAGTCGTTCCTGTCGAAGGACCGCGAGGCGATGCAGCCGCACATCCGGGCCTTCGTCGACCGGGCGGTCACCTTCACCACCTGCCCCGACTGCGACGGCACCCGGCTCACCGAGGCCGCCCGGTCCTCGAAGATCAAGGGCAAGAGCATCGCCGACGCCTGCGCGATGCAGATCAGCGACCTCGCCGAATGGGTCAGCGGGCTCAAGGAGCCGTCGGTGGCGCCGCTGCTGACCACGCTCCGGCACACCCTGGACTCGTTCGTGGAGATCGGCCTGGGTTACCTCTCCCTCGACCGGCCCTCGGGCACGCTGTCCGGTGGTGAGGCGCAGCGCACCAAGATGATCCGCCACCTCGGGTCCTCGCTGACCGACGTCACCTACGTCTTCGACGAGCCGACCATCGGCCTGCACCCCCACGACATCCAGCGGATGAACAACCTGCTGCTGCAGTTGCGGGACAAGGGCAACACGGTGCTCGTGGTGGAGCACAAGCCGGAGGCGATCGCGATCGCCGACCACGTGGTCGACCTCGGTCCCGGCGCCGGTTCGCAGGGCGGTTCGATCTGCTTCGAGGGCACGATCGAGGAACTGCGGGCCAGTGACACGCTCACCGGCCGTCACCTCGACGACCGGGCCAAGCTCAAGCCCGAGGTGCGCACGCCGTCGGGCGCGCTGGAGATCCGCGGCGCAGACCGGCACAACCTGCGCAAAGTCGACGTGGACATCCCGCTCGGCGTGCTGGTGGCGATCACCGGGGTGGCCGGTTCGGGCAAGAGTTCGCTGGTCCACGGCTCCATCCCGGCCTCGGCCGGGGTGATCTCGGTGGACCAGGGCGCGATCCGGGGCTCGCGGCGCAGCAACCCGGCGACCTACACCGGCCTGCTCGAGCCGATCCGCAAGGCCTTCGCCAAGGCCAACGGCGTGAAGCCGGCGTTGTTCAGCGCCAACTCCGAGGGCGCCTGCCCGACCTGCAACGGCAACGGCGTGATCTACACCGACCTGGGCCTGATGGCCGGGGTCGCCACGCCGTGCGAGCAGTGCGAGGGCAAGCGGTTCCAGGCCGCGGTGCTCGAACTGCGCTTCGGCGGCCGGGACATCAGCGAGGTGCTCGCGATGTCGGTGGCCGAGGCGGAGGAGTTCTTCGGCGAGGGCGAGGCGCGCACCCCGGCCGCGCACGCGATCCTGACCCGGCTCGCCGACGTCGGCCTCGGCTACCTGAAGCTCGGCCAGCCGCTGACCACCCTCTCCGGCGGTGAGCGGCAACGGCTGAAGCTCGCCACGCACATGGGTGACAAGGGCGGGGTCTACATCCTCGACGAGCCGACCACGGGCCTGCACCTGGCCGACGTCGAACAGTTGCTCGCCCTGCTCGACCGGCTGGTGGACGCGGGCAAGTCGGTCATCGTGATCGAGCACCACCAGGCGGTCATGGCGCACGCCGACTGGATCATCGACCTCGGCCCGGGTGCCGGCCACGACGGCGGCCGGATCGTCTTCGAAGGCACCCCGGCCGAACTGGTCGCCAAGCGCTCCACCGTCACCGGCGAACACCTCGCGGAATACGTCGGCGGCTAGCCGAGGGACACAAATGTGGCTTTGGGGGCGTATTCGGCCCCCAAAGCCACATTCGTGACATCGCGCCTACCGGGTGATCCGGTCCAGGGGCAGGTGCAGGACCTGGCCTTCCGGGACGGCGGCGTTCTGTTCGCGCAGGCGGGTCAGGTCGGCGTCCGGGAGGGCGCGGCGGTGGAAGCGGATCTCGTCCAGGTCGCCGGTCCAGCGCTGGGTGTTGTCCAGCCGCTGCCCCACGACGAACTGCCACGAGACGGTCTGGCTGACCGAACCCGCCGGTGCCGGGCCCGCCGCGGCTTCGGTGCCGTCGACGGTCAGGGTCAGGCTGGCGCCGGTGCGCCGCAGGGCCACGTGGTGCCACCGCTGGTCGTCGTACGCGCTGCCCGTGGTGATCGTCCTGGTGCCGCCCGGGGTGGTCATCGTGGCGACCAGCCGTCCCAGCCGGGGTTCGGCCCGCAGCCACACCTGCGGCGCCGTCCCGCCCATCCCGCCCAGCCAGGTCAGCACCTGGTCGCTCTTGTGCTCGCCGTAGCGGAACCAGCCGCTCCAGGTGAATTCACCGGCGCCCGGCGGCTGGGCGCTGTCGTAGGGCACCCGCAGGTAGCCGTCCAAGGTCATCGCCCGTCCGAAGCGGCCGTCCACTGTGGAGGAACCGCCGACCACGGTGGCGTCCGCGTGCCGCCGTGAATGGCCCGGAGTGGACGGTCCGGCCGGGTTCTTCCAGCCCAGGTACTCCTCGTCGAACCGGGCGAACCGGATCTCGTCGCGTGCGTCCACCGGGCCGCCTTCGTACATCAGCCCGATCTCCACCGCGGCGGACCGGGGATCGCTGATCTGCACCAGGTCCGAGTAGCCCGACCAGTCCGACGTGAGCCGCGTGCCCTGCTCCACGGTTTCCCAGCTGCGCCCGCCGTCGTAGGACGACCGGATCATCATCCACCGCCGCCGGTCGGTGTCCGACGGCGACGAGAACAGCAGCCGCTCCGGCTTGCCCGGCCGCTGCAACCGCAGCACCGAGCCCTGCACGATCGGCGTCACCAGGTCCGGGATCGTGGTGAACGGGGTGCTGAACGACTCGCCGCCGTCGCGGCTGATCGCGAACGTCCGGTTGCCGACGTCGGTGCCGCCCTGCTCGCGCCCGGCCGCGTAGACCGAGCCGTCGGCCAGTTCGGCGACGCTGATCTCCTGCGGTTTCTGGGTGTACGTGCCGCCGACCGGGTGCGGGAAGTCGTTCAGCGCACCGATCTTCCAGTTGTCCCCGTGGTCGTCGCTGTAGACCAGCGTCGCGTGATTTTCCACCGAATCGGTGCCACGGGCCGTTTCCGCGTTCACGCCGAACACCAGCCGTCCCGCGTGCGGGCCCTTCTCCAGCTGAATGCCGTGGACCGGGCCCGAGGCGTACCACGCTGTCCATTCCGGACGCTTGACCTGCGCGCCGATGTCCCGCGGGGCCGACCACGTCCGGCCGTCGTCGTCGCTGTGCTGCTGGTGCGGGAACCGCGGGCACGGGATCGCGCAGCCCTTGTCGTCGGCGCGGCCCGCGTTGTAGGTGCTGACCAGCACGACCCGCCCGGTCTGCCGGTCCACGACGGGCACCGGGTTGCCGTGGGTATCCCCGTCACCGGAGTTCACCACCTGCAGCGGCGACCAGGTGCGCCCGCCGTCCTCCGACCGCTTGAGCACCAGGTCGATGTCCCCGGTGTCACCGCAGTTGTCCACGCGGCCCTCGGCGAAGGCGAGCAGGGTGCCGCGCGCCGTCTTCACGATCGCGGGGATCCTGAAGCAGGCGTACCCCGGATCCTGCGAGGCCTTGAACAACACCTGCTGGCCGAGAGCGGGAGCCGCGGTGGCGGGCACCGCGAAACCCGCCAGCAGCAGGCAGACCAGGAGCAGCGCACGCTTCACGGGGTTCTCCTCAGTACGGCGACCCCACGCGAGCCGAGCACGACTTCGTCCAGTACGACCTCGGGGTCTCCCAGGAGATCCGGTGCGGGGACGGGCAGTGGCACGGTGACGCCGGTGGTGTTGTGGTTCAGCACGATCAGGTAGTCGTGCTCGGTGCCGCGGCGGACCACGGCCTGCACCCCATCCGGCAGTCCCGCCAAGACCGGAGCGGCCGACGCTTCCGCGGTGACGCGGTCGAACAACGCGCGCATGCCGTCGGCGTCCGGGCGGGTCGCCAGGTACCAGGCGACCCCGGCGCCGAACTCGTGCCTGGTCACCGCGGGCCGCCCGCCGAGCTCACCACCGGCGAACTCGGCGATCGCCTCGGCGCCTTCGAGTTCGACCCATTCCGACCACACCGTCGCGCCGCTCTCGACCCCGTCGGCGAACCGCACCACGGTCGAACCGCCGTCGGGCAGCGGCCAGAACTCGTCCACCCGCAGCCCGAGGATTTCACGCAGTGGCACGGGATAACCGCCGAGGTACGCGCGGTCGCAGGCGTCCACGATGCCGGAGAAGAACGACACCACCAGGTGCCCGCCGCGTGCGACGTAGCGGCGCAGGTTGGCCGCGACCGCCTCGTCTATCAGGTACAGATTCGGCACCACGACGAGCTTGTACTTCGACAGGTCGTCCGCGGGGTGTCGCACGTCGCAGGTGATCCCGGCGTCGAACAGTGGTGCGTAGTGCACCAGGTGCGTTTCGAGCTGGTCCAGGTCACCGGAGGGGTGGGAGTCCAGCTCCAGCCCCCACCAGCTTTCCCAGTCGTGCAGGATCGCCACGTCCGCGTCGATCCTGGTGCCCGCGAGTTCCGAGACCGTGGCCAGCTCGCGGCCGAGCGCGCTCACCTCGCGGAAGGTGCGGGTCTCCCGGCCGCCGTGCGGCACCATCGCCGAGTGGAACTTCTCCGCGCCACCGCTGGTCTGCCGCCACTGGAAGAACAGGATCGCGTCGGCGCCCCTGGCCACCGCCTGCCAGCTGCCGAGCCGCATCTCACCGGGTGCCTTGGGGCTGTTGCGGTTGCGCCAGTTCACCGCGCTGGGTGCCTGCTCCAGCAGCATCCACGGCTTGCCGTCCTTGAGCGAGCGCACCAGGTCGTAGGCGAAAGCGGCCTCGACGTGGGACCGCGGGTCGTACGGGTCGGGGTAGGAGTCGAGGCTGACCACGTCCTCGTGCGGGACCCAGCGGTGCCAGTCGAGCGATTTCTGCACCCGGCCGACGAAGTTCGTGGTGATCGGCACCCCCGGGGTGAGCCGCCGCAGGACCCGCTGCTCGGCGAGGTAGCAGCCGAGCGAGGCGTCCGAGGAGAACCGGTGGAAGTCCAGCTGCTGCGCCGGGTTCGGGAACGTCGGTGCCACCCGCGGCGGGAACACCTCGGCCCAGTCGTCGTACTGCTGCGACCAGAAGGTGGTGCTCCAGGCGTTGTTCAGCGCGGCGATGTCGCCGTAGCGCTCGGCGAGCCACCGCCGGAAGTCCGCCGCCGAGATGTCGCAGTAGCACGCCCGGATGTGGCAGCCGTACTCGTTGCCGATGTGCCACATCGACAACGCGGGGTGGTCGCCGTAGCGGGTGGCGACCTGCTCGGCGAGTCGCGTGGCGTAACGCCGGAACACCTCGCTGGACGGGCAGAACTGCTGGCGCGCACCGGCGGCCAGCCGCGTGCCGTCCGCCCGCACCGGCAGCACCTCGGGGTGCAGGTGGGTCAGCCACGGCGGGGGAGAGGCGGTCATCGTGGCCAGGCAGACCTCGACCCCGGCGGCACCGAGCTTGTCCATCACCGTGTCGAACCAGCCGAAGTCGTACTCGCCCGGCCGCGGTTCCACGCCGGCCCAGGAGAAGATGCCCGCGGTCACCATGGTCACCCCGGACTCGGCCATCAGCTCGATGTCGGCGTCCCAGACCTCGGCGGACCAGTGCTCCGGGTTGTAGTCCGCGCCGTAGTGGATCTTCCCGAACATCAGACCAGCCCCGATTCGGCGAGCTTCTCCTTGATCTGCAGCAGTTCTTCGGCGTTAAGCGGCAGTTGCGGCGGCGCCATCACCGCGTTGTCGATGAACCCGCGCAGTTTCATGGCCGCCTTGAACGCGCCGAGCGCGGCCGAACCGCGGCCCATGCGCGCCGGCGGTGCCACGTCGGTGATGGTGAACAGGCGCAGCAGGCGTTCCTGGATCCGCCGGGCGGCGTCCAGCTCACCGGCCAGTACGTGGCGGTGGATGGCCACGTAGCCGTCCGGGTCGACGTTGGCCAGCCCGGGCACCACGCCGTCCGCGCCCATCGACAGCGCCGCGTCCACCACCAGTTCGGAACCGGTGAACACGGCGAACGAGTCGAGCCCACGCTCCTTCTTGCCCAGCAACACGAACCGGAACCCGGCTTCGTCGCCGCTGGAGTCCTTCAGCCCGGCGAGCACGCCCTCGGCCGCCAGCCGCAGCACCATCTCGCGGTCCAGCCGGTTGTGCACGGCCACCGGGATGTCGTAGGCGAAGATCGGCAGCTCGGTGTGCTCGCGGATGAGCCGGAAGTGCCGCTCGATCTCGGCCACGTGGGTGCGCGTGTAGTAGGGCGCGGTGACCACGATCGCGTCGGCACCGGCGGCTTCGGCGTCGCGGACGTGGCCGAGCACGCGCAGGGTGGTCATGTCGATGCACCCGGCCAGCACGGGCACGCGCCCGGCGGCCTGGTCCACGGCGGTCTCCAGCACCACGCGGCGGTGCCCGTCGGGCAGGAAGGGCACCTCGCCGGATGAGCCGAGCACGAAGATCCCGTGCACTCCGGCGGTCAGCTGGCCGTCGATGTGCCGCCGGAACGAGGCGGTGTCGATGGTCCAGTCGTCGTGCAGCGGGGTGCACAGGGGCGGGATGACCCCGGCGAATCGCGTGGCGGTCATGATGGGCTCACTCCGATGGTCTCGGCGGGCATTTCCGGGTGGATGCAGCGATAGGTGTGACCGGGCGAGCCGGTGGACAGCGGGGGCAGGGCTTCGGCGCAGGCGCCGGTCGCTTTCGGGCACCTCGTGCGAAATCCGCAGCCGCTCGGCGGTGCGGTGGCCGAGGGCACCGGCCCGCTCAGCACGATCGGCTCGACCGGGTCCAGCAGGCTCGGCGTGGCCGAGAACAGCGCCCTGGTGTACGGGTGCCGCGCCGCGCCGGGCAGTTCGGTGGCCGGCGCTTCCTCGACCACGCGGCCGAGGTACATGGTGACGATGCGATCGCTCATCTTCCGCACGGTCTGGATGTCGTGGGAGACGAAGACCATCGCCAGGCCGAGCTTCTCCCGCAGGTCGATGAGCAGGTTGAGGATCTGCGCGCGGACCGAGACGTCCAGCGCCGAGGTCGGCTCGTCGGCCACCAGCAGCGACGGCTCCAGCGCGAGCGCCCTGGCGATCGCCACGCGCTGGCGCTGCCCGCCGGACAGCTGGCCGGGGACCGCGTCCGCGACGCTGTCCGGCAGCCCGACCAGGGACATCAGCTCCCGCACCCGCTCGGTGCGTGACGCGCCCGTGCCCACGCGGTGCACGTCGAGCGGGTCGCGGATGATCCGGGACACCGCCAGCCGACGGTTCAGCGCGGTGGCCGGGTCCTGGAAGATCATGCCGACGTCCCGGCCGAACCTCCCGGCCCGGTCGGCGGCCCGCATTTCCCACAGCGAGTCGCCGCGGTAGCGCACGGTGCCCGAGGTCGGCCGCTGCAGGCCGACGAGGACCTTGGCCAAAGTGGACTTCCCGCAGCCGGATTCGCCCACCACACCCACGGTTTCGCCGGGGTTCAGCGTCAGGTGCGCGTCGGTCAGCGCGTACACCGAGGCGCGGCCGAACAGCCGGTCACCGGCGATCCGGTGCACCACGTGCACGCCGTCGAGTTCGAGCAGGCTCACGACCGCGCTCCTTCGCTGAGCAGGGCTTCTTCGTCGATCTCGGCGGGGAAGTGGCAGGCCACCTGGTGCTGCATCGCCCTGCCCTCGATGACCGGTGCCTCGGTGCGGCAGCGGGACCGCGCCGCCGGGCAACGGTCGGCGAACCGGCAGCCGTCCGGGAACTCGGCGGGCGCGGGCACCACCCCCTTGATCTGGGTCAGCCGCGCCTGGCTCGCCTCCAGTGACAGCACCGCGCTGAGCAGCCCGCGGGTGTAGTGGTGGCGTGGCGCGCCGACCACCCGCGCGGTCGTGCCGGTTTCGGCGACCTGGCCGCCGTACATCACCACCACGCGGTCGGCCACCTCGGAGACCAGCGCGAGGTCGTGCGAAACCAGGATCAGCGCGAAGCCGAGCTCCTCCTGCAGGCGCAGCAGCAGCGAGATGACCTGCGCCTGGACCGTGACGTCCAGCGCGGTGGTCGGCTCGTCGGCGACGATCAGCTTGGGGCTGCGGGACAGCGCCATCGCGATCAGCACCCGCTGGCGCTGCCCGCCGGACAGTTCGTGCGGATAGGCCCGCAGTGTCCTCTGCGGATCCAGGTTCACCAGCTCCAGCAGCTCGGCCGGGCTGCGGGTGCCGCCCCGCCGGGTGAACTGCTTGAGCTGCGAGCGGATGGTCATCGCCGGGTTCAGCGAGCTGAGCGCGTCCTGGTAGATCATCGAGATGTCGTGACCCAGGTGGCGGCGGCGCTCGGCTGGGCGCAGCGCGAGCAGATCGCGCTGGGCGAACCGGATCTGCCCGGACACCCTGGCCGTGCGCGGTTGCAGTCCCATGATCGACAGCGAGGTCAGCGATTTGCCGCACCCCGACTCGCCGATCAGGCCGAGCACCTCGCCCGCCCGCACCGAGAACGACACCCCGGCCACCACGTCGACCCCGTTGTGCCGGTCGGGGAAGGAGATCGCCAGACTGTCCACTTCGAGCACCGGCGGCCGGTCGTCGAGCGCACGAGCGGTTCGCGAAAGCCGGGTGCCGACCTCGCGCAGCCCCGAAATGGGCAGCACCGGCTCGGTGTTCTCCGCGGCTTCCTCGAGCGCGACCTCCTTGGCCGCGCGGCCCGCCTTGGCGCTGCGGGCCGATGGCGCCGCCCACGCGTCGGAAATGCCCTCGGACAACACGTTCAGCGCGAGCACGGTGAGCAGGATGAGCAGCCCGGGGAAGACGGTGGCCCACCAGCCGCCGATCAGCACCAGGTCCTTGCCGTCGGAGAGCACCGAGCCCCACGACGGGTCGGGCGGCTGGATGCCCGCGCCGATGAACGACAGCGACGCCTCGAACACGATCGCCTCGGCGACCATCACCGTGCAGAACACCAGCACCGGTGCCGCGCAGTTCACCGCGACGTGCCGGATGAGGATGAACCGGCGTTTCGCGCCGATGATCCGCTCCGCGTCGACGTAGTCCTCGCTGTACTGGGCCAGCACGTTCGCCCGCACCACGCGGGCGATCGGCGGCATGTTGACGAAGGCGATCGCGAGGATCAGCACGCCGATGCCGCGGCCGAACACCGCGACCAGCACGGCGGCCAGCGCGATACCGGGGAAGGCCATCACCACGTCGAGGACCCGCATCAGCACCGCGTCGGTCCGGCGGCCCGCGGTCGCCGCGAGCGAACCGAGCAACGCGCCCGCGACCAGGGCGAGCGCGGTCGCGCCCAGGCCGATCGCCAGCGACCAGCGGGTGCCGGCGACCAGCCGCGAGAAGACGTCCCGGCCGGACTGGTCGGTCCCGAACCAGTGCCCGCCCGCCGGTCCACCGGCGTCGGTGCTCAGCGCGTTCGGGTCGTGCGTGGTGAACAGGTCCCCGGACAACGCGACCAGCACCAGCGCCGCCAGCACCCCGGCGGCGATCCACGAAGCGGCGCCCAGCCGCCTGGCGCCGCTCACGCGTGGCTCCGCAGCCGCGGGTTAGCCAGCAGGTACAGCAGGTCCACGATCAGGTTGACCAGCACGAAGCCGATCGCGATGGTGATCACGAAGCCCTGCACCTTGGCGGTGTCGCCGTCCTTGACGGCCTGGATCATGTTCTGCCCCATTCCCGGCAGCGCGAACATCGTCTCGATCACCACGGCCCCGCCGAGCAGGTAACCGACCCGCAGGCCCAGCACGGTGAGCGGGTTGACCAGCGCGTTGCGCAGTACGTTGCGCCCGACCACGACCACCGGCGGCAGCCCGCCACCGCGGGCGGTCCGGACGTAGTCGCGGTCGAGCTCCTCCACCATGGAGGTGCGGATGATGCGGGTCAGCTGCGCCGCCACCGGCATGGCCAGCGCGATCGCGGGCAGCGCCATCGAGTTCAGCCAGCCGCCGAACGAGTCGTTCATGCTGACGTAACCGCTGGTCGGGAACAGGCCCTCGCCCACGGCCAGCCACTGCACCAGCAGCAGCGCCACCCAGAACGCGGGCGCGGCCACCCCGGCCAGGGTGATAAGCCGGATCAGCTGGTCGGGCCAGCGGTCGCGGAACAACGCCGAGGTGATGCCGAGCAGCACCGCCAGCACCAGCGCGATGAGAAGGCCCATCAGGGTGAGCTGCACGGTCAGCGGCAGCGCGGTGGTGATGGTCTCGCCGACCGGCTGCTTGGTGATCACGCTGGTGCCGAAGTCGCCCTGCAGCAACTGCCCGACGAAGTGCACGTACTGCAGCGGCAGCGGGTCGTTGAGGCCGTTGGCCTCGCGGAACGCTTCGAGCTGCTCCTGGCTGACGTTGGCGCCCTCGAACGCGGCCAGCGCCGGGTCGGTGGGGGAGAAGCGCATCACGACGAAGACGAAGAGGATGACCCCGAGCAGCAGCGGCACCAAGGCCAGCACGCGCCCGGCGAGCATCCGCACGATGACGACCACGAGAGCGATCCCTCCGGCTCAGACCGGCTTGGCCTGGTTGAGGTAGATGCCCGGATACCCCTGGGCGCGCACGCCGCTGACCGCCTTCGGGTCCCAGGCGGTGCCGAGCTGGGTGAACACCACCGGGTAGATGACCGCGTGCTCGGAGATCAGGTCGAGCAGCTGCTTGGTCAGCGCGGCGCGCTTGCCGGGGTCGACCTCGGCGGCGGCCTGGTCCTGCAGCGCGAGCAGGCCCTGGGCGTCCGCGTCGGTCCAGCGGGCGTAGGTCTTCATCAGCAGCGACTTCTCGGCGTAGTAGTAGCGGATGAGCAGGTCCGGGTCGTTGCCGAACTGCTGCGGGTTGTTCGTGGTCGCCACCACCTGGAAGTCGGCGCCGGAGTCCAGTTTGGAGAACAGCGCCTTGGTGTCCTGGGAGTCCAGGGTGGTCTGCACGCCGATGGCGTCCCAGCCCTCCTTGATCACCTTGACGCAGTCGGCCACCAGCGAGGTGTTCGAAGTGGACAGTGAGATGCTCAGCCCGTCCACTCCGGCCTGGCGCAACAGGTCCTTGGCCTTCTCCGGGTGGTAACCGAAGTCGTGCACGGCCGGTTGTGAGGAGGGCAGCGCCGGGTTGATGAACGAGGTGGCGGGCGTGCCCGCGCCTTTGAGGCCGATTTCGACCATCTTCTTGTTGTCGATCGCATAGTGCAGCGCCTGGCGCACCAGCTTGTTGTCGAACGGTTTGTGCGCGGTGTTGAACAACAGGAACAGGTTGTTGCCGCCGTCGGCGAACTCCACCGTGCGCCCGGCGGCCCGCAGCTGCTCGGTGTTCGCGGCGGGGATGTTCTCCACGATCTGCGCGTCCGGCGTGGCCCCGGAAATCGCGGCCACGCGCGGAGCGGCGTCCACGATCGATTTCCACAGCATCTTCTGGTACGCGGCCGGGCGCGGGCCGTTGTAGTCGGCGAACTTTTCGAAGGCGGTGTGGCTCAACGGCGCCTGCTCGGTGACCTTGTACGGCCCGGAGCCGACGACCTTGCCGCTGGCCGCGTCCGCCCACTTCCCCTCGTACACGTGCTTCGGCAGGATCTTGCAGGTCTGGATGCGGTCGAGCGCGTAGGGGAACGGGAACTTCAGCACGAACTCGACCGAGCGGTCACCGGCCTTGCGGACCTCCTGCAGCCAGTGCGAGAAGAAGCTGTGCACCAGCACGTTCTCCTTCGGGTCGAGCGCGCGGGCGTAGGTGAACACCACGTCGTCGGCGACGACGGGCTGCCCGTCGTGCCACTTCGCGCCCTCGCGCAGGTCGAACCGGAGCGTGGTGGCGTTGAGGTCGGCCGGCAGGGCCTTGGCCAGCGCGGGGAAGGACTCGCGGGTGATCGGGTCGCCCTCGACCAGCGATTCGTAGACGTGCAGGTTCGCCGCCATGGAGAACGCCGAGGCGGTCTGCAGCGGGTCCCACGACTGGTTGTTGCCGTAGCCGAGCACCGCGGTGATCGAGCCGGTGGAGTCGCCGGTCTTGTTCGTCGACGCCGGTCCGCCACCGCAGGCGGCCAGCGCCGAGGAGAACGCCGCCGCGCCGCCCGCGAGTGCGGAGTAGCGAAGCAGGTCGCGCCGGCTGAACCGGCGCGCGGATCCGATCGGGCTGTGGGGCATGGCGTCTCCCGGTGTGTGCACCAACGGCGATGGTGGTCATCGGACGTGGGATGTCCGACGTGGGCCGAACTGTAGGAGGCGCCGCGCTACCCGGTCAAGGGGTCGCATGACGTACGATGTCCGACGCAACCGGTCGGTGACCGAACGTATCCGAGGAGACCAATCGTGGCGCGTCCCCAGCGCGGTGCCGAGATCACCCGCCAGATCATCGATCTGATCGTCGAGCGCGAACTGCCGCCCGGCGCGCCGATGCCGACCGAGCTGAGCCTGATGGACGACCTCGGCGTCAGCCGGACCTCCGTCCGCGAGGCCATCAAAGCCCTGCAGGCGCTGGGCATCGTCGAGATTCGTCACGGCCACGGCACCTTCGTCGGCTCCGGCGGGCCGGAGGCGCTGCAGACCTGGCTGATGTTCCGTACCCGCACCCGAGGCGACGTCGGGCGGCTGCGCGACCTGCTGGAGCTGCGCGAGATGATCGAGACCGAACTGACCCGCCGGGTCGCCACGAGGCACCGCCCGGAGCTGATCGGCGAACTCGAGGCGTGCGTGGCCCGGATGCGCCGCAAGGGCCCGGACGGCGCGGTGGCCGACCGGGAGTTCCACGACCTGCTCGGCGCGGAGGCGGGCTTCGCCCTCGCCCGCGAGCTGACCGGGTTGTTCTGGGACGTCTACCGCGCCACCGAAGCCGAGGTCGGTGGCCCGGTCTCGTCCCCGGCGAGCACGGCGAAGCGGCACCAGCGCATCGTCGACGCGCTGGTGCGCGGGGACGCCGACGCCGCCGTCGAAGCCATGCACCGGCACTTCGACGAAGTGCGCAAGCGCGCGAACGCGGGCCCCTACGGCGGCTTCGGCGAATCAACTCCGGGTTCGTGACCGGGCGATGCTCACCTGGGGGTGCAGCGGACGTGGTTCCAGGCCCTCCACGTCCAGCACCAGGTACCAGTGCGCGGTGGCGGGCACGGAGATCTTGAACAGCGGGGTGGTCGCCACGCCGCCGTGCATCTTGTAGTACTGCTTGCGCTGGTAGGCGGTGTAGTTGACCTCGGTCAGCAGGCGGACGTTGGCCATGGCGTTGAGGCGCACGGTGATCACCGTTTCGCGCTGCACCATGCCCAGGTCGAAAACTTTGTCGTGCACGGGATCCTCGATTCACCGAATGCGGGAAAGGCGCTGGGTTCGGTGAATCGCTCAGTCCGGGCGGCTGCCCGGTTTGATGGATCGCCAGAGCGGCAGGTCGTCGCCGAGGTAGGAGACCACGTAGCCACCGGCGAGTTCCCGGCTTTCCGGCACGCTCCAGGCCGGGGTGCTGTGCGGGGTGGTGGTGGCGCCGCTGGATGCCGGGGCCGGGACCACGGGATGCGGGGTGCTTCCCTTGCTGGGCAGGGGGAGCGGCTTTTCGGACCGCGAGGCTGAGCCGGTTTTCCGTGCGGTGGCGTGGCTTTCGGTGGCCGCCGCGTCCGCGGTCTTCTGCTGGTAGGTGGTGACGGCCTGCACGTTCTCGTGGGTCGCTGACACGTTCGCGGCTTGTGCGTGCTGCGCTTGAGCCGGCTGGGGGAGCGGTGTCGCGGCTGCTTGCTGCTTCTGGCCGGCGCCTGGCGCGGCGCACGCGAACCACGCCGAGCCGCCGGGGAAGGGGGGCAGCTGGGGTGCGGCTTCGACCACCTTGCTCACCGCTTCGCCGGTGAGGCCGAGCACCGGCGAGACCGTGTGCTCGACGAGGCCGAGCACCGGCGTGGTGGCCCGGACCAGGACGGCCACCGGTTTGCCGACGAGCTCGAGGATCGGCGTCACGGCTTCGGCCACCGCGTTCCCGGCGAGCCCGAGGACCGGTTCCAACACGGTGGCCACTGGTTGGACCACTCCGGCCACCGTGTCGCCGGTGAGGTCGAGCACCGGCGACAGGACGCGCACCGGTTCCTCGAGGAGACCGAGCACGGGCGCCACCGCGTCGACCGCGTCGGCCACGGTGTGCTCGGCGAGGTCCACCACCGGCGCGACCGGCTCGAGAACCGTGTCCTGCGCGAGTTCGAGGATCGGCGTCACGGGCTTGGTCGCGGTGTTCACGGTTCTGCCGACCAGGTCGAGGATCGGTGCCACCGGTTCGAGCGAGTCCTTGCCGAGCGCCGAGTTGACCGGTCCGGTCACCGCGTCGGTGGTGGTGTCGAGGATCGGCAGCCCGGCCTTGGGCTTCACGGCCTTCGGCTTCACCGGCTCCGGCTTCACAGGCTTTGGCTTCGCGGGCTCCGGAGTCGCTGGCTTTGGCTTCACGAGCGGGGAAGCCTCGACCGGCTTTACGGGTTTTTGCCAAGAACCCAGCAACGCGTCAATCGGTTTCACCAGATCGTGTAACGGTTTCTCCGGTAGTGCCGGTGGTTCGACCAGTGGTTTCGCTTCGGCAGCATTAGTCAGAACGCACGACACGGCGAACATCGCCAGCACCAGCCCGGCCAGCCACAGCAGCGCACGCACCAGCGTGTGCCGCCGCACTCTGCCGTCGGCCGAAGCCACCGCCGGACACCTCCGAAACCGGATGAACGCGCTCCCAGTAACCCCAGCTTCGATTATTCACGGTCATCCCGCTCGCCGGTGCGCCCGAACGGCCCAGCCTGGAAGAGGTTTGGCGTCCGCCGATCCGGGGGTACGCCTACTACCATGTGGTACGCGGTGAGCTTTCCGGCATTCGTGATGATCTCAGCGCTGCTGCTCGAGCGGTACGAGCGCAGATGCGACATCGACGCGCCGCGCCGGCGTTCCCGGCGGCGGCGTCAGACCTGGGACTCGGCCAACAGTTTGAGCGCCAGCGCCTGGAGTTCAGGCCCCGCCTTGTCCGGGGTGCCGGTGTCGAACGGCGGGCGCGGGTCGTACTCGACGGCGAGTTGCAACGCCTGGGCCGTGCGGTCGTCGGCGAGCAGCGAGGCCAGCTAGGCCTTGCCGAGGATCATCGAGCCGGTGCACACCGACGTGGTCCACTTCGTGCGCCGGTGGATGCCGCGAATCCACTGCAGCACCCGGGGCCGCTCGAACACCGCGAACGCCGCCCGGTCGCACCCGGGCAGGCGCGCGAGGATCTCCGCCGGGCATCAGCGCACCCGGGACTTGCGCAGCCCCAGCAGGGCGTCCACCACCAGGAACCCGATCAGCGTCACGCCGAACACCGGCAGGAACCAGACCGCCAGCGCCCCGGCCACCACGAGCGCGACCAGCCCCGCCGGGGGCATCGACCGCCAGCCGCCGCGGGCGAAGGGCTTGCCCATGGCGAACCCGTCGCGGGTCGGCCTGCGGTGCCACCACATGCGGTAACCCCAGACGACCATGGTGATCAGCGCGAGGCAGACCACCGCCAGCACGAGCTGGTTCGGCAGGCCGAACAGCATACCCATGTGCGCGTCGATGCCCCAGCGCGCGAGCTTGGCGCCGAGCGGGTAGTCGTCGAACCGCAGCGTCTCCAGCACCTGGGCGCTCGCCGGGTCGATCGCCACCGTGTCCTGCTTCGACGGCCAGCCGGTCTCGATCTGCTTGACCAGGTACACCTCGCCCTCCTTGGGCAGGGTGAGCTCGACCCGCCCGTCGAGGCCGTGCGCGCGGGCCGCGGCCAGC
The DNA here is from genome assembly GCF_017875555.1 of Amycolatopsis magusensis. Lineage (GTDB taxonomy): Bacteria > Actinomycetota > Actinomycetes > Mycobacteriales > Pseudonocardiaceae > Amycolatopsis > Amycolatopsis magusensis. Next base: position 6,914,961 of record NZ_JAGGMS010000001.1, on the reverse strand, counting down.
ACCCGGTCCGGTCCGGCGTCGGTCACCGGGGCCGAGCCGCTGTGCTCGCTGTGCCCGGCGTGGCCACCGTGTTCGGCGTGCTCGGACATGCTGGCGGACAGCGTCGGCGTCTGCCACGACAGTGCCTGGCGCACGTCGGTGATGCTCTCCCCGGCGTACTGCGACCAGGTCAGCCCGGTCACCGACAGGAACAGCAGCACGATGGCGACCCACGAGCCGGTCGCGGCGTGCCAGGACACGAGCTTGCGCCTGCCCTTCGCGTGCCGGTCGGCCACGCGGTGCTGCCGCCGCTTCGACCACCACAGCACCAGCCCGCCGAGCACCACCACCCACAGCCAGCTCGCCGCGAGTTCGCTGTACAACCGGCCGAAGTCGCCGAGGTGCAGGCCGCGGTGCAGCTGGTCGATCCAGGTGCGCACCGGCGTCGCCTGGCTGGACCCGTAGGTCTCCAGCACCCCGCGCACCTCGCTGCTGTACGGGTCGACGTAGGCGGTCAGCCAGTGGCTGGCCTCCAGATCGGGCCTGCTGAAGATGACCTGCGTGGTGTCGGTCGCCTCGGGTCCCGGCCGGACCCGCACCACGGTCGCGTCGGGCACCGCCTGCCGCGCGGCCGCGAGCTGGCTCTCCAGTGGCTGGGCCGAGGAGCCGGCGGGCACGGTCATCTCGTGGGCGTAGACGACCTGCTCCAGTTGCGGGGTGAAGATGTAGAGCAGTCCGGTCAGCGCGGCGACCAGCAGGAACGGGCCGATGAAGACACCGGCGTAGAAGTGCAGGCGCAGCAGCAGCGGACGCGCTGAGCGACGCCGCGCTCTCGCCGCTTCCGGGTCGGTTCCAACGAACTCGTCAGTGGTCACGTCGCTACAGTCGGCCGGGAGCCGCGGGAAGTTCCCGGCGATCCGGCGCCGGTCGCCTCAGCGGTGCGCGAGGACCAGCCAGGCGGCGGCCAGCCCGCCGGAGTTGGTCGCGGTGTGCACCGCCATCGGGGCCAGCAGGCTGCGCCCGGTGTGGCGCCACCAGTGCAGGAACACCCCGGCCCCGGCGGCGCCGAGCATCGCCAGCGCGGAGACCAGCCACAGCGGGAAGCCGCCGAAGGTCTCGGCCACCGCGGCGTTGCGGACCAGGGCGAGCGAGGGCAGCAGGTGCCAGAGCCCGAACAGGCCCGCGGCGCCGAGCACCGGGCCCCACCGCCAGCGCTGGTCCGCGCCGAGCAGCGCGGGCAGCACACCGCGGAAGGCGACCTCCTCGATCAGCACGGTGCCGAGCGGGATGCGGATCAGCGTCTGCCAGAGGACCTCGGTGAGGTCGGGCGAGCCGACACGGCCGTCGTCGAACAGCGGGCGCAACGCGGGCACGGCCAGTGCGACGCCGAAGGCCAGCAGCACCACGCCCATCCCGATCAGGCCGACCACCGCGCCGCGGCCCAGGTGCCGCCTGCCCAGGCCCATTTCCGGCGACGCCACGCCGGACGCGCGGGCGAGCACCACGAGCAGCAGCGCGGCGATCGTGCCGCACACCGGGTAGGCCCAGCCCGGCAGCACGCGGTTGGCCAGGAAGGTGGCGGCGGCGAGCAGGAGCACGGCCACCACCACGGCGAGCACGCGGGGACCACCGCCGGTGCGCACACTCATGCCCCGACCGTAGATCGCCACGCGCCGCCTCGCCGGGTCAGTGCAGGTCAGTGCAGGTCAGTGCAGGTCCAAGACCGCCTTGCCGCGGATCCGCCGGGACAGCAGGGCGTCCACCGCGTCGGTCGCCCGCTCCCACGGAACGCGGTGATCGACCTGCGGGTCGAGCTCGCCGCGGCCGAGCAGTCGTGCCAGGTAGGCGAGGTCGTCGCCCAGCGGCACGGAGATGACGAACGGTTCGAGCCGGCGGTGACCACCGCGCAGGCGCTCGGCCTCCCAGTCGATCGTGGTCGCCTCCCCGGAAGCCTTGCCGACGGCCAGCGCGACCCCGCCCGCCTCGAGGTGGGCGAACGCCTCGGCCAGGAGCGGACCGCCGACGTTGTCCAGCACGCCGGTCAGCGGCTCGCCGGTCAGTTCGGTGACCACCTCCGCCGCGCCCAGCTCGCGCAGCCCCGCCCCCCGAGCGGGACTGCCGACGAGCGCGACGACCTCGGCGCCCGCTCGGGCCGCCAACTGGACGGCGAACCGGCCGACGCCCCCGGCCGCGCCGGTGACCAGCACCCGCCGCCCGAGCACCGCGCCGAGCGCGCGGACCGCCTGCAGCGCGGTCACCCCGGCGACCGGGAGCGCCGCCGCGGCACCGAGGTCCACGCCGTCGGGCACCACGGCGAGGTTCGCGGTGTCGACCGCGCGGTGCTCGGCCCAGCCGTCCCGCCAGCCGAAGGTCGTCACCCGGGCACCGGCCGGTGGGCCCGAGCCGTCCGCCGCGGGTTCGAGGACCACGCCCGCCGCGTCCCAGCCGGGCACTTCGCCGGGTTCGCGCCGCTCGGCGAGGTAGGCGACCTCACCGAAGTTGATCGAGACGGCCTTGATGCCGACCAACGCCTGGGAGGCGGTCGGCACGGGTTCGGGGACTTCGGCCAGCCGGAGGCCGCGGGGCGCGGCGGGGTCGTGCACCAGGGCACGCATGGGAGTTCCTCTCGTTCTCAGCGGATCAGGCCGGCGTGGTGTTCGAGGAACTTCGCCACGTCGTCGGGGTCTTCGAGGGGGAGTGGGTAGATCACCAGCCGGTCGACACCGAGGTCGGCGTAGCGGCGGGCCTGGGCTGGGTCGACGGCGACCGGCTCCAGCTGCATGTAGGTGATCTCCAGCTTGCCCAGCCGGGCGGGCCGCTCCACCTCTTCGGCGGCGCGGCGGAGTCCTTCGAGATGCTGGGGGAGGTCGTCGGCGGTGCCGTTGCCGAACCAGCCGTGCCCACGGGACACCGCCCGCCGGAACGCCGCCGGACTCGCCCCGCCGACGACGATCCGCGGCCCGCCCGGCGACACCGGCCGCGGATGGGCGTCGATGTCGGCGAAGTCCACGAACTCGCCGTGGAACTCCGGCTTCGGCTCGGTCCACAACGCGGTCATGGCGTCGAGGTACTCGTCGGTGCGCTTGCCGCGCCGGGCCATCGGCACGCCGATCGCGGTCATCTCCGGTTCGAGGTAGCCCGCGCCCACGCCGAGCAGCAGCCTGCCGCCGCTGAGCACGTCCAGGCTGGCGGCCTGTTTCGCCAGCACCAGCGGATTGCGCTGCGGCAGGATGACGATCGCGCTGCCGACCTGGAGCCGCTCGGTGACCGCCGCGACGTAGGCCAGGTGGACCAGCGGATCGAGGAGGCCGTCGGTGGGCTCCATCGGCGAGTCGGCGGTCCGCGGGCTGGGCAGCACCACGTGTTCACCGGCCCACCAGGAGGTGTAACCCAGCTCTTCGGCCAGTCGTGCCAGCCGCCGCGTGTCGGCCGGCCCCAGCGTCGCTTTCATGTTCAACCCGTGCACACCCAGTTCCATGCCGCCCATCGTGCGGTCGTGGCCCGGTTCCCGTCCAAGACCTGGCGTGATAGCCGTCGGTTATCGGTACTCGCGCGTCACGCTTGCATGCCGCTGTCCTTCAGGACGTAACGCAGCGTCAGCTCCGCGCGTCTGACAAGACCAAACGAGCCACGGAGCGTGGCCACATTCGTCACCGATTCCGACTGGATAACCTTTGGCTATGGAAGCGCATCTGCGGGATCTCCGGTACTTCACCGCCGTGGCGGAGGAGCTGAGCTTCACCAAGGCGGCCACCGAGCGGCTGTACATCTCCCAGCCCGCGCTGAGCAAGCAGATCCGCCAGCTCGAGAACCTGTTGCGCGTCACCCTGTTCAACCGCGACCACCAGCGCGTCACGCTGACCGCGGCCGGGGAGGCGCTGCTGCCGCGGGCGAAGCAGCTGCTCGGGTTGTGGGACGAGACCTGGCGCCAGGTGGCCGAAGCGGCGGCGGCCAAGGAGGCCACGTTGACGGTCGGCTTCCAGACGCGGCCCGGGCGCGGGCTGATGCCGCGTGTGACGGCCGAGCTGGCGAGGCTGCTGCCCGGCTGGCGCCTGCTGTTCCGCCAGATCGCCTGGCGTGACTCGACCGCGGGCCTCGCGCGGGGCGAGGTCGACGTGGCGGTCGCCTGGCTGCCGGTGCCGGACAGCGGGGACCTGGCCTGGCGGGTGGTGGCCAGCGAGGACCGGTGGGTGGCGCTGCCGCGCGACCACCGGCTCGCCGCGCTGGCGGAGGTGCCGTTCGCGGAACTCGCCGACGAGCCGTTCATCGCGCTGCCCGCGTCCGCCGGAGCGTTGCGGCGGTTCTGGCTGGCCGTCGACGAACGGGAGACCCCGCCGCGCATCGCCACCGAGGCGGAGACCGCCGAGGAGACCTTCGAGGCCGTCGCCTCCGGGCTGGGCGTGGTGCTGCTCGCCGCGGGCAACGCCGCCATCTACGAACGCGACGACCTGGTGTTCCGCCCGGTCACCGGCCTCACCCCGGCGGAACTCGCCGTGGTCTGGCGAGCCGACGACGACCGCCGCGCCATCAAGGTCTTCGTCGAAGCCTTCTTCCAGTGCCTGTGCGCCGGGAAGCCCTGAGACGTGCCGTGAATGTGGCTTTCATGGCCGATTCCGCCGTGAAAGCCACATTCACGGCACCTGCTCGCTCGCCGGGGCGGTCCGGCGGATCCACCGGTTGACCTCCGTTCGTCGGTAGTCAACGCGATCTCCTTGCTGTCAGTCTTTCACCGACCGTGAGAGCACAGTGGTGAGGAGATCCTGGGTGGCCACCAAGCGAATCCTGCGGCAGGCGGTGAGCGCGGTGAGCACGGCCGTGGCCGGCGCCGCACTGGCCGCGACCGGCCTGGTCGCGGTGCCCGCCGCGCAAGCGGCCGACGACTACTACGCCGGTGCCGAGGGCAAGACCGGCGCCGAACTGAAGGCGGCACTGCACACGATCATCAGTTCCGGGGTGAGCACCCTGAACTACGACGACGTATGGGGGGCGCTCAAGACCACCGACGAGGACCCGGCCAACGCGAGCAACGTGACCCTGCTCTACAGCGGTGAGTCACGCAGCAAGGACGCCAACGGCGGCGACTCCGGCGACTGGAACCGCGAGCACACCTGGGCCAAGTCCCACGGCGACTTCGGCACCTCGCCGGGGCCCGGCACCGACATCCACCACCTGCGCGCCACCGACGTCACGGTGAACAGCATCCGCGGCAACAAGGACTTCGACGCCGGTGGCGAGCCCGTCGACGGCGCACCGGGCAACCTCACCGACGACGACTCGTTCGAGCCGCGCGACGCGGTCAAGGGTGACGTGGCCAGGATGATCCTGTACATGGGCGTGCGCTGGGACGGCGGCGACGGCTTCCCCGACCTCGAGCCCAACGACCAGGTCGGCAACGGCGCGGCCCCGGCGATCGGCAAGGTCTCGGTGCTGCTGCAGTGGCACGAGCAGGACCCGGTCGACAGCGTGGAGCGCAACCGCAACGAAGCGATCTTCGGTATCCAGAAGAACCGCAACCCGTTCATCGACCACTCCGAGTGGGCCGACTCCGTGTACTAGGCGCGGGCGGTCTTGACTGGGCGCCGGATCCCTGGTGGTCTGGACCAAAGATCATCAGGGAGGTCCGGTGCCCGCACGAATCCGAGCCACCGCGGTGGCCGCCGTCCTCGGCGTCGCAATGGGGCTGACGCCGGGCGCGGCGGCCACCGCGGTTCCACCGGGCCGGGAGAGCCGGTTGCCGGTGGTCACCCCGACGCCGCAGTCGATCGACACCAACGGCCGCCAGCTGCGCGTGCCCGCCCGCGTCGGGCTGGTCCTCGGCGACGGCGCCGACGAAGCGACCGCGAACCTGGTGCGCCGCACGCTGGAAAGCGCTGGTGCGCGGGAGATCGTCGGCGAACGCGCCGAACTGACCGTGGTGGCGGGCTTGCTCTCCGACCCCGACGTGTCCGGAGCGCTCGCGGAAGCCGGTGGCGCGAAACCCGGTGAGCTGCGGCCCGAGGGGTATTCGCTGGCAGCGCGGGCGAAGGGCCGTGGTGGCCTGGTCGCCCTGGCGGGCAACGACGGCGACGGCGTGTACTACGCCGCGCAGACCCTGCGCCAGCTCGCCGCACCCGGCCGGATCGCGGCCGCCAAGGTGGCCGACTTCCCGCTGATGGCCCTGCGCGGCAGCATCGAGGGCTTCTACGGCGCTCCCTGGTCCCACGAGGACCGGCTCGACCAGCTCGCCTTCTACGGCGACATCAAGGCGAACACCTACATCTACACCCCCAAGGACGACCTCTACCTCCGCGAGAAGTGGCGCGAGCCCTATCCCGCCGCGGAACTGGCGAAGATCAAGGAACTGATCGACGCCGCGGCCGGGCACCACGTGCAGTTCACCTACGCGGTCTCCCCGGGGCCCTCGATCTGCTACAGCGACCCGGCCGACATCCAGGCGCTGCGCGACAAGCTCGCCTCCATCCACGAGCAGGGTGCGGACAGCTTCTACATCGCGCTCGACGACATCAGCTACACCAAGTGGAACTGCGCCGGTGACGAGCAGGTCTACGGCGCTCCCGGTCAGGAAGCGGCCGGGCGGGCGCAGGCCGAGCTGCTCAACGGCGTCCAGCGCGACTTCCTCGACCCCGCCGGCGCGCAGCCGCTGCAGATGGTGCCGACCGAGTACTCCGACGTGGCCGACTCGCCGTACAAGAAGGTGCTGCGCGAAACCCTCGACGAGCGGATCGTGGTCCAGTGGACCGGTACCGACGTGGTGCCGCCGTCGATCAGCGTCGCCGACGCGGAGAAGGCCGCCCAGGTGTGGGGCCGCAAGGTCTTCCTGTGGGACAACTACCCGGTCAACGACTACGGCCAGACCACCGGGCGGCTGCTGCTGGCGCCCTACGACAAGCGCGAGGCCGGGCTGCACACCGCGCTCGGCGGCATCGTGCTCAACCCGATGAACCAGGCGGCCCCGAGCAAGGTGGCGCTGTTCGGCGGCGCGTCGTTCGCCTGGAACGACCAGGACTACGACGCCGGGCGCACCTGGCGGGCCGCGGCCGACTACCTCGCCGCGGGTGAGACGAAGACCGCCGAGGCACTGCTCGCCTTCTTCGACACCCAGCACCTGGCGCCCACCTTCGGCGACGTCGTCTGGCAACCGCAGGCCCCGGTGCTGAAGTCCAAAGTGGACGCCGTGCGGGCGGCGCCGCGGGGTGCGGCGTTGCGGCGACTGGACCAGTACGCCGACCTGCTCGCCGCGGCCCCGGAGCGCATCCGCGCCGGGGTGCCCGACCCGGCCTTCTCCGCGCAGGCGAAGCCCTGGCTGGACGCGCTGACCCTGTGGGGCCGGGCCCTGCAGTCCACTGTGGACGGCGTCCGGCTGGCGGCCGCGGACCCGGCCGGTGCCGACCGCGCCTTCGCCGAAGCGGAGCGGCTGGCCGCCGAGGCGGCGAAGATCCGCACGATCCCCGGGACCACCCGCCCGCAGGGCCCGGTCCGGGTCGCCGACGGCGTGCTGGACGCCTTCCTCGCGGACGCCCCCGGGCTGGTGGGGCGCCGCTGAGCGGGGGACCCGGGTTTGCCTCCGGCCCGGCGATGAGGAACCCTTGACCCTGAACGAGTCTGCGGTCAAAGGTGAAGGTGTCCCGGGGTGCCGAACGAGCTGGAGCGACCCACCGGGGTAGTGGTGTGCCCGGAAGTGGCCGCCGGGGCCTGGCTGGCCGCGCCCGATCCCGCCGTGGTGCTCGACGCCGGTGGCCTGCTGGAATCGGTCAACGAAGCGGCGGCGCTGCTGTTCCCCGGCGCCGGAATCGGCAGGCCGGCCGCGGCCGTGCTGCCGGCGTGGCTGGCCGGAGCCGGTTCCGCCGTGCCGGTCTCCGGGCAGGTGGACGGGCGCAGCTTCACCGCGCACCCGGTGCGCCACGAGGACGGCCGGGTGAGCTGGTGGCTGGTCGAGGACACCGGCCTCCGGCTCGAACGCGAGCGCGCCGCCTTCCTCGGCGAGGCGTCCAACGCGCTGCTGTCCTCGCTGAACCTCAAGCGCTGCATGGAGGTGACCGCGGAGCTGTCGGCGCGGCACCTCGCCGACGCCGCGGTGGTGATCTCGCCGGTGACGCGCCGCCGCCACCCGATGACCAGCTGCGTGCGCGGTGGCCGCCCGCAGCACGCCGAGCTGCTGATGAACCCGGCGGACGTCCCCGGCCTGAGCGAGGCGCTGCAGGGGTTCCCGCCGGTGCCTTCGCGGTGGCTCGACCCGCAGCACGCGCCCGCCTGGCTCGTGCCGGAAGGCTTCGGCGAGGTCGGCTCCATCGTGGTCACGCCGCTGCCGGGGCAGGGCGTGCCCGCCGGTGCGCTGATCCTGCTCCGCCACCGGGAACGCGAACCGTTCGCCGATTCCGAGGAGGACTTCGCCCGCCTGTTCGCCGCGCGGGCGGGTGCGGCGATGGCCGCGGCCCGCCTGTTCGCCGAGCAGACCTCGATCACCGAAGCCCTCATGCGCGAGCTGCTGCCGCCGGTGCTGCCCGAGGTCGCCGGGGTGGAGTTCGCCGGTGGTTACCGCGCTTCGCAGGACACCGACCGGGTCGGCGGCGACTTCTACGACGTGCACCCCGCGCTCGCGGGCGGTGAGGAAACGCTGGCGATCCTCGGCGACGTCTGCGGCAAGGGGCTCGAAGCCGCCGTGCTCACCGGCAAGGTCCGCAACACCCTGCACGCGCTGCTCCCGCTCGCCGAGGACCACCACCGCATGCTGGGCCTGCTCAACGGCGCGCTGCTGAACTCGCACAACACCCGGTTCGTCACCCTGGTGCTGGCTTCGGTGGCCAGGGACGGCACCGGGGTGCGGCTGCGGCTGACCAGCGCCGGGCACCCGCCGCCGCTGGTGGTGCGCGCCGACGGCCGGGTCGAGGAGGTGCCCACGGCGGGCACGGTGATCGGCGTGCTGCCCGAGATCGAATCGATCTCCGCCGAGGCGCGCCTGGAGCCGGGGGAGAGCTGCCTGCTCTTCACCGACGGCATCATCGAGGCCAAGGGCGGCCCGCTCGGCGAGACCATGTTCGGCGAGGAACGCCTGCGGCGCGTGCTGGGCGAATGCGCCGGCATGCCGGCCGAGGCCGTCGCGGAACGCGTCCAGATGCTGGCCTCGGAATGGGCGGGCCGCAACCCGCACGACGACATGGCGGTACTGGTGATCACCGCCCCGCGCGGGCAGCACCTGACCGCGGTCGGCGGGCTCGGAAGAGGCAGGTACACCACATGAGCACGCCGGTGGGGACCGCGGTCGAACGGCTCTGGGGCGCCGCGGTCGGCGGGGACGAGCAGGCCGCGGTGGAGGCGGTGCTCGCCGCTCTCGACGCCGGGCTGGACCTGGAAGCGGCCCTGCTCGACGTGGTCGGCGTGGTCCAGCGGCGGGTCGGCCTGGAATGGGCGGCCAACCGGCTGAGCGTGGCGCAGGAGCACGCGGCCACCGCGATCAACGACCGGGTGATCGCCGCGGCGGTGCATTCGCGCCCGCGACCGCGGGCGGTGCTCGGCCGCGTCACCGTGGCCTGCGTGGACGGCGAATGGCACGCGCTGCCCGCCCGCCTGCTGGCCGAGACGCTGCGGCTGCGCGGGTTCACCGTCGACTACCTCGGCGCCCAGGTGCCCGTGCCGCACCTGATCACCCACCTGCACCGGACCGGCCCGGACGCGGTCGCGCTGTCCGGCTCGCTGGCGCCCCGGCTGCCCACCGCGCACGCCACCATCACCGCCTGCCAGGCCGCCGGGGTGCCGGTGATCGCCGGTGGCGCGGCCTTCGGCCCGGACGGCCGCTACGCCGGCCTGCTGGGCGCCGACGCGTGGGCAGCCGACGCCCGGGCCGCGGCGGAACGGCTCACCGCGGGCCCGCTGCCCCGGCCGCGCGGGGTGCACGAGGTCATCGACGACCTGCCGCACCTGGCCGACCAGGAGTACACGATGGTCACGCGGACCGCGGCCCGGCTGGTCAAGGCGGTCTACACCGGGATCGAGGAGCGGGTGCCCGCCATGCGCGAGTACACCGAACTCCAGCGGCAGTACACCGCCGAGGACATCGCGCACATCGTGGAGTTCCTGGCCACCTCGCTCTACGTCGGGGACGACGCCCTCTTCTTCGACTTCCTGACCTGGACCGCCGAGATCCTCTCGGTGCGCGGGGTGCCGGCGGAATCGCTGCGCCCCGCACTGGACCTGCTCGCCGTCGAGCTGCGCGACTTCCCCCGCGCGCACTCCCTGCTCATCGGCGCGCTCGAACACCTGGGAAAACCGGCATGATCTGCACCTGGACCACCACCCACGACGAGCGCACCGCGGTGCTCCGGCTCGACGGGGACCTCGACTACACCTCCGCCGAGGAGTTCACCGCGCTGGCCACCGCGCGGCTGGGCACCGCCGGCGTCCTCCGGATCGACTGCGCCGCACTGGGGTTGTGCGACTCCAGCGGCCTGTCGGCCCTGCTGATGGTCCGCCGCTGCGCCGACGCCGCCGGTGTGCCGGTGCTCCTGGACAACCGCGGCCGCGCGCTGGACCGGCTGCTCCAGGTGACCGGCACGTTCGCCTACCTGACCGGCGAGGCCACCGGGGTCGCCGAGCGCCACGGGCACGACACCTAAGCTTGTGCCCGGCCGGGAGTGCTTTTCGGTGCGCACAACGAAAAGGGGAGGACCGCATGCCCGCGGAGTCTGGTGACCACCCGGCCGATGGCGGGCTGTGGTCGGTCGCGGTGGGCGAGCGCGACGGCGTCACGGTCGTCTCGCTCTCCGGTGAACTGGACCTGGCCGCCGTCGACGACCTCGGGGAGGCGCTGGGCACCGCCCTCGACGCGGGCGGCGAGGGCCTGGTGATCGACATGATCGGCGTGGGGTTCTGCGATTCGAGCTGCCTGCACGCCCTGCTGCGCGCGGCCGCCAGGGCGCGGACCTCGGGCACCGGGTTCGCGCTGGTCGCCGTGTCGCCCGCGGTGATCCGGCCGATCACCGTGCTGCAGTTGCGCGAGATGCTGCCGATCGCCGGCAGCGTCTCCGAAGCCGTCGCCTGGGTCCGCGAACGCTGAACCGGCCGTCGACGGCCCATTCGTGCACACGGGCGAATCTGCTTGGACGCGGTTCACCGCGCGTCTACGCTTCCCGCCGTGAACGCGTCCGGGCAGGAGCCGACGACGGTGTACGGGCACGTCGGCGTGGTGCTCGACTCCCAGTCCGAATACGAGGAACTGGTCGGGATGGCCCGGGCGCGCGGCGGGCACGCGGGGGAGAAGGTCATCGTCGTGGGCTCCGCCGAGCCGTGGGGTCGCGGCGCGGCGCTGCTGGCCCCTTTTTCGCTGGGCGCGGGCCTGGTCGGCGGGTTGCGCGCGGAGGTGAGCGCCGCGCAGCGCGAGGGTTTCCGCGGCATCCGGGTGGTCGCCGACATGCGCGAGCTCGGCCTGGACTCGCTGGCGGCGCGCGAACTGCTGGAGTTCGAGCTGGACCTGGATCGCGTGGTCAGCGAAGCCGGGGCCACGATGGTCTGCGCCTACCGCAACGACGGGTTCACCCCGGCGGCGGTCGGCGCGGCGATGTGCGCGCACCCGCGGGCGTTCGGCGCGAACCGGGAGGACAGCGGGTTCCGGATGGGCAGCACCGGCCGTGGCGAATGGCGGGTCAGCGGGGAGATCGACCGCTCGAACGCCGATGCGTTCGAAGTGGCGATGACGACCGCGGCCGGCATGTCCGCGCGGATGCGCCTGACCTTCGACGACCTGCGGTTCATCGACGTGGCCGGGATGCGGGTGCTGGCGCGGGTCACCGCGGCGTTCCCCGCGCTGGGGCTGACCCTGGTCGACCCGCCCCCGTCGTTCCTGCGGTGCTGGGAGCTGTTCGGCTTCGCGACCGCGGGCCGGGTCACGACGGCAAGAAGGGCAGGGTGAACAGGAACACCCCGACACCGAGCAGGAGGCCCGCCGACACCTGGCGCAGCCGGGTGCCGGGCAGCCGCCGCGCGAACCGGGCACCTGCCACCACCGCGGCCGCCGCGACCACCCCGAGCAGCGTGCCGAGTCCATAGTGGACAGAACCGGTGGTGCCGTAGCCGAGCACCGCGAACGCCGCCAGCGGGAGCTGGATCAGCTGCCCGGCCGCGACCGCCGCCAGCGGTGCGACGCCGAGCAGTGAGAGCACCGGCACCAGCAGGACCGGCCCGCCGGTGCCGGTCAGCGCCGAACCGAACCCCACCACGGCCCCGGTGACCACGGCGGTGGCCGTGGGCAGCGCGGTGCGGTCCCCGCCGCTGCCGCGCCGCAACCGGTGCGCCCCCGCGCCGAGTGTGATCGAGCCGAGCACCAGCCACACCACCAGCGGCGGCACGAGCCCGTTGACCAGGGCACCGGCGACCGCGGCGGGCGCCGCGCCCAGCGCGAGCCTGCCCGCCAGCGGCCAGGGAATGGTGCCGTGCCGCGCGTAGGCCAGCGTGCCGACCACGCCGGTGAACAGGAAGGCCCAGCTACTGGTGCCCGCCGCCGCGGGGACGCCGAACCCGCCGAGGTGCACGAGCGCGGGCGGCAGCAGCACACCGCCGACGCCGACCGTGCCGATCAGCAGGCCCACCGGCACGGCGAGCAACAGCATCCCGAGCAGCACCCCTTGAACCTAGTCGCGGTGACTACTCGATCGGGTCGTGCCGTTGCGGTTCGCCGGGTGGCCTACCGATGACCACAGAGGACATTCGAGCTTCCACGGGAGGAACCCATGAGCAGTGCCACCGCCAACAGCACCCAGCCCGCGGAGAGCAAGGGCTCGGTCGAACTGGTGAAGACCGACAGCACGCTGGTGACCGACGAGGGCGTCACCTCGATCGCCGACGTCGTGGTGCGGAAGATCGCCGGGCTGGCGGCCCGGGAGGTCCGGGGCGTGCACGCGCTCGGCGGCGGCGCGGCCCGCGCGTTCGGCGCCCTGCGCGAGCGCATCCCGGGTGCCTCGGCCAGCGTCGGGCAGGGCGTGTCGGTCGAGGTGGGGGAGAAGCAGGCCGCGGTCGACCTGGAACTGGTGGTCGAATACGGCGTCGGCATCGCCGAGTTGTCGAAGGTGGTGCGCCGGACGGTGATCGCTTCGATCGAGCGGATGACCGGCCTCGAGGTGGTCGAGGTGAACATCCACGTCGATGACGTGCACATCGCCGAAGACGCCGAGGGACCGGACACCACGCGCGTGCGCTGACCCGCCCCGCTGTGCCGGAGTCCTCGCTCGCCGAGGCGTGCGAGACCCCGGCACAGCGGCAGTACCACTTCAAGTTTTGACCACCACTGAGTGAACGTCGCCGGGTGAACGGCGGCCTCGTTGCTGACCCTCCGCAGCGCGCAACCAGGACAGGTGTCGCACCTTCGGGTGACGATCACGCTTCTGACCTGCAAAAGGCTTAATGCACGTGCATTTTCATCTGCTCTTGCGCGTGCTATGGTCATCGGCACATCCAGATGCACGTGCATCTGCATCACCTGAGCACTGAGGTCGGGAAGGTGGAGATCCAAGTGGAGCAAATTTCTAACGGCGTTTCGGCGGACAAGCTGGTCGGCGCGCAGTGGCGCAAGAGCTCCCGCAGCGGTGCGGTGGGCAACTGCGTGGAGGTCGCCCCGCTCGCCAACGGCGAGATCGCGGTCCGCAACTCGCGCTTCCCGACCGGCCCGGCGCTGGTCTACACCCAGGCCGAGATGGCGGCCTTCCTGGCCGGTGCCAAGGACGGCGAGTTCGACGACGTCCTGAGCTGACCCGGCGCCCCTGCCGGTCGTCGCTGTCCACAGTGGACGATACAGCCGAAGTGTGAATGCTTTTCAAATTCCTACTTTGGTCCGTTGTGAGTTGACTTCAGTTCTCCCTACGCTCCGTCGTGTCGATGCCGAGCGAAGGGAACCGCCACCCGATGCGTACTCAGACGGGCAGTCCACGGCAGCACACCGAACCGGCGGGTCGCCGCCGGGGGCGGCTGTCCTTCGCGTTCCGGTCACTGGCCGGCGCGGCCGTGTTCATGCTGGTGCTGCCCCCGGCGCTGGCCTTCGCCGACCCACCCCGCGCGCTGCCCTCGAGCGTCGCCGAGCCCGACGGCAAGTGGCAGCCCGCCTTCGACTACGACACCGACGGCTGCTACCCGACGCCCGCCATCGGCCCGGACGGCACGATCGCGCCCGGCCTGAACAACTCCGGCGCGCTCAACGGCAACTGCCGCGACCAGTCCGACCTGGACAACACGAACTCCTACGCCCGCGCCAAGTGCAACAACGGCTGGTGCGCCTACCTCTACGACCTGTACTTCGAGAAGGACCAGGCCGTGCCCGGCCTCGACGCCTTCGGGCACCGCCACGACATCGAGCACGTGGTGATCTGGGTGCAGGACGACCAGGCGCGCTACGTCTCCACCTCCGCGCACGGCAACTACGCCAAGCACGCCGCGGCGAACGTGCAGTGGGAAGGCACCCACGCGAAGATCGTCTACCACAAGGACGGCGCCAGCACGCACGCCTTCCGCACCGCCTCCACCGGGGACGAGCCGCCGGAGAACCACTACCGCGCCTGGCAGTACCCGGACCTGGTGAGCTGGAACAACTTCCCCGCCGGCCTCCGCGACAAGCTCGTCTCCGCCAACTTCGGCAGCGCGAGCCTGGCGATCAAGGACGGCGCCTTCGAGTCGAACCTGGAAAAGGCGAAGCCGGCCGGCATCCCCTTCAACCCCTACGGCTAGCCCCCACGCCGAGTGCCGTGAATGTGGCTTTCACGGCGAAATCCGCCGTGAAAGCCACATTCACGGCACAACCGGCGCTTACGGTGGCGGAATGAATGAGCCATTGCTGCGCCCCGCCACCCCGGCGGACGTGGTGTCGATCGCCCGCATCTGGTACTCCGGCTGGCGCGACGGGCACCTCGGCCACGTGCCGGACGCGCTGCTCGCCGTGCGTACCGAGGAGTCGTTCGGCGTGCGCGCGGCCGAACACGTCGTCGATCCGGCCACGCGGACCGTGGTGGCCGAGGTCGAAGGCGCGGTCGCCGGGTTCGTGATGGTCGTCGGCGACGAGGTCGAGCAGGTCTACGTGTCGTCTCAGCACCGCGGTTCCGGGATCGCGAAGCTGCTCTTGGCCGAAGCCGAACGCCTGGTCGCGGCGAACGGGCACCGGGGTGCGTGGCTCGCCGTCGTCGCCGGGAACGTCCGCGCGCGCCGGTTCTACGAGCGCCGGGGCTGGACCGACGAGGGCCCGTTCGACCACGCCGCCCCGCACGAGGACGGCCCCATCCCGACCCCGGCTCACCGCTACACCAAACCGCTCGGCTGAAGCTCACCCCAGCAGCAGCGCGATCCCGGCCAGCACCGGGATGGACAGCACGGTGGTGAGCAGGATGACGTCCCTGGCCAGTTCGGTGTCCTGGCCGTGGGAGGTCGCGTAGACGAACACGTTCTGCGCGGTCGGCAGCGCCGAAGTCACCGTGACGGCCAGCAGCGCGGTGCCGCTGAGCTGGACCAGGCTGCCGAGGCCGAAGGCCAGCGCCGGTTGCGCCACGGTCTTCAGTCCGACCGCCAGCCACACCGGCCCGGCCTGGGCGCCGGTGGCCGGGCGCGGGGAGCCGTGCAGGCTGGTGCCGTAGGCGAGCAGCGCGGCGGGCACCGCCAGGCCGGCGAGCAGTTCGACCGGGCGCAGCACCAGTTCCGGCGGGCGCCAGCCGAGCACGGACAACGCCAGGCCGATCGCGCAGCCGATGACCACGGGCGTCCGCAGCGGCTGGGTCAGCAGCCGCCGCGGTGAGTGGCCGTCGCGGCCCGAGGCCAGCACGGTGAGCCCGATGGGCGCCATCACCAGCACCTGGAACAACAGCACCGGGGCCACGTAGGACGCGTCGCCGAGCACGTAGACCGCGATGGCGACGCCGAGGTTGCCCGCGTTGACGTACGAAGACGCCAGCGCCCCCGTGGCCACCTGCGCGGCACGCGGGCGCCGCCACCAGAAGACCACCGCGGCGTACAGCAGCGCGCAGAGCACCGCGCTGCCCGCGGTGGCCACCAGCGTGGTCGACACCAGCGCCGACGGGTCGGCGTCGGCCAGGGTGAGCAGGAGCAGCGCCGGGGTGGCGACGAAGTACGACAACCGCGACAGCAGTTCGGCGGCGCCGGTGCCGAGGACGCCGGTGCGGGCGGTCACCCAGCCGACGGCGATCACCGCGAGCAGGGTGGTGAACCCGCCGAGGACCGCGTTCACGTACTGATCATGAGGCCACCAGCACCGAGTCGGTGGTCCAGGCCCGCGCCTGCTCGCTGAGCGTGATCCCGAGCCCCGGGCGGTCGGACAGGTGCATCCGGCCGCCGCTGATCTCCAGGCGCTCGTTGAACAGCGGGTACAGCCAGTCGAAGTGCTCGACCCACGGCTCGTGCGGGTAGGCGGCCGCCAGGTGCACGTGGATCTCCATGGCGAAGTGCGGCGCGAGCTGGAGGTTCCGGTGGTCCGCCAGCGCGGCCAGCTTGAGGAACTGGGTGATGCCGCCGACGCGCGGGGCGTCGGGCTGCAGGATGTCGACCGCGCCGTGGCGGATCAGCTCGTAGTGCTCGCCGACGCTGGTCAGCATCTCGCCGCTGGCGACCGCGGTGGTCAGCGCCCGCGCGAGTTCGGCGTGCCCCTCGGCGTCGTAGGCGTCCAGCGGTTCCTCGATCCAGACCAGGTCGAACTCCTCCAGCGCGCGGCTCGCGCGCATGGCGGTGGGCCGGTCCCACTGCTGGTTCGCGTCGACCATCAGCGGCGCGTCCCCGAGGTGCTCGCGGATCGCGGCCACCCGGCGCAGGTCCTCGGCCAGGTCGGGCTGCCCGACCTTGATCTTGATGCCGCCGACGCCGGACTCCAGCGTGCGCGTGGCGTTGTCCTTGATCTGCTCGACCGACTCGTGCAGGAACCCGCCCGAGGTGTTGTAGCAGCGCACCGAATCGCGGTAGGCGCCGAGAAGCTTGGCCAGCGGCAGCCCGGCGCGCTTGGCCTTGAGGTCCCACAGCGCGACGTCGATCGCGGCCAGCGCCTGCGTGGCGGCACCGCTGCGGCCGACCGAGGCACCCGCCCACACCAGCTTGGTCCACAACCTGCCGATGTCGCTGGGATCCTCGCCGATCAGGTCCGGCGCGACCTCGCGCGCGTGGGCGAACTGGGCCGGGCCACCGGCGCGCTTGGAGTAGCTGAAGCCGACGCCTTCCGCGCCGGAGTCGGTGGTGAGCTCCGCGAACAGGAAGACCATCTCGGTCATCGGCCGCTGCCTGCCGGTGAGCACCTTGGCGTCGCTGATCCCGGTCGGCAGCGGCAGGGTCACCGAGGACAGCTTCACCGAGGAGATCCGGTCGTGGGAGGACATGCTGCTCCTTCGTCGGTGGGTCAGCGGACCAGGCAGGGCCGCTGGGGGTCGAACTGCCAGCCGGGCACCAGGTAGCGCATGGCCACCGCGTCGTCGCGGGCGCCGAGCCCGTGTTCGCGGTAGAGCTCGTGCGCGGCGGCCAGCGCGTCGCGGTCCAGTTCGACTCCGAGGCCGGGGGCGTCCGGCACGGCGATCGCGCCACCGGAGATGCGTGGTGGCCGCCGGGTCAGCGCCTGGCCGTCCTGCCAGATCCAGTGGGTGTCGAGCGCGGTGATCGGGCCGGGGGCGGCGGCACCGGCGTGGGTGAACATCGCCAGCGAGATGTCGAAGTGGTTGTTCGAGTGCGAGCCCCAGGTCAGCCCGGAGTCCGCGCAGAGCTGGGCCACCCTGACCGATCCGCGCAGGGTCCAGAAGTGCGGGTCGGCCAGCGGGATGTCCACCGCGTCGGCCCGCAGCGCGTGCGTCAGCTGGCGCCAGTCGGTGGCGATCATGTTGGTGGCGGTGCGCAAGCCGGTGGCACGGCGGAACTCCGCCATCGTTTCGCGCCCGGAGAACCCGCCCTCCGCGCCGACCGGGTCCTCGGCGTAGGCGAGCACGCCGTGCAGGTCGCGGCACAGCGCGATCGCTTCGTCGAGCTTCCAGGCACCGTTCGGGTCCAGCGTGATGCGGGCGTCGGGGAAGCGCTTCGCCAGCGCGCGCACGGCTTCGATTTCTTGCTCCGCCGGGAAAACGCCGCCCTTGAGCTTGAAGTCGGCGAAGCCGTACCGCTGCTGTGCCGCTTCGGCGAGCGCGACCACCGCTTCCGGGGTGAGCGCGGGCTCGCGGCGCAGCCGGTCCCAGTCGTCGGCGGGGTTTTCCTCGGTCACGTAAGGAAGATCGGTGCGGTTCCGGTCGCCGATGTAGAACAGGTACCCGAGCATCGGCACGGTGTCGCGCTGCTGCCCGTCGCCGAGCAGTTCGGCCACCGGCACGCCGAGGTACTGGCCGTGCAGGTCCAGCAGCGCCGATTCCAGCGCGGTCACCGCGTGCACGGTGGTGCGCAGGTCGAAGGTCTGCCGGCCGCGCCCGCCGGCGTCGCGGTCGGCGAAGGTCGCCGCGACCGTGCGCAGCAGCGTGGCGAACCGCGCCACCGGCTGCCCGGTGAGCAGCGCGCCCGCCTCCTCGATCGTCTGCCGGATCGCCTCCCCGCCGGGCACCTCGCCGAGGCCGGTGCGGCCCTCGTCGTCGGTCACGATCGCCACGTTGCGGGTGAAGAACGGGCCGTGCGCGCCGCTGAGGTTCAACAGCATGCTGTCGTGCCCGGCCACCGGCACCACCTCGACGGTGGCGATGGCGGGCCCGGTCATCGGGCGGCCTTCTCGATCAGGGTGGCCAGCTCGGCCAGTTCACCCGCGGTGAGGTCGGTCAGCGGCGGGCGCACCGGGCCGCCGTCACGGCCGACGGCGGTCAGCCCGGCCTTGATGATCGAGACCGCGTACCCCTTGGAGCGGTCGCGGATGTCGAGGTAGGGCAGCACGAACTCGGACAGCTTGCGGTAGACGGTGGCGCGGTCCTGGGCGCGGACGGCGGCGTAGAAGTCCATCGCGAACTCGGGCACGAAGTTGTACAGCGCCGAGGAGTAGGTGGAGACGCCGAGCTGCAGCAGCGGCAGGGCGAAGGTCTCCGCGGTGGGCAGCCCGCCGATGTAGATCAGCCGGTCGCCGACCCTGGCGTAGGTGC
The DNA here is from genome assembly GCF_017875555.1 of Amycolatopsis magusensis. Taxonomy (GTDB): domain Bacteria; phylum Actinomycetota; class Actinomycetes; order Mycobacteriales; family Pseudonocardiaceae; genus Amycolatopsis; species Amycolatopsis magusensis. The sequence continues at coordinate 6,895,924 of NZ_JAGGMS010000001.1, read as the reverse complement.
GGGTCATCCGCTCGATGTCGCCGACGCCGTCCTTCAGCCCGATCAGGTTCGGGTTGCGTTCGGCGGCTTCGGCCACGGTGACGTCGGACAGGATCGCGTTGGCGCGGCTGTAGACGACCACGCCGAGCCGGGTCGCCCGGCACACCGCGGTGATGTGCTCGACCAGGCCGCGCTGCGAAGCCTCGGTCAGGTACGGCGGGAACAGCAGGATGCCGGACGCCCCGGCGGCTTCGGCGGCCTGTGCCTGCTCGACCGAGACCGCGGTCGCGCCGGTGGCCGGGGCGACGACCGGGATGGCGCCCGCCACCTCGCCGACGGCCGCCCGGACCACCTGGTCGATCTCGGCCGGGGTCAGTGAGAAGCCCTCGCCGGTTCCACCGGCGGCGAACAGCCCGGCCGCGCCGCAGGTCGCCTGCCAGGCCAGGTGCTCGCGGTAGCGCGGCTCGTCGAAGGCCAAGTCCGCGTCGAAGTGCGTCACCGGGAAGGACAGCAACCCGGAGGTGAGCTGGGTGGCCAGAGCGTCGGGCTGCATCGGCGTCACGGTGTCTAGTCCCCTTGGTTCCGGTGGCTCCGCGTCGTGGCGCGGCGGTCACGGTCACCGTAAGTACCGAACTCGATGCTTGTCCAAGTGCGGTTTCGCATTGCTTGATACCTCACAGGCATCGAAGGCCGCCCGGTGAGGCTTACGGGAGCGGTGTGAAGTCCTTCAGCACGTCGAGCGCGCGCCACAGCGCCGGGTTCGGGGAGTCGCGGCGCCACAACAGGTGCAGTTCCGCGGGCTGCGGCACGGCGGTCGCCAGCCGGACGAAACCGACACCCGCGATGGTCAGCCGCGCGGCCGAAGCCGGTACGAACGCGATGCCGCGCCCGGCCGCCACCAGCCACAACATGGTCAGCACCTGGCTGACCGTGTGCACGGTGTTCTGGTGCGCGATCGGCACGATGCCGACCACCAGGTCGTAGAAGTACCGCGCCTCGGTGGGGGAGTGCATGATCACCGGCTCGTCGGCCACGTCGGCGGCGGTGACGTCCCGGCCCAGCCCGAGCAGCAGGTGCCCGGTGGGCGCGGCGACCAGCATCGCCTCGCGGTGCAGCAGGTGCGAGCTGAAGGTCTTGTGGTCGAACGGCGGCCGCGCGAGGCCGAGGTCGATCTCCTCGTTGCGCAGCCCGGCGACCTGCTCGCGGGTGACCATCTCGCCGAGGTCCACGTCCACCTCGGGCAGTTCGGCGCTGAGCCGGTTGAGCAGCCTGCCGAGCACGCCGTAGGTGGAGGCCGCGGTGAAGCCGATGCGCACCATGCCGGTCGAGCCCGACGACACCCGGCGCGCGAGTTCCGGCGCGGCGTCGGCCAGCGACAGCAACCGCCGCGCTTCGAGCAGGAACACCTCGCCGGCGGCGGTCAGCTCCACGCGGCGGTTGTCGCGCACCAGCAACTGCGCGTCCACCGCGCGCTCCAGCTTCTGGATCTGGCGGCTCAGCGGCGGCTGGGTCATCTTCAACCGGGCCGCCGCCCGGCCGAAGTGCAGTTCGTCGGCCACGGCGACGAACCCGCGGAGCTGTTCCAGCGTGAAGGTCATGCCGTGAAGGTATCAATCCATGCCTTATCGGATTTGGACAGACATCGAATGCCGCCAATACGCTTCCGGGCCTCTGGCCGCTTCTCGAAGGAGAGAACGACATGACCAGGAACCTCGGCGTACGCCGGTGGGCCGGGCTCGGCCTCGGGTTCGCCCTGGCCGCGACGCTCACCGCGTGCGGCGGCAATCTGGGCAGTGGCGGGAACGCCCGGGTGCAGGACTACCCGAACGGCGACCCGGTCACCGTCTACGCGGGGGCGGATCCCGGCGGCAGCACCGACCTCATCGCCAGGGCGCTGGCCGACGGCGTCACCGGCGACCTCGGCGTCGCGGTCACGGTGGAGAACAAACCGGGGGCGAACGGCGCGCTGGCGGCCAGGGAACTCAGCGGCAAGAAGCCGAACGGGCACACGCTGATGGTCTACAACGGCAGCCTCGCCTACATCACCCCGCTGGCCGTGCCCGGGAAGCAGGCGATCGACATCGCCGACTACGAGGTGGTCACCGGGGTCTCGCAGGACGACTACGTGCTGGTCACCGCACCCGGTTCGGGATTCACCACGATCGAGGACCTCAAGCGCGCCGGGCGCCCGCTCACCTACGGCACCACGGGCGCGGGCACCGGCAGCCAGCTGGCGCAGGCGCTGCTGTTCGCCCAGGCCGGGCTCGACGGCACCGCGGTGCCGTTCGACGGTGGTTCGCCGACGATGACCGCGGTGCTCGGCGGGCAGGTCGACGTGGGCGCGGTCCAGCTGGGGGAGGCCAGCGAGCAGATCGTCGCCGGGCAGCTCAAGCCGATCGTCACCTTCGCCGAGCGGCGGCCCTCGTACCTGCCGGGCACGCCGACCGCGGTCGAGGTGGGCTACCAGGTGCCGGTGCAGCAGTCCCGCGCGGTGTTCGCGCCCAAGGGCACGCCGGTGGAGATCCTGCAGAAGCTGCGGGCGGCGTTCCAGCGGGTCTTCGCCTCGCCCGCCTACCAGCGGTTCAACCAGGACAACCTGCTCACGCCGAACGAGGTCGACGGCGCCGAGCTGCGGCGGCAGTGGACCACGAACCTGGAGACCTACCGCGCGGTGGCGCAGCAGTACCGCATCGACCTGGGCAGCTCGAAGTGACCGCGCCGGAGGAGAACGTGACCGAGCAGGCCGGACCGCCGGAGGACCAGCCGCCCGCCGCCGGGTCGCTGACCAACGCCATCACCGCGCTCGTGCTCCTCGGCGTCGGGGTCGCGGCGGTCGCCGCGTCCTGGACGCTGGGCGTGGGCACCGCCCGCGAACCCGACTCCGGCATGTGGCCGCTGCTGATCGGCGTCGCGCTGATCGTGCTGGGGGCCGCGCTGCTGGCGAAGTTCCGCACGCCGTCGGACGCCGAGCGCTTCACCCGGTCCGGCTGGCCGGTGCTCGGCGGCCTGGCCACGATGGTCGTCTTCGTCGTCGTGCTCGAGTACGTCGGCTTCGAGATCCCGGCCACGCTGCTCTGCTTCGCCTGGCTGCGCTTCCTCGGCCGCGAGAGCCTGCGAGTGTCCATTGTGGGCAGTGTCGCGGTGGTCGCGGTGTTCTACGCCGTCTTCGTCGGCGCCCTGTCCGTGCCCATCCCGCACCTGCTCTAGGAGGGTCCGTGGACCTGACCCCCGTACTGGCCGGCTTCGGCGTCGTACTGGAACCGGCGAACCTGCTCTACTGCCTGCTCGGCGTGGTCATCGGCATGCTGATCGGCGTGCTGCCGGGCCTCGGCCCCGCGGCCACCATCGCCATCCTGCTGCCGATCACCTACGGCATCGAGCCGGTGACCGCGATCATCATGCTGGCGGGCATCTTCTACGGCGCGCAGTACGGCGGCACGATCACCTCCGTCCTCCTGCGACTGCCCGGCGAGGCCTCCTCGGTGGTGACCGTGTTCGACGGGCACGCCATGGCCCGGCAGGGCCGGGCGGGCACCGCGCTCGGCATCGCGGCGATCGGCTCGTTCGTCGGCGGGACGGTCTCCATCGTCGCGCTGTCGTTCCTGGCGCCCGTGGTCGCCGGGTTCGCGCTCGACTTCGGGCCGCCCGAGTACACCGCGCTCGCCCTGCTCGGCATCCTGCTGGTTTCGACGGTCAGCAGCGGCAACCGGCTCAAGGCGCTGATCGCCGCCTGCCTCGGGCTGCTGCTGGCGACCGTGGGCCGGGACGGGTTCACCGCGGCCGAGCGGTTCACCTTCGACAACCTCTCGCTGGCCGACGGCCTGGACTTCGTGCCGATCGCCATGGGCCTGTTCGGCCTCGGCGAAATCCTCTACAACCTCGAGCAGCGCCACCGCGCGCCCGACGCGCCGGTGTCGGTGGCGAACGTCTGGCCGTCCCGATCGGATCTGAAGCAGTCCTCGGGCGCCATCGGCCGGGGTTCGGTGCTCGGGTTCGTGCTCGGAATCCTGCCCGGCGGTGGCGCGACGCTTTCGTCGCTGGCCGCATACGCGATCGAAAAACGGCGCGCCAAGGACCCCAGCCGGTTCGGCAAGGGCGCGGTCGAAGGCGTCGCCGGGCCGGAGACGGCGAACAACGCCGCCGCGACCTCGTCGTTCATCCCGTTGCTGACCCTGGGCATCCCGGCGAACGCCACGATGGCGGTGATCTTCGGCGCGCTGCTCATCCAGGGCGTCACGCCCGGCCCGCAATTGGTCAGCGAGGAGCCGGAGTTGTTCTGGGGCGTGGTGAACTCCATGTACCTCGGCAACATCCTGCTGCTGATCATGAGCATCCCGCTGGTCGGGCTGTTCGTGAAGATCCTGCGCGTGCGCCCCGCCGTGCTCGCGCCGATCACCGTGCTGATCACCCTGGTCGGCGTGTACACGGTCAACAACGACGTGTTCGACATCGTGCTGGTGATCGCGTTCGGCGCGCTCGGGTACCTGATGAAGAAGCTCGGGTTCGACCCGGGACCGCTGGTGCTCGCCTTCGTGCTCGGCTCGCTGCTGGAGGATTCGCTGCGGCGCTCGCTGCTGATCTTCGACGGCAACCCGGCCGGCTTCTTCACCCGGCCGATCTCCGGGGTGCTGCTGGCCGCGTTCCTGCTCGTGGCGCTGCTGCCGGTGGTGCGGTCCCTGGTGCGGCGTCAGCGCCGGTCGCGGGAGAGGAGTTCGGCCAGCACCCGGGTGTAGCGCTCGGCGTCCACCCCGCCGGGTACGTCGCCGAAGAACTCCGCGGTGAGGAAGTAGCCGACGGTCGCGCAGAGCAGGACGGTCGCGGCGGCGGCCGGATCGTCGGACCCGGTTTCCAGGTCACCGGCGATCCCGGTCAGCCCGCCGTCGACGAGCACCTCCTGGACCCGGCGCACGAGGTGCGGCATGGTGGCGCGCTCGCGGATGAGGATTTCGATCAACGGCCGGACCTCGCGCAGGAACTCGAGGTCACCGGCGAGGCGTTCGGCGAGCGGGCGGCCGGGGTCGCGCTCACGCTGGGGCCGGATCTCACGCAGGCGCGTCAGTTCCCGTTCCACCACCGCGTCCAGCACGGCCCGCTTGGACGGGAAGTGGCGGTGGAACGAGCCGGTGCCCTCGGCCAGGCCGACGCCGCGCTCGAGCGAACTGATCGTGGTGCCCGCGAACCCGCGCTCGGCGAACTGCCGCAGCGCCTCGTCCATGATCCGCGCACGCGTCTCGCCGGGCATGTCCGCAAGAGTACTCTTGCGCGACGCAAGGGACCCCTTGCATACTCGCCGGTATGGCGATCCGATGGCGTGCGGCGGCCCTGCTCCTGCTCCTCCCGCTGGCAGTGCCCGGGCCGGTGGCCCAGGCCGCTCCGGCGGTGCCGATCCCGCGGGTGCCCGCCGGATTCCACTGGGGCGTGGCCACGGCCGGGTTCCAGTCCGAGGGTGCGGCGCCGGACAGCAACTGGCGGCGCTACGTCGACGGCGGCGCCGAAACGGTGCACGACCCGTACGCCAACGCCGTCGACTTCCGCAACCGCTACGCCGCCGACATCGCGCTCGCCGCGGACATGGGCGTGAACACCTTCCGGCTGAGCGTCGAATGGCCGCGGATCGAACCGCGGCCCGGGGAGATCGACCAGTCGGCACTGGCGCTCTACGACGACATGGTGCGCGAGGTCAAGGCGGCCGGGATGACGCCGATGATCACGCTGACCCACTTCACCCACCCCGGCTGGATCGTCGACCGCGGCGGCTGGACCAACGCGTCCACTGTGGACAGCTGGCTGGATTTCAGCGGGCTGGTGGTGCAGCGCTACGCCGGTCAGGGCGCGCTGTGGATCACCTTCAACGAGCCGACGATCTACCGCAGCTTCGAGGAGCGCAACGGGCGGCTGAACGTCTTCCAGTCCGACGCGATGATGCGGAACCTGGTCACCGCGCACCGCCGCGGCTACGACCTGATCCACCAGCTCGATCCCGGGGCGAAGGTGAGCAGCAACCTGGCGGTCAAACCGCCGCCGCTGCAGTGGTTCGACGACGCGTCCTTCGTGGACAAGGTGCGGGACAAACTGGACTTCGCCGGGATCGACTACTACTACGGCGCCAGCCTGGACAACCTGAGCGCGATCCACGGGGCCTTCGACGAGTTCTGGAAGATCGACCCGCAGCCGGACGGGCTGTACCACGCGCTGAAGACCTACCACCGGAAGTTCCCGGAACTGCCGCTGTACGTGGTGGAGAACGGCATGCCCACGGACAACGGCAAGCCGCGTGCCGACGGGTACAGCCGGGCGGACCACCTGCGGGACCACGTGTACTGGCTGCAGCGGGCGATCGCCGAAGGCGTCGAGGTGATCGGCTACAACTACTGGAGCATCACGGACAACTACGAATGGGGCAGCTACCGCCCGCGGTTCGGACTGTACACAGTGGATGCCCTGACCGACCCGGCGCTGACCCGGCGCCCGACCGAGGCGGTCCCCGCGTACCGCGACCTCATCTCCGGCGCCGGGGTTCCGGCCGGCTACCTGCCGAAGCGACGACCCGCCTGGTGCGCGTTCGCGGACCTGAGCACCTGTTTCGGCCCGGTCCCGCTGGCAGTTCAGCCGGGCGCCTGACTCCCCAGGCGACTTGCCCGGGACACCGAGCCGAAAGCGGACCGGGGTGGGTGCCAGGGGCGGGCACCGGCGAGGAAGGCCGGGCGGCGGGCGGTGGGGGCCAGCGGGCCCAGCCGGGTGCCCGACGGCAGGGCGATGCCGGTGCTGACCGCTTCGAGCAGGGTTTCGGCCATCGGCACGCCCAGGCCGTGCCACGGGTCGAGGCCGCGCTCGGCGGCCTCGCGGTCGAACACCACCACCGGCCAGCGGTCCGGGTCGTCCGCCGCCCAGGTGTCCCAGAACAGCCGGTCCGAAGCGCGGGTGGCGCCCCAGGCGAGCAACCCGGGGGAGGGGCGGAAGTGCCGCGCGGCGGTGCGGCACAGGTGGTGCGTCTGCCGAACCCAGGTGCCGTAGTCGAAGCGGCCCTCGCGCTCGCAGGGCGTGTGCAGCCAGAGGGCGGCCCCGATCTCCAGCGGGCCGCAGGCCGAGGCGAGCGTCCGGTAGTCGGCGGGCAGCCGGGTGCCGAGCCAGGACTCCACGGCCGGCCACTCGACCGGCAACGGGCCGGGCGTGCCGAACAACGCCGTGAGTACCGAGACGTCCATGACGATTCATGCTGACACGGCCGCGGGCGGGCCGAATTCCCTTTCAGCACGAGCTGAAACGGCCGCCGGAGCCAGGCCGGCCGTACTGGACAGAGTCGTGCCGCTCGCTCCAAGCATGCACTCGAAGTGTTCTCGCGCACCCGGCTGCGACGCCGCCTATGAGGGGTGGGTATGCGGCCCCGGGCCGAGCGTGGATGCCGGGGCGTTCGCGTTGCAGCCGCCGTGAGGTCGGGTCGGACTCGTCGATGCCCGCACGGTGGGTGTGCCCATCTGCGAAATCATTACAATCGCGTCCTTATCAAATGGTGCTGGAGGATAAAATATGCGGAAGGGAGTGGTTTTCTGTGTATCGCTACCTTCCTTGCAGTTGGCCTGGGATGCTAGTTTCGTCGGTGACGATGTCCTAGCGTTTGGTAAAATAGGTTTGGCGTACATGGGGGGCGAGTGTTGGCGAAACTGTTATTCGTAGCAATCTATGTGGGTGGACTTGAGGGCTGTGAGGAGTTTTGACAGGCGGGCAGTACGCCTGCGCTTTGCCAGTCCTTCCTGACCATCTGAATCACTGATCTATCATTCAATAGGCGCCAAGGGTGCATGGGCGAATCCCATCCGCTTTCTTCTACTCTGCAAAGAGTGCGACGAACAACTTGTTCTTGTCGGAAGATTAAGATGACTCCGCCTTGTCGGCGCATGAAGGTCAGATCATGATCGCCTGCTTCTAGCACGAACCCGACCTCAGATTTCTCCCCGGTCTGTACTTCCTCGGTCGGAAGCCACATGCGTCCGGCGCCGCCGAAAATAAGGTACAGGGCAGCAAGCAATGCCGTGAAACCGGTGACCACATAGCCCAGGCTTGGCACGAACCAGCGCCACCGGCCTGAGATGCTTCTCACTCGATCAGATCTGCGCCAGAGCTCTGATCCGAAGACGATAATCAGTACGACAACGTAGGTGGCGGGCAGGCGCAGCCCTGCGCCTGCTGTGAGCGTGCAGCCAGTTAGTGCAATATGCAAGGTTCGCCACTGCGGCTTCGCTGACATGGCGCGCAGCCATATTGCGATTGCTATCCCTGTTGCCAGTGGTAGCATCGGAACCGCGGTGCTGACTACTACTGCGGTAATGTCAAGCGTGCGCAGTACTACCCGAAGCCGCTGTTCGTCGAAACGTGCTACGATCAAGAATCGTATGAGCGCGAATAATGCAGGTCCGGCTAACAGTAGATAATTCAGCCAACGCTCCATTGAATTGTTCTTGAGTGTTGGCAAGACGGCGTCCATCTGTGGAGATATCCGCGCAGTCTTTGGCGTAAGCGTAGTAAGATCACTGTTAACATCTTTTTCAATTCTCTTGTTGTTTTGGGTGTAAACTGTCTTGGTGTGGGCGAATCTTGAGATGACCCACCAGTTGAAGAAGGTTAGGAAGCCCATGCCGAACATGAATTCCAGCCGGGTTGATGGTGTCATGTGTTCGCGACGCTGGCGTCGCGGCCAGCCCGCTAGCGTCCGCTTCTGCATGTGACCTGAGACGCGTCAGGCGGTGCTTTTGCTACATGTTCCAATATTTTGTCACTTTTCTGACAGCTGAACAGGTCGCGGTGCGAGTGCTTGGGCGGAGCTGGCGCGTTGGGCCGGGCTGCGATGAGCTGGTGGATCCGTATCCCGCTGACATGGCGGCCTGGCCAGTGTCGATGGGCAAGAGGCCGAGTGGGGGCCATTGGTTCTGCCGTCAGCTAGTTCGGCCTGTCGCCTCGCGACTTCAAACGTCAACAACTTGGCGAGTATTGAAGGATCCTGGTGTGCTGTTAAACGGTAGGTGGAGACATCTGTGGCGGCGAGCTCGCTCCCCGCGGGTCACCTCGGGCGCGGCCGGTTCGTCAGGGAAGTGGTACATCCCTTCCTCGGCTAGGAGCGTCCGTGACCCTCGCGTTCTTCCTGATCACCGGCCTGACGATCGTGCTCAACCTGTTCTTCGCCGTCGCGGACTACCTGCGGGCGGGGTTCGTGCTGGCGAACTCGGGCCGGGTGCACGTCCCGCGGTCGTGGCTGACCCTGCTCGGCACGGCCAAGCTCGCCGGTGCGCTCGGCCTGGCCGCCGGCTTGTTCGGCCTGCGCTACCTCGGCATCGCCGCGGGTGCCGGGCTGGTGCTGTTCTTCACCGGCGCCGTGGTCGCCCACCTGCGGGCCCGCGTGCTGGACACGATGGCGTTCCCCGCGGTGATCCTCGCGCTCTGCGGGGCCTCGCTCTGGCTCACGATCGCTCACTGAGTGGCGAAGTGATTGACGAGGCGGGCGCCTCCGGTCAAGCTGTCGTTTACAAATGTGGACGCCGTTCACATGTATGAATATCGACGGCTTCTGGGGAAAGGTCTTGGGGCATGGACGTGACTCGTCGTCAGTTCGGTTTTCTCGCCACAGCGGTGCCCGTGGCGGCGCTCGCCACCGGGGCACCGGCGTCCGCCGGAGCGCCGCCTGCCGCCGCGGCGCCGGACGTGCCCGCCGCGATGCGCCGGGCGGCGGTGTTCTTCGACGAGCACCTGTCCCACCGCGGTGGGTACGTCTGGAGCTACCTGCCGGACCTGTCCCGCACCTGGGGTGAGATGGAGGCCGAGCGCACCCTGTGCTGGGTGCAGCCGCCCGGCACGCCGTCGGTCGGGCACAGCCTGCTCGACGCCTACCACGCCACCGGCGACGAGGTGTTCTGGCGCGCCGCCGAGCGCACCGGCCTCGCGCTGGCCGAGGTGCAGTTGCCCGGCGGCGGCTGGAACTACGTGCACGACTTCGCCGGTGAGCGCGCGCTGCGCCGGTGGTACGAGACCGTCGGCGCGAACGGCTGGCGGCTGGAGGAGTTCCAGCACTACTACGGCAACGCGACCTTCGACGACGCCGGGACGTCGACGGCGGCCCAGCTGATCCTGCGCCTGTACCTGGAACGCCGCGACCACCGGTTCCGCGCCGCGCTCGACCGGGTCATCCGGTTCCTGCTCAAGGCGCAGCTCAAGGGCGGCATCACCGACGGCGGCTGGCCGCAGCGGTTCCCCCGGGTGTCCGGCGCGGTGTCCGACACGCCGTGGCCCGACGTGCTGCCGCCGTGGCTGCCCGCCGGCATCCGCCACGGCATGGAGGACGGCGACTACACCGGCCACGTCACCTTCAACGACGACGTGCTCGGGGAGAACATCAAGTTCCTGCTGATGTGCATGTCCACCCTGGGCAAGATCGAACTGGCCGGGCCGATCCGGCGCGCGATGGAGTGCCTGCGGCGGCTCCAGCAACCCGGACCGCAGGCGGGGTGGGGACTGCAGCACCTGGCCAGGGCGGCGGGCGGGCGACCGGCCGGGGCGCCGGCGGGCGCGCGGTCGTACGAACCGCGGGCGCTGACCACCCACACCACGCAGACCAACGTGCAGCAGCTGTTCCACTACTTCCGGCTGACCGGGGAGCACTCGTACCTGGAGCGCGTGCCGGAAGCGCTGGCGTGGCTGGACAGTTGCCGGCTCACCGCGCAGCAACTCGGGGAAAACCCGTTGCTGGCGGGGAGGACGCACCCGACCTTCGTGGACCTGGGCACGAACCGGGCGCGGTTCGTGCACCGGTTCGGGTCGAACGTGCGCAACGGCGCCTACTACTCCGACAACGACCACCGGGCCACGCTCAGCCACTACTCCGGGGGCCGCTCGGTCGACACGGCCGCGCTGCGGAAGACCTACGACGAACTGATGGCGCTTTCACCGCGCGAGGTCGCGGATCTGCGCGGGCGGTCGCCGCTGAGCGGTGACGCGATCCCGTTGCCGCGGTACTTCTCCCTGCGCGACCTGCAGTTGACCGACCTCTTCCGCGACGCGCCGCTACCGCTGCCAGTGGTCACGGACGCGGACGCCTACGCACTGGTCGACAAGCTCGGCGGCGGTGACTACTGGCTGACCGCCTCCGACGCCACCACGAACCCGTACCGGGGGCCGGCACCGTCCACTCCGTACAACGGCAAGGCGTACATGAGCAAGCACGTGGGGGATCCGTACGACACCTCGCCCTACGACCCGGCCAGCCCGCCGGAAGAGCCGCCGTACCAGCCGGTGGAGCGGCCGCAGGTGATCAGCACCAGCACCTACGTGGCGAACATGGGCAAGCTCATCGCCTGGACGGCGGGATAGCCGCATGTATAACGCCCTATACGTGGCCGCCTGAATGCTATGAGTGGGGCATTACTTGCGTTCATTGCAAGTAATGCCCCACTCATAGCATTCGACCCGGCGGCTCGGAGGCGATTCGGGTTTGGCTGAATCGGCCATGGGGCGGGGGAGGCATCAGTATCCTCCGCCCCATGCCCACGTTTCTCGAGTTGCAGGACGACGCCGCCCTGTTGTCGTTCGAACACCAGCTGCACCTGTCCGAGCGGGTCGGCGAGCACAACTGGCACGTCGACCTCGCCCAGCCGCGGTTCGACTTCGCCGGGGAGAACCCGCTCGTCTGCGACCGCGTGCACCTGCTCGGCAGCGCCGCGCCCGGCCCCCGTTCGTGGTTGTGGAGCTGGGCCAACCCCTTCGGCTACCGCGCCGAAGTGCTGGAGATCGCCTTGCGCGCCAAGGAGTTCGGCGAGCGGCACGGCATCCGCGAGCTGTCCGATGCGGAGATCCCGTTCGACGCGCTGCCGGGTTCGCCGCAGGAGCCCGCCCAGGTCGCGTCGCTGATGATGGAGGCCGCCAAGGCCGCTACCGGCCACTGGTCCGGCTACCAGGGCCCGACCGGTGGCGGCACCCGCGCGGGCTTCCTGCTGGACCACCCCGAGCTGAGCCTGCCCGCCCCGACCTCGCCCCGGACCATGCGCGTGCTGCAGCAGGGCATGATGGAACTGCGGCTGCAGGACCACCGCCGCGCGTGCGGTTCCTACGCGGTCAACCGCGGCCTGGAGGTGTCCGGCGACGACGGTCCGATGTGGATCACCGGGCCGGACTTCCGCATCGGCGTCGAGTTCAACGAGCAGAACCTGATGACGAAGATGACGGCGACACTGGGCGCGCCGAGCTGACCGGTTCGAGCTTGGCGGGCCACCAGATGCGCCCGCCGAGGTCGGTGGCGAGCGCGGGCACCAGCAGCGAGCGCACGATCAGCGTGTCCAGCAGCACGCCGAACGCCACGATGAAGGCGAGCTGCGCGAGGAACAGGATCGGCAGCACGGCCAGCGCGGAGAAGGTCGCCGCGAGGACCACCCCGGCCGAGGTGATCACCCCGCCGGTCAGGGTGAGCCCGCGCAGCGTGCCTTCCCGCGTGCCGAGCCGCTTGGCCTCCTCGCGGACGCGCGTCATCAGGAAGATGTTGTAGTCGATCCCGAGCGCGACCAGGAAGACGAAACCGAACAGCGGCACCACCGGATCGGCGCCGGGAAAGTCCAGCACGTGGTTGAACACCAGTGCCGAGACGCCCATCGTGGTGGCGAACGAGAGCACCACGGTGGCGATCAGCAGCAGCGGCGCGAGCAGGGAGCGCAGCAGCAGGGCGAGCACGAGGAAGATCATCACCAGCACGATCGGGATGATCACCAGCCGGTCGCGTTCCGAGGTCAGCTGGGTGTCCAGCAGGGTCGCGGTCGGGCCGCCGACCTTGGCGCCGGCACCGTCGACGGCGTGCACGGCCGCGCGCAGGCGTTCGATGGTCGCGGTCGCCGCCGAGGAGTCCGGCGGGTCGGTGAGGGTGGCCTCGATCTTGGTCAGCTCGCCCGCCGGTTCGGCACGCAGGTCGGAGACGCCTTCGACGCGCGCGGCCGCTTCCACCGCGGGGGCCTGCGCGGTGTTCGCGATGATCACCGTGGGGGAGCCGGTGCCGCCGGGGAAGTGCCGCGAAAGGACCTCCTGCCCGGCGACCGAGTCGACCGGGGTGAGGAAGACGTCGGACTGCGCGGTGCCCGACGCCTTGAGCTGCGGGAGGAACGCGGCCCCGGCGAGCAGCACCAGGACGGTGGCGATCCAGATCGCGCGCGGCGCGCGGGAGATCCACCCGGCGACCCGGCCCCACAGGCCACCGGTCTCCGGGTGCGGTGAGCCGAGCGCGGGGCGGAACGGCCAGAACGAGGCCCGCCCGCACAGCGCGAGCACCGCGGGCAGGAAGGTGATCGTGGTCAGCAGGGCGGCGCCGATGCCGATCGCGGCGACCGGGCCGAGGCCCTTGTTCGAGTTGAGGTCGCTGAACAGCAGGCACAGCACACCCAGGATGACCGTGCCTGCGGAGGCGGCGATCGGCTCGATGGTGGCGCGCCACGCCGACCGCAGGGCGATCTGCTTGTCGGCGGTGTCACGCAGTTCTTCGCGATAGCGCGAGACCAGGAGCAGCGCGTAGTCGGTGGCGGCGCCGAAGACCAGGATGAACAGGATGCCCTGGCTCTGCCCGTTGAGCGCGAGCACGTCGCCCTCGGCGAGCAGGTACACGGTCAGGCTGGCCAGCCCCAGCGCGAACACCGCCGACAGCAGCACCAGGAACGGCAGGATCGGGCTGCGGTAGACGATGATCAGGATCAGCGCGACCACCGCGCCGGCGACCAGCAGCAGGAGCCCGTCGATCCCGCCGAAGGCCTCGCCGAGGTCGGCCGCCTGCGCGGCCGGGCCGGTGACCAGCACGGTCAGCCCGTCCGGCGCGCCGCTGCCGAGCGCCTCCCGCAGCGCTTCGACGCCCTCGCCGGGGTCGGTCCCGGGTTCGAGCAGCACCACCACCCTGGCCGCCTGGTCGTCCTGCGGGGCCGGGAGCACGGGTGACGCCCCGGCCAGACCGCGGGTCCGCTCGGTGAGGAACCGCTTGTCCGGCTCGGTCAGCCCGCTGGCCCGCTCGATCACCACGATGGCCGGGATCGCTTGTGCGCCACCGAGTTGCTTCTGCAGTTCGGCGACCTCGGTGGCTTCGGCCGAGGCGGGGAGGAAGGCCGCGGAGTCGTTCTCGGCGACCTCGGCGAGCTTCCCGGCATAGGGTCCGCTCACCGCGCCGAGCACGAGCCAGCCGACCACCAGCAGGGCCGGGAGCAGCCAGCGCAGGCGCGAGCGCGAGGTGGAAGGGCGATCGGCGATCATGGGATGATGTCCTCGTCTGTTACTTCGGCGAGCGGATATTTCGATGACCGAAACAGTAGGCCGGGGCCGGGCGAGCGGCAAATCGGAGGAGTGGCGTGAGCGGGCACGAAGGCGCTGACCAGCGGCGAGTCGACGATGAGGTGCTGATCACCCTGGTCCGGCGGCTGACCGTGGAGTCCGACCGGTTCGCGGAGATGTTCGGGGAGGCACACGGCTTGCACCGCACCGACCTGAACGCGCTCGCGGTGATCATGGACGCGGCCCGCCGTGGCGCGCCGATGAGCCCGAGTCAGCTCGCGGCGGCGCTGCACCTGAGCGCGTCGGCCACCACCTCGGTGCTCGACCGGCTCGAGCGCGCCGGGCACCTGCACCGGGATCGCAGCGCCACCGACCGCCGGAAGGTCGAACTGCGGATGCGCGAGCAGGCGCGGGAAATCGGCTCGGCCTTCTTCCAGCCGCTGGGCAGGCGGTTCGCCGAAGCCTGGCAGGACCTCGACGACGACGAGCGCCGGACGGTCGCGAGGTTCCTCGAACTGACCATCGACGCGACCACCGAAGTCCGCGGCGGGCTGACCGCGGATCCGTATAGTCCGTAGGCCCGGTTCCCCCGGCCCCGGCGGACAACGGAGTCCTCATGGCACACCCCGCAGAGCACACGGCGCCCGCGACGAAGCGCAAGCGGACACGGGAAGAGCGGAAGGTGCTGGCCAGCACCCTGGCAGGCACGACGATCGAGTGGTACGACTTCTTCATCTACGCCCAGGCCGCCGGCCTGGTGCTGGCGCCGCTGTTCCTGGCCCCGGTGAGCAAGGCCGCACCCGGGCTGGCCACGGTGATCTCGCTGGCCACCATCGGCATCAGCTTCCTGTTCCGCCCGCTGGGCGCGATCGTCGCCGGGCGCTACGGCGACAAGCTCGGCCGCAAGAAGATGCTCGTGCTGACCCTGGTGCTGATGGGCGTGGCCACCGCGCTGATCGGCGCGCTGCCCACCTACGACGACATCGGCGTGACGGCCCCGATCGTGCTGATCGTGCTGCGGATCGTCCAGGGGTTCTCGGCGGGCGGCGAGTGGGGTGGCGCCGCGCTGATGTCCGTCGAGCACGCGCCCGAGGGGCGTCGCGGGCTGTTCGGCGCCTACCCGCAGGTGGGCGTGCCGGTCGGGCTGATCCTGGCCACCGGGGTGCTGTGGATCATGACCACGGTGACCACGCCCGCCCAGTTCCAGTCCTGGGGCTGGCGCGTGCCGTTCCTGTTCTCCGTGGTGCTGATCGTGCTCGGCTACGCGATCCGGCGCGCGGTCGAGGAGAGCCCGGTCTTCCAGGAGATGCTGCGCCGCCGCAAGGAGTCCTCGGCGCCGCTGCGTGATCTGTTCAAGCACAACACCAAGCAGGTGGTGCTGACCGCGTTGATCTTCGTCGCCAACAACGCCGCCGGGTACCTGGTGATCGCCTACTTCATCTCCTACGGCACCGGCACGCTCAAGCTGTCGCGGCCCTCGGTACTGCTGGCCATCGTGGTCGGTTCCCTCGGCTGGCTGGTCTTCACCCTCTACGGCGGCGCGCTGTCGGACCGGATCGGCCGCGTCCGCACCTTCCAGCTCGGGTACGCGCTGGTGTTCGTCTGGATGATCCCGCTGTTCCTGCTCATCGACACCCGCAACATCTGGCTGTTCGGGCTGGCGGTGTTCGTGCTGACCATCGGGCTCGGCCTATCCTACGGCCCGATGTCGGCCATGTACGCCGAGCTGTTCCCGACCGCGGTGCGGTATTCCGGGGTGTCGATCGGGTACGCGCTCGGCGCCATCCTCGGCGGCGCGTTCGCCCCGACCATCGCCGAACTGCTGGTGCAGAACACCGGCTGGGCGCCCTCGGTCGGGCTCTACATCATGGCGCTCTGCGTGATCTCGTTCGCCGCGGTCTCGGCGGTCAAGGAAACGAAGGGCAACGACCTGAACGCCTGATCAGCAGCCCGGCGCGGGCGTGGACCTCGCGGTCGCGAACTCCACGCGCAGTTTGTCGTTGCGCGGCACCAGGAAGGCGGTGCCGCGCGACGCACGCCAGTTCGCCGGGAGGAACACGTACTGGCCACCGGACTGCAGGAGCAGCTTCAGCCCGGTGTAGCGGAACTTGTAGGCGCTGTCGGGCTGGGCGCAGACGTCCTCGCGCACACCCTCGGCGCTGATGTTGAGGCTCTGCGCGCTGTACAGCGTCGCGGCCGGTCTGGACCGGAGCCCGGCCGCGGCCTCGAACGCACTGCGCGTGCTGGCCGCCTGCGCGTAGTCCGCGACCGCCCACAGCAGGGCGAAGGCGGTCAGGAGGTAGGCGCACACCCACTCGGCCACCGACAGCCGCGAACGCCGCTTGCCGGAGTTCGTGCCCAGCCGGTGCCAGGCCCAGGCGAGCAGGCCCACGCCGAGCGCGAGGCCGAGGCCCGGCAGTCCCGCGAGCTGCCGGAACGGCGCCGGGTCGGCGATCACCACCACGGCCAGTCCGATGAGGACGGTGCCGGTGACCCCGGCCACCGGCGTGCCCACCCGCAGCAGCCGGTCCCAGGTGGCGGCGCGAAGCCGGTGCCGCAGCGTCCGCGCGAGGCCGAGCAGGAGGAACCCCGCACCGGCCGCTGCCGCGATCGGCAGCAGCAGCCCGCCGACCCCGCGGCCGAAGATCTCGTCCGTGGTCTGCCCCAGCACGGTGTAGTGCACCCGGAAGTAGCCGAAGTACGTCTGCGTGTAGAGCAGGCCGAAGTAGTACAGCAGCGCGGTCAGCAGGGTGATGTTCGCGGCCACCGACGCGAGCACCCTGGCCGCGCGGCCGGTCCTCGGCTCCTCGGCGGGCGGGCGTGCCCGCAGCCGGTGGTGGCGCGGCGCGGCCACCGGCTCAGGTGCCCGGAGCGGACCCGGGTTCCGGCTCCGGCTGCGGTTCGGGTTCCGGCTCGGGTTCCGGTTCCGGCTCCGGGTCGGGAACCTCCGGGTCGGGCTTTCCGCCTTCCTCCACCGGTTGCTCACCTGGTTTGCATTCCCTGGCCTGCACGACGATCCGGCCACCGGGCCGCACCGGCGACGGGGTGATCGAGGCGACGCAGTTGCCGGAACCTTCGATGACCACCTTCACCCCGCAGCTGTTCTTGCACTTGGCCGCCACTTGGCTCTGCACGGCGTTCCGCACCCACTTCGGGGTGGCGCCGCCGCCGTAGATGTCGTCGCTGTAGTTGATGGGGCTCCGCGGGACGTCCGCCGGCTCACCGGGTTCCCCCGGCTCACCGGGCTCACCCGGCTGCTCACCCGGTTCGCCGCCGCTGTCGTCCCCGGCGCCCGGCTCTTCGCCGGGTACCTCCGCGGTCTCCGTGCCGCTGGGTACCCCGGCCGGGTCCTCCGCCGGGTCGGTTCCGCCACCGCAGGCCGCCAGCACCAGGCACAGGGCGGCGATAGTTGTCCGTTTCATCGCTTTTTCACCTTCCCCTCACCGGGGAGGACGGCCACTCGGCCCAGTCTGATACACCCCTCGCCCGAATGGCGGTACCGGCGTGGAGAAGGTGTCCACCTGTGCTGGTGGATGGTGGCCGGTCTCTCCATTGGACGGGCGTGGCCGGACGTGCGAACTTGGCCGGATGCGTGCTCTGGTGGACGACCTGCGCCGGGATCTCCCGGCCGACCGGCTGCTGCTCGACCCCGATCTGGTCACCGGTTTCGTGCACGACGAAGCCGAGTGGGCACCGCACGGCACGCCCTGCGTCGTCGTCCGGCCTCGTACCGCCGACGAGGTGCAGGCCGTGGTGCTGGCCTGTGTGCGGCACGGGGTGCCGCTCGTGGCGCGTGGTGCGGGCACGGGCCTGTCCGGCGGCGCGAACGCGATCGACGGCGGCGTGGTGCTCAGCACCGCGCTGATGACCGAGATCCGGGAGATCGACCCGGTGGAGCGGCTCGCCGTGGTGCAGCCGGGCGTGGTCAACGACGACCTCCGTGCCGCCTGCGCCGAGCGCGACCTGTGGTACCCGCCCGATCCGGCCAGCGCGCCGTGGTCGACCATCGGCGGCAACGTGGCCACGAACGCCGGGGGCATCTGCTGCGCCAAGTACGGCGTCACCCGCGACTACGTGCTCGCCCTCGAAGTGGTCACCGGCACCGGGGAACTGGTCCGGCTGGGCAGGCGCACGGCCAAGGGCGTCGCGGGCTACGACCTCGCCGGGCTGATGGTCGGCTCGGAGGGCACGCTCGGCGTGGTCACCGAGGTGACCGTCCGGTTGCGCCCGCGGCGCGAGCCCGAGCACACCGTCGCCGGCTACTTCTCGTCCATTGTGGACGCCGGGCGGGCGGTGACCGCGGTGGGCGCGGCCGGGCTGACCCCCTCGGCGCTGGAGCTGATCGACCGGCACTGCCTGTCCGCGGTGGACCGGTGGAAGAACATGGGCCTGTCCGCCGACGCCGACGTGGTGCTGCTCGGCCGCACCGATGCCCCGGGCGCGGCGGGGGAGCGCGAGGTCGAGGCCATGCTGGCGTGCTTCGAAGGAGCCGGGGCGACCTGGGCCGCGCGCTCCACCGACCAGGAGGAGGCCGACGCGCTGTTCGCCGCGCGGCGGCTCGCCTACCCCGCGCTGGAGCGGCTGGGGCCGGTGCTCACCGAGGACGTGTGCGTGCCGCGGGCCGCGGTGCCGGAAATGCTGGCGCGCATCGAAAAGACGGCCGCGGAGTCGGACACGCTGATCGCCAGCATCGCGCACGCCGGGGACGGCAACCTGCACCCGCTGCTGATCACCCCGCCCGGTGACGAGGACGCCCGCCGCCGCGCGCAGGCCGCGTTCGACCGGATCATCGCCGACGCCATCGACCTCGGCGGCACGGTCACCGGTGAGCACGGGGTCGGCCTGCTCAAACGGGACGGCCTGCGGGCCGAGCTGGGCCCGGTCGTGCTGAACCTGCACCGCGCGGTCAAGGACGCACTCGACCCGCACGGCATCCTCAACCCCGGCAAGGTGTTCAGCCGCGCGCCCGGAGCGCGCTGAGCACGTCGTGCAGCCGCAGCGCCAACTGCACTTCGAGGGCGCGCCGCGGTTCGCGCCAGTCCGGCCCCAGCAGCCGGTCGACGCGCTCGAGCCGCTGGTAGAGGGTGTTCGCGTGGACGTGCAGCAGTTCGCAGGTCCGCGCGTGGTGGCGGGACTGTTCGAGGTAGGTCCGGAGCGTGGTGGCGAGGTCGCGCCGCCGGTCGCGGTCGTGGGCCAGCAGCGGCCCGACGGTGTCGTCGATGAACACCCGTAGTTCGTCGCGGCCCGCCTGCCCAAACAGCGAACGGTAGATGCCGAGTTCCGCGTCACGGGCGCAGTCGCGGGCGCGGGCGAGGGCGAGCAGCACGGTGGCGGTCTGGCGGGCGGACTCGTGGGCGGTCCGGATCGCGTGGACGCCGCCGGAACAGGCCGAGACGCCGACCGCGCACGGCAGATCCAGGCGGCGCAGCCATTCGGCGACCCGCTCCGGGTCCGCCCCGGGCAGCAGCGCGACGAGGTGGCCGGTGTGCTCGGCCGACCAGCCGCCGAACTCCGCCGCGACCCGCGAGGCGAGTGCGGCGGTCTGCCGCGGCTCGGCGTCACCGGGATCGAAGACCGCGACGGTGCGTACCTCGGCGATCGAGATCCCGGCGCTGCGAGCTCGCCGCCGCAGTCCGGCTTCGTCGGTGCCGGGGGAGAGCAGCGCGCTGACGAACTCGCCGCGCGTGCGCATCTCCGCTTCCGCGCGGGACTGCTCCGAGGTGATCACCACCGCCACGGAGGTCGCGCCGAGGCCGAGCAGGCGTGCTGCCTCGGCGTCTTCGGCGGCCGATCCGCGGGCCACGAGACAACCGGCGTACCCGCTGCGCAGCTCGACCGGTGCGAGGACCGCGCCGGGTTCGCCCACCTCCGGCACTCGCTCGTCCGGGGCACCGGCGAGCACTTCGTGGTCCGCGCCGAACACGGTCACGGGACCACCCAGCGCGCGGGTCAGCTCGGCGGCGATCTCGGCGTAGCCACCGCCGCCGATCACCGCGGCGGTCAGCCGCTCGCGTAGTTCGTCCGCCCGTCGCAGGGTCGCGTTCGCGGCGCGCAGTTCGTCGACGAGCCGGCGGTGTTGTTCGAACAACCCGGCGTTGTGCAGCGCGACCGCCGCGTGTGAGGCGAGCGCGGCGAGCAGTTCGACCTCGCCGCCGTGGAACGACCGGGGACGGCGATCGGCGGCCAGCAGCACCCCGATCGCCTCGTCGCCGCGGATCAGCGGGACGCCGAGGATGCCGCCCAGCTGCTCGCTCTCCGCGGCCGCGTCCACCGCGGCGACGTGCTCGACGCGGGTGTCGCGCAGGTAGTGCTCGCTCCACATCGGCTCGCCGGTCCGCACCACGCGCCCGCCGAGGCCGCTGCCGTCCGCCAGTTCGATGCCGCGCAGCACCGAGCCCATGGACCCGTCGACCACCTCGATGCGCAGGGTGCCGTCGGCCCGCCGGAGCATGAGGTAGGCGACGTCCACGTCGAGCAGGCGCCGGGCCTGCGCCGCGACCTCGCTGAGCACCTCGCCGGAGTCACGCAGCGTGGTCAGGCGGCGGGCGAGGTCGTTGAGCACGGTCAGCTCGGCGGCGTGCCGCCTGCGGGCGTCGAGCCTGCGGCGGATGGCGAAGGCCCGATCGGCTTCCCGCGCGACCCGATCGCGTCGATCCCCGGACGCGCTGGTCAGCTGGTCGCGCCGGAAGTCCTCCAGTTCGGCGGCCGGTCGCTCGTCGGCGAGCAGGCGCAGCCAGGAGTCCGGGGTCGGCATGGGTCCATCATGGAGACCTCCTCCCGGATCGGCCACCGTTGCGGAGGATCTGCCCATGGGGGAGTGCCTTGGCGCGTGCTTCGATGGGCCCATGGCTTCAGTGACGACGAGTGACGGGATCACGCTGCACCTGACCGACGAGGGCAGCGGCCCGGCCGTGGTCCTGGTCGCCGGCTACCGCGCGGGCGCCGAGACCTGGGTGCTGCAGGCCGACGCGCTGACCGCCGCGGGTTACCGGGTGCTCTGCCTGGACCGGCGGTCGCAGGGCCGGTCGGACGCCCCGGTGTCCGGGCAGCGCATGGCGCGCCACGGCAAGGACCTGCACGACGCGCTCGACGCCACGGGCCTCACTGAGGTGCTGCTGGTCGGCAGCTCGATGGGGGCGAGCACGATCTGGTCCTATGTGGACCTGTTCGGCGGCGAACGGGTGCGGGGTGTGGTGAGCATCGACCAGACCCCACGCATGATCAACGACGCCGATTGGCCGTACGGCTTCTACGGCCTGGACAGGGCGAACTCGGGCGACCTCTTCGCCGACGGCGTGCCGGAGACGGGCAAGGGCCTGGACGCCGAGCGCGCCAACCAGGGCCTGCTGCGCCTGGTCGCGCGTCTGGGCCCGGAGAACGTGAGCCCGCCGGTGGCGCGGCCGGAAACCCTGCCGCTGCTGCACGACCACGCCCACCAGGACTGGCGGGACGTGCTCGCGCGCGCGGAGTTCCCGGTGCTCATGCTGGCCGGGCGGGAAAGCCAGTTCTGGCCGTGCGAACACGCCGAAGCCGCCATCCGGGACACGCCCTCGGGCCAGGCGGTGATCGTGGAGGACGCCGGGCACGCCACCCACCTGGACCGCCCGGACGCGGTGAACGACGCCCTCCGCACCTTCGCCGCCGCCCTCTAGTCTCTCCGCCACGCGACACGAATGTGGCTTTGGGGGCGGATTCGGCCCCCAAAGCCACATTCGTGACAGGCGCGGTCAGCCGCGGGCGGGGACGCGCTCGAAGGAGACCCGGTGCAGGCGGCCGGGGTACTCGTCGGCCACGTACAGCTCACCGCCTTCGTCCACACCGAACGCGGTGACGTCGGTGGGGAAGGTGCCGATCTCGCCGTCGGTGTAGGTGCCGTCGGGGTTCTCCCGGACCGCCCAGGCGGTGCCGCGGCAGAAGTCGGTGGCCACGTAGGTGCCCGCCACCAGGTTCGCGTACTGGCGGCCGCGGTAGACGTGCCCGCCGATCACCGCGCAGCCCTGCTCACCGGAGACGTAGTCGAACACCGGCCCGGTGTACTTCGCCGAGGCGGTGCAGCGGTCCTGGTTGTACACCACCGGACCCTCCATGCAGGACCAGCCGAAGTTCACCCCGCCCTGGTGCGCGCGGATGTGGTCCACCTCTTCGAACCGGCCCTGGCCCACGTCGCCGATCCACAGCGAACCGTTGTGCGGGTCGAACGAGAACCGCCACGCGTTGCGCAGGCCGTACGCCCAGATCTCCGTGCGCACCCCGGCGTTGCCGACGAACGGGTTGTCGCCCGGCACGCAGTACGGCTTCGCGCCGCAGGTCCGGCTCACGTCGAGGCGCAGGATCTTGCCGAGCAGCGTGTCCAGCTTCTGCCCGGTGGCCAGCGGATCCCCGGCGCCGCCACCGTCGCCGATGGACCAGTACAGGTAGCCGTCCGAGCCGAACGCGACCTGCCCGCCGTTGTGGTTGGGGAACTGCGAGTGCTCCTGCGACAGCAGTTCCTGCACCGCGCCGGTGTCCAGCCGCAGCCGCGCCAGTGTCACCGCGTGGTCCGGGGCGCGCGTGTAGGCCACGTACGCCACGT
Organism: Amycolatopsis magusensis; assembly: GCF_017875555.1. Lineage (GTDB taxonomy): Bacteria > Actinomycetota > Actinomycetes > Mycobacteriales > Pseudonocardiaceae > Amycolatopsis > Amycolatopsis magusensis. Next base: position 6,873,099 of record NZ_JAGGMS010000001.1, on the reverse strand, counting down.
TGCGGTCCTTCGACAGCGCCAGGCCGAGCAGCCCGCGCTCGACCGCGGCCGAACTGATCCGCGCGCTGAGGTCCGCCACCGGTTTCTCGGCCAGGCCGGTGCTCGGGTGGTAGGCGCGGATCACCCCGCGCTTCTCGGTGATCAGCAGCCTGCCGTCACCGACCGGCACGATCGCCGTGGGGTTCTGCAGGCCGGTAGCCACTTCGGTGGTGACCACGCTGATCTCGCCCAGCGGCACGCCCGCGGCGCGGCCCTGCTCCGCCCCGCCCGCCGCGGGCAGCAGTGGCCCCAGCAACGCGGTGACGGCGAGTGGAACGACCAGGGACAACCGTTTCCACGGGTGAAGTCGCGACATGTGGGCTCCAGACGCCGTCGGGGACTCGGGACCATCGGTCCAATGGTCTGGTCCAATTCAAGCAGGCGCCCGCGTGCCGCGGTACCCCCGAAAGAAAGGACGGCGCCTATTCCACGGTGACGCTCTTCGCCAGGTTGCGCGGGCGGTCGATCTCACGGCCGAGGGTCTTCGCCAGGTGGTAGGCGAACAGCTGCAGGGCCACCGACAGCGTGATCGGCGCCAGCTCGCGTTCCGCCCTCGGCACCCTGATCACGTCGGTGACCAGGCCGTCGGGCAGGTCGGCGTCGGTGACGGCGATGACCGGGCCGCCGCGGGCCTTGATCTCCTCGATGGTCGAGAGGTTCTTCGCGAGCAGGTCGTCGCCCGGCAGCACGACCACGGTCGGCATCTCCGGGTTGATCAGCGCCAGCGGCCCGTGCTTGAGCTCGGAAGCCTGGTAGGCCTCGGCGTGCACGTACGAGATCTCCTTGAGCTTCTGCGCGCCTTCCCTGGCCACCGGCCAGCCCTGGACGCGCCCGACGAAGAACATGTGCTCGGCCTGCGCGTACTTCCGGGCGATTCCGGCGATGCCCGCCTCCTGCTCGAGGATGCCGCTCAACTGCGACGGCAGCGCGAGCAGGCCGTCGACCAGGCGCCTGCCGTCGGCCATGGACAGGTCGCGGACGCGGCCGAGTTCCAGCGCCAGCAACGCCAGCGCCACGCCCATGTTCGTGAAGGACTTGGTCGCCGCCACCGAGATCTCCGGGCCGGCGTGCAGGAACAGCCCGCTGCCGCACTCGCGGGCGATCGAGCTGCTCACCACGTTGACCAGGCCGATCACCCGGCCGCCCTTGCGCTTGAGCTCGTGCACCGCGGCGAGGGTGTCCAGGGTTTCGCCGGACTGGCTGATCGCCACGTACAGCGTCTCCGGGTCGACCACGGGATTGCGGTAGCGGAACTCCGAGGCCGGTTCGGCGTCGGCCGGGATGCGGGCGAGCTGCTCGATCAGCTCGGCGCCGAGTTGCCCGGCGTAGTAGGCCGAACCGCAGCCGAGCAGCTTCACCCGGCGGATCTGCTGGTACTCCCGCGGGGACAGGCCGATGCCGTCGAGCCGGGCGGACATGAACCGGCGGTCGAGCCGCCCGCGCAGGCAGCGGTCCACCGCGTCGGGCTGCTCGCTCATCTCCTTGAACATGAAGTCCGGGTGCTCGCCCAGTTCGTAGTCGATCGACCCGGCTTCGAGCGCGGTCGGCGGACGGGTGGTGGAGCGCGAGTCGGGGTCGTTCATGGCGCTGGTCTCGTAGCCGTCGGCGGTCACCGTGGCCAGCTCGTCGTCCTCGAGGTAGATCACCTTCTCGGTGAACCGCACCAGCGCGGCGGTGTCGGAGGCGATCAGCATCTCCTTTTCGCCCAGTCCCAGTACGATCGGGCTGCCGCGGCGGACGGCGACCAGCTCACCGGGGTTCGCCGCGTCCAGCGCGATCACGCCGTACGTACCCTCCACTTGGGACAGTGCGTCGCGCACCTTGTCCGCCAGGGTGGCCTTTCCGCTGCGGGCGATCAGGTGGGCGAGCACCTCGCTGTCGGTCTCCGAAGCCAGTTCCACGCCGTCACCGGTCAGCCGCGCGCGCAGCGCGTCGGAGTTCTCCAGCACGCCGTTGTGCACGATGGCGATGCGGCCGGTGGCGTCCAGGTGCGGGTGGGCGTTGCGGTCACTGGGTTCGCCGTGGGTCGCCCAGCGGGTGTGCGCGATGCCGGTGGTGCCGCTCAGCCCGCCGGGGATGACCCGGCGCAGGTCGGCCACCCGGCCCGCGGTCTTGTGCACCTCGAGCCCGCCGTCCCCGGCCACCGCGACCCCCGCCGAGTCATACCCCCGGTACTCGAGCCGGTGCAGGCCCTCCACCAGCAGGGGCACCGTGTTCTTCGAGCCGACGTAACCGACGATGCCGCACATCCGCGAAAACTCCTTCAGCCGTAGACGGTGCGCCGGAGCTGGCGTTCCGACAGCTCCGGCGCCGCGACCGGGCGCACCGCGAGTTCTTCGCGCAGCAACGGCCAGATGCGGGCGTTCGGGAGCTGCCGGGCACGCAGCTCGGCATGGCGCCGGCGCACGTACTCCTCCGGTGTCTCGACGAAGTAACCCATCACGTCGGAGACCACGCGCCTGGCGATGGCGGACGGCAGACCGCTGGTCCTGACCACGTGGCGCAGCAGGTCCTCCGGTACTTCGTCCCCCACGCCGGTCAGCATGGCACCGGCGCGGGGGCGTTCGGAAATCCCGTGCCCGGATTCGGGCACGTCACCACCGGTCGTGCACCAGCGGGCGGATCAGCTCGTCGTAGACCGCGCGGACGGTGGCCGCCGCGTCACCGTCCACAGTGGGCAGTGCGGCCGCTTCGGTGTTCGCCCGCGCCTGGTCCGGGTTCCTGGCGCCGGGGATCACCGTGGTCACGCCGGGCTGGTCGAGGATCCAGCGCAGGGCGAACTGGGCGAGCGTCCGGCCCTCGGGGACCATCGCGCGCAACCGGTCGACGGCTTCGAGGCCGGTCTCGTAGGGCACCCCGGCGAAGGTCTCGCCGACGTCGAACGCCTCGCCGTGGCGGTTGAAGTTCCGGTGGTCGTCGGCGGCGAAGGTGGTGTCCTTCGTGTACTTGCCCGACAGCAGGCCCGAGGCGAGCGGGACCCGGACGATGATCGCGGCACCGGCCTCGGCGGCGGCGGGCAGCACCCGCTCCAGCGGCTTGAGGCGCAGGCAGTTCAGGATGATCTGGACCGAGGCGACGTTCGGCCTGGCCAGCGCGGTGAGCGCCTCTTCGCAGGTCTCGACGCTGACGCCGTAGCGGGCGATCCGGCCCTTTTCGACCAGGTCGTCGAGCGCGTCGAAGACGGCGTCGCTCGAATACACCGGGGTGGGCGGGCAGTGCAGCTGGACCAGGTCGAGGGTGTCCATGCCGAGGTTGCGCCGCGACCGGTCGGTCCACGCGGCGAAGTTCGCGGCCGTGTAGTTCTCCGGTACCTGCTCGACGCGGCGGCCCATCTTGGTGGCCACGAACACGTCGCCGTCGTGCTCGGCGCGGAACCGGCCGACGAGCTGCTCGCTGCGCCCGTCGCCGTAGACGTCGGCGGTGTCGAAGAAGGTGACGCCCTCCTCGGCCGCGGTCCGGAGCACGGCCAGCGCGTCGTCCTCGCCGACCTCGCCCCAGTCGGCTCCGAGCTGCCAGCACCCCAGCCCGACCGCGCTGACGCCCCGGCCGAGCCGCTTCACTTCGCGAGTTTCCATGCCGCGATTCTGCCCCGGCCTCAGGTGGTGGCCGCGACCAGTGGCCAGGAGAACAACGCGGCGACCAGGCCGGCGGCGGGGAAGGTGAGCACCCAGCCGCCGATGATGTTGCCCGCGGTGCCCCAGCGCACGGCGGAGAACCGGCGGGTGGCCCCGGCGCCCATGATCGCCGAGGTGATGGTGTGCGTGGTGGAGATCGGCGCGCCGAAGCCGAGCGCGGCCACGTACAGCACCGAGCTGGCGGTCGCCTCGGCGGCGAAGCCCTCGGGCGGGCGCAGGTCGATCACCTTGCGGCCCAGGGTGGCGATGATCCGCCGCCCGCCGGAGTAGGTCCCGGCCGCGAGCACCGCGCTGATCAGGAAGTACACCCAGATGGGGATGTCCCAGTCGCTCTGGTAGCCACCGGCGACCAGCGCCAGCACCACGATGCCCATCGACTTCGCCGCGTCCTGCATGCCGTGCCCGACCGCCATCGCCGCGGCCGAACAGGTCTGCGCGACGCGGAAGCCGCGGTTGAGCTTCTTCGGGTGCCCGCGCCGGAAGGTCCACAGCACCGCCAGCATCAGCAGGTAACCCAGCGCGAAGCCGAGCAGCGGGGAGATCAGCATCGGCAGCACCACGTCCTCGACGATGCCGCCCCACAGCACCACGCCCGCCGCGGGCAGGGTGGCCCCGACCAGCCCGCCGACCAGCGCGTGCGAGGAGCTCGACGGCAGGCCGAAGTACCAGGTGAGAAGATTCCAGCCGATCGCGCCCAGCAGCCCGCAGCAGACCACGGTCAGCGCGGTGATGCCCGGCGGCAGCTGGACGATCCCGGCGCCGACGGTCTTGGCCACCTTGGCGCCGAAGAACGAGCCGACCAGGTTGCCCACCGCGGCCAGCGCCAGCGCGGCCCGGATGCTCAGCGCGCGCGTCGAGACCGAGGTGGCGATGGCGTTGGCCGCGTCGTGGAAACCGTTGGTGTAGCTGAACCCGACCGTGAGCGCGATGGCGGCGACGACCGCCACCAGTTCGGCGTCCACTCAGGACTCCTTGACCGTGATCGCCTCGACCGTGTTGGCCACCTGTTCGAAGGCGTCCGCGGCCTCTTCCAGCGCGTCGCCGATCTCCTTGAGCTTCAGCACGGTCAGCGCGTCGTACTCGCCGCTGAACAGGCGGACCAGCAGGTGCCGGTAGATCCGGTCGGCCCGGTTCTCCAGTTCGTTCGACCCGACCCAGTAGTACTTGAGATCGCCCTTGGCGGCGAAGTCCTCGAACGCGCGTGCCGCCAGGTCGCCGAGTTCGCGCAGCACCTCGAGCTGCTCGCACATCTCCGGCGGCGGGCGCTGGTCGTCGAAGGCGCAGTAGAGGTGGGCCAGCGTGGCGGCACCCTCGAGGTGGTCGATCACGTCGTCGAGGCGGGCGCCGAGCCGGTACATGTCGTCGCGGTCGAACGGGGTGATGAACGAGGAGTTGAGCTTGTTGTACAGCTCGTGGGTGAGTTCGTCGTTCTCGTGCTCGATGTCGACGAGCCTGGTGCTCAGCGCCTCCGCGCTCAGCCCGGGCGTGCCCAGGTCGGCCATCGCTTCGGCGGCTCTCGCGGTGTTGCGGGCAGCCCGGATGTAGAACTCGAACAACTCGGGCTGCTTCGGCCGAAGTCGCAGGCGCATGATCGCCGTTTACCCCCGACGGCCGGCCTGGAAACCGCCCGGCCCGGGGCTCACCGGCCCGCGCCGGTGAGCCAGATCACCGGCTCGGGTGCTTCCCAACCGACAGGAAACCGTTAAGTTAGGGCAGCCTAAGCAACCAGGTCGGCGAGAGGAGTTCCGGTGGAGGACGGTATCCGCGGCGGCGTCGCGGTGGTCACCGGGGCGGGCCGGGGGATCGGGGCGGCGGTCGCCGGGGCGCTGGCCTCGGCGGGGGCGACGGTCGCGGCACTCGACCTCGACGCCGACGGCCTGACTCGGGTCGCCGCCGGGGCGGACGGGCGGATCGTGCCGTTCACCCTCGACGTCACCGATTCCGCCGCCGTCGCCGATGTGGTCGACCGGGTCGAGCGCGAGCTCGGGCCGATCACCATCGGCGTGCCGGTGGCCGGGATCCTGCGGCCGGGCTCGGTGTGCGAGACCAGTGACGAGGACTGGACCGCCACCTTCGCGGTCAACACCACCGGTGTGTTCACCCTGCTGCGCGAGATCTCCCGGCGGATGGTGCCGCGGGGCGAAGGCGCGCTGGTGACCGTCGGGTCCAACGCGGCCGGGGTGCCGCGGATGGGGATGGCCGCCTACGCCGCCTCCAAGGCCGCGACCACCATGCTGACCCGCTGCCTCGGGCTCGAACTGGCCGGCTCCGGCATCCGCTGCAACGTGGTTTCCCCCGGCTCCACCGACACCGACATGCAGCGTCTCTTGTGGACGGACGAAAACGGGGCAGCGCGGGTGATCGCGGGGGATCCCGGTCAGTTCCGCGCGGGCATCCCGCTGGGACGCATCGCCGACCCGGCCGACATCGCCGACGCGGTGCTGTTCCTCGCCTCGGCCAGGGCCCGGCACATCACCATGCAGAACCTCTACGTCGATGGCGGAGCGACACTGCGCGCGTGATCTCCGTGACCATGAGACGTCTTCCACTGAGGTAAATCTTAGGTTAGGCTTTCCATATAACGACAGTCTACGGCGAGCGGTCACCACCGCCGAGTTGGCTTTGCGAAAGGGAATGACCAGTGTCCTCACCTGCTCTGGCGCGACCGCGTCCGGTGCACCGGGCGGCCGACCTGCTGGCCGCCTACCTGCCGGGTTCGTTCTATTTCTCCTCGGGCCGGGGATCGCTGCTGGCGGACGGGGTGTACACGGCCGTGCAGGCCGGGCACGGGCAGCGGGCGCGGGCCGCGGCGGAGGCGCTCGTCGCCGCGGACGTGGCGGGGGTCGAGGAGCCGGTCGTGGTCGGGGCGATCGGCTTCCGGCCCGACTCGGAGGCGAGCCTGGTCGTCCCCGCGGTGGTGCGGCGAGCGGGCGGCCCCGGCCGGGAAGGCCCGGCAGGCGCGCTCGACGGCACCTCGTGGTCCATCACGCCGAAGCCGGAACCGGAGACCTACGCGGCGAGCGTGCGCCGCGCGCTGGAGCTGATCGGTGACGGGGAACTGAGCAAGGTCGTGCTCGCCCGGTGCCTGGAACTGACCGCGGGCACCCCGGTCTCGGTGCCCGCGCTGCTGGCCCGGCTGGTGCGGGCCGACCCGGCCGCGCACGTGTTCGCCGCCGACGTGAGCGCCCCGGGGGATCCCGCGCCGCGCACGCTGGTCGGCGCGAGCCCGGAACTGCTGGTGTCGCGCCACGGCTCGACCGTGGTGGCGAACCCGCTGGCCGGTTCCCTGCCGCGCGTCGCCGACGAAGCGGAGAACCGCCGCCGGATCGAGACGCTGCTGGCTTCGGCGAAGGACCGCGCGGAGCACGCTCACGTGGCCGCGCAGGTCGCCGACGTGCTGACCGGGTTCTGCGCCGGACTGGACGTGCCGGAGGAGCCGTCGGTGATCGGCACCCCGACCATGTGGCACCTCTCCACCCGGATCAGCGGGCGGATCGCCGACCCGGCCGTTTCTTCGCTGGCACTGGCCGAAGCGCTGCACCCGACCCCCGCGGTCTGCGGGGTGCCGGTCGAACGCGCCCGCGACACGATCGCCGAACTGGAGCCCGAGGACCGCGGCTACTACTCGGGGCTGATCGGTTGGACCGACCTGCACGGCGACGGCGAATGGGTGGTCACCATCCGCAGCGCCGAGGTGTGCGACCGCACGGTCCGGCTGTTCGCCGGTGCCGGGGTGGTCGCCGGTTCGGACCCCGCCGCCGAACTCGCCGAGACGAGCGCCAAGTTCCGCACCCTGCTGCGCGCGCTCGGCCTGGAGGGGGCGGCATGAGCGCCGATCACGTGGCCTGGCCGCCGGAAACCGCCGCGCACTACCGCGCCGCGGGGTACTGGCGCGGCCAGACCTTCGGCTCGCTGCTGACTTCGGTGGCCGAGGCCTACGCCGGGCGCACCGCCGTGGTGGGGGAGCGCGACGGCGAAACCTCGCGCTGGACCTTCGCCGAACTCGACGAGCGGGCGCACCGGATCGCCGCGGGCCTGGCCGATTCCGGGGTCCGCGCGGGTGACCGCGTGGTGGTGCAGTTGCCGAACGTCCCGGAGTTCCTGCCGGTGGTGTTCGGGCTGTGGCGGGCCGGGGCGTGGCCGGTGTTCGCGCTGCCCGCCCACCGCGACAGCGAACTGCGGCACTTCGCCACGCAGAGCGAGGCCGTGGCGATCCTGACCGTGGGCGAGCACGAGCGGCACGACCACGCCGCCACCGCCCGAGCCGTCGCCGCCGACGTGGCTTCGGTGCGCGACGTGCTGGTCGTCGGGTCGCCGGAATTCACCGACCTCGCCGCGACCGCGCCCCGCGAACTGCCGGACCCCGACCCGGCCGGGGTGGCGTTCCTGCAACTTTCCGGCGGCAGCACCGGCTTGCCGAAGCTGATCCCGCGCACGCACGACGACTACCTCTACAGCGTCCGCGAAAGCGCGCGGATCTGCGCGCTGCGCCCGGAAAGCGTGTACCTGGCGGCACTCCCGGTGGCGCACAACTACCCGCTCAGCTCGCCGGGCGTGCTCGGCGCGCTGCACGCGGGCGCCGCCAGCGTGCTCGCCCCGCGCCCGGACGCGGACACCGCGTTCCGGCTGATCGAGTCCGAAGGCGTGACCATCACCGGGGTGGTGCCGCCACTGGCCGCCGCCTGGGTGCAGGCCGCCGCGCGCACCACCCGCGATCTGTCCACTTTGGACGTCCTGCTGGTCGGGGGCGCCAAGTGCGGCCGTGAACTCGCCGAGCGGATCGGGCCCGCGCTGGGCTGCCGCCTGCAGCAGGTGTTCGGCATGGCCGAGGGCCTGGTCTGCTACACGCGGCTCGACGACCCCGAGGAGATCGTGCTCGGCACGCAGGGGCGCCCGATCTCGCCCGACGACGAGATCCGCGTGGTCGACCCGGGTGACCCGGCGGCGACGTCGGCGGACGTGGTGCCCGAAGGCGAGGTCGGCGCGCTGCTGACCCGCGGGCCGTACACCATCCGCGGTTACTTCCGGGCCGGGGAGCACAACGCCACCGCGTTCACCGCCGACGGCTTCTACCGCACCGGCGACCTGGTCCGGCGGACGCCGACCGGGCACCTCGAGGTGGTCGGCCGCGCCAAGGAGCAGATCAACCGGGGCGGGGAGAAGGTGGCCGCCGAAGAGGTGGAGAACCACCTGATGGCCCACCCGGACGTGCTCGACGCGGCCGTGGTCGCCGTACCCGACGAGTACCTGGGCGAGCGGACCTGCGCCTACGTGGTGCCGGTCGCCGGTGGCGCGCCGACCGGTGCGCAACTGCGCCGGTTCGTGCGCGAGCGCGGGGTCGCCGCGTTCAAGGTGCCCGACCTGGTCCAGGTGGTCGAGGCCTTCCCGGTGACCGGGGTGGGCAAAACCAGCAAGCGCGAACTGCGGGCGGCGCTGGCCGCCGTCGCGAAAGGGTGAAGCGTGTCCCTGCCGAAGATCGATTCCTATCCGCTGCCCACCGCGGCCGAGCTGCCGTCCGGCCGCGTCGACTGGCGGCCCGACCCGGCCAGGGCGGCGCTGCTGGTGCACGACGCGCAGCGGTACTTCCTGGCGCCGTACGAAGGTGCGCCGATCCCGGAGATGGTCGCCAACATCGCCGCGCTGATCGCGGCGGCGCGGCAGGCGGGCGTGCCGGTGTTCTACACCGCGCAGCCGGGCCGCCAGGCCGCCGCCGACCGCGGGCTGCTGACCGAGTTCTGGGGTGACGGCATCGGCGCGGTCATCGACGACGACCCGCGGGCCGCGGACATCGTCGACGAGCTGGCCCCCGCGCCCTCGGACACCGTGCTGACCAAGTGGCGCTACAGCGCCTTCCAGCGCAGCACCTTCACCGAGCAGCTCGCCGGACTCGGCCGTGACCAGCTGCTGATCACCGGCGTGTACGCGCACATCGGCTGCCAGGCCACCGCGGTCGAGGCGTTCATGCGCGACGTCCGGCCGTTCTTCGTCGCCGACGCGGTCGCGGACTTCTCCCGCGAGTTCCACGACCAGGCGTGCGAGTACGTCGCGCAGCGCTGCGGCGTCGTCACCACCACCGCCGGCGCGCTGTCCGCGTTGTCGGCGCCGATCCCCGCTGGAGCCCGACGATGAGCACCACCGGCTTGACCGCCGAGCAGATCCGCGCCGACGTGGCCGGCCTGATCGGCTGCGACGAGGCCGAACTGACCCCCGACGCCGATCTGCTCGACCTCGGCCTCGACTCGATCCGGATCATGGGCCTGATCGAACGCTGGCGCGCGGCGGGCGTCACGGTGGAGTTCGCCGACCTGGCCGAGCAGCCGCAGCTGGGGCACTGGACGGCCGTGCTGGCCGGGGAACGCGCGTGAGCCGCGCTGAGCAGCGGCGCCGGTACCGCGAGCGGATCGCCGAGGTCCGCGCGGGCACGACCGCGGAGAAGGTGCCGTACCCGATCCGCATCCGCGAGGCCGAGGTGCTGCGCACCAGCAAGGTCGGCGCCGGGCTGATTCGCGTCACCCTCGGTGGCCCGGGGACCGCCGGGTTCGAGGCGCACTCGCCCGACGAGCACGTGAAGCTGATCTTCCCGGAGGCGGACGGCACGCTGCGGCTGCCGGAACCCGACGGCGACATGCTGCGCTGGCCCCGGCCGTCGCCGACCTCGCGTGAGTACACCGTCCGCCGCTACGACCCGGTCACCGGTGAGCTCGACCTCGACGTCGCGCTGCACGACGGCGGACTGGGCGCGGACTGGGCCCGGTCGGTGCGGCCGGGCGAGGTCGCCCACGTGGCCGGTCCGCCGGGCGGGCTGATCGTGCCGCACAACTACGACCGCTACCTGCTCGCCGGTGACCTCACCGCGCTGCCCGCCATCGCCCGGTGGCTCGAAGAACTGCCGCGCACGGCGGCGGGCTGGGCGTTCATCGAGGTCGCCGACGAGCGTGAGCAGATCGAGCTGCACCCACCGGAGGACGTCGAGGTGCACTGGCTGCACCGCGGTGGCGCACCCGCCGGGACCAGCGACGTGCTGGAGAAGGCCGTGCGCGCGGTCCGCGTGCCCGAGGGTGAACGGCTCTACGTCTGGCTGGCGGGTGAGGCTGGCGTGCTCAAGCCGCTGCGCCGCTGGGTGCGTGACGAACTGCGGCTCGACCGCGGCGACCACGACATCACCGGCTACTGGAAGCGCGGCGTCGCCGACTTCGACGACGAGCACGACCACCAGCACGAACACCAGCACGAACACCACTGATCCCCGAACTCCTTCTGCCCCACAGCAACCCCCTTCGCACACCGCAACCCCGAGGAACAACATGTCCATCGCCAGAACCTCCCGAATCGCCGGCGCGCTGGTGCTCGCCCTCGCCGTGGCCGCGGGCTGCGGCTCGGGTGGTGCCGAGGAACCCGGTGCCGCCGCGGCGGAAACCCGCGTCTTCGCCGCCGACAACGGCCAGATCACCATCCCGGTCTCGCCGAAGCGCGTGGTGGCCACCGGGTACGCGGTGCCCGCGCTGCTGGAGGCGAACGCGCCGCTGGTGGGCATCTCGACCTGGCAGCGCGGGCTCCCGCTGATGACCCCGGAGGACCGCGCGAAGTACGACGGCCTGGCGAAGGTGGCCGGTGAGCAGGCGGCCGAGACCAACTACGAGGCCATCGCCCAGGCCGAGCCGGACCTGATCGTGATCGGCGTGCCGAAGCCGGTGCTGGCCGACATCGACGTCAAGCGGCTCGAAGCCATCGCGCCGGTCGTCGCGATCGGCCCGTCGGTGCCGTCGATGTGGCGCGACCTGTCCCGCAAGCAGGCCGACGCGGCCGGCGCGCTGGCCACCTTCGACGCCACCCGCGACGAGTACCAGGCCAAGGCCGCGAAGATCGCCGAGAAGTACGCCGGGGTGCTGCCGCAGCTCAAGCTCGCCCACGTCGGCGCGTACGGCGAGGTCGCCAAGGGCAACTTCCAGCGCGAGTTCAACGGGTCCTGGGGCACCAACATCGCGCAGGACGCGGGGGCCAACTACTACGGCCAGGTCAAGGTCAAGGGCGGCGGCTCCAAGGACGTCAGCGAGTACCCGTCGATCGAGGAGCTGGCCGCGGCCTACACCGAGGCCGACGTGCTCACCTACTCGGTCGCCGCCGACGGCTCGGTGCCGCCGCCGGTCAAGTACGTGCTCGACTCGGAGCTGTGGAAGAACCTGCCCGCGGTCAAGGCGGGCAAGGCCTTCCCGCTGCGCTACACCGAGGCGGCCACCTACCGCGCGGCGATGAAGACGCTCGACGCGGTCGACGAGGCTTTCGCGCCGCTGCTGAACCCGTGACGCTCACCCTCCGCGAATCCGGCACGCGGCCGGGGCTGCTCATCGCCGCCCTGGCCGCGATGGCGGTGGTGGCGGTGCTCAGCCTCGGTGTCGGGGCCCACGGCATCGCCCCCGCAGAGGTCGTGCGGGCGCTGTTCGGCGCCGCCGACGGGACGAACCCCGACCACCTGATCGTCCGGGACGTCCGCCTGCCGCGGGCGGTGCTGGCGATCGCCGCCGGTGCCGCGCTCGGCGTGTCCGGGGCGCTGGTGCAGGCGCTGTCCCGCAACCCGCTCGCCGAGCCCGGTGTGCTCGGGGTGACCTCGGGCGCGGGCTTCTCGATCACCGTCGGCGTCGCGCTCGGGATCTCCGGTGCCGCCGGGGAACTGGGGCTCGCCGTGGTCGGCGCGCTGCTCGCCTCCGCGCTCGTGTACTCGGTGGGCAGGCACTCTCCGCTGCGCCTGGTGCTCACCGGCACCGCGCTGACCTTCGTGCTCACCGGTCTCGGGCTGGGCCTGCGGCTGCTGGACCCCGAGGTGTTCGACGTGTACCGCTTCTGGTCGATCGGCTCGCTGGCCGGTCGTGAGCAGGCGCCGCTGCTGCTCCCGCTGGTGGTCATCGGCGTGGGCGTGCTGGGCGCGCTGCTGGTGGGCAAACAGCTCAACGCCGTCGCGCTCGGCGAGGCGGTGGCCCGCACGCTCGGCGCGAACGTGGTGAAGGTCCGCTTCGCCGCGCTGGCGCTGATCACCCTGCTCGCCGGGGCGGCCACCGCGATCGCCGGGCCGATCCTGTTCGTCGGGCTGATGGTGCCGCACGTGGCCCGCCGCCTGGCCGCCGGTTCGGTGCCCTGGCTGACCGCCTTCTCCGCGGTGCTCGGCCCGATCGTGCTGCTGGTCTCCGACATGGGCTCGCGGGTGCTGCTGCCGACCGGTGAGGTGCCGGTCGCCATCGTCACCGCCTTCGTCGGCGGCCCGGTGCTGATCTGGGCGGTCCGCAGGTACGGGGCGGCGCCGCTGTGAGCGCGCTCGTCCTGCGCCGCGGGCGCGTCTCGTTCCGGGTGGACCGCCGGATCCTCGTGCTGAGCGCGGTGATGCTGCTGCTGATCGCCGGTCTCGGCCTGCTCGGACTCTGCTACGGCGCCAACTGGGCCAGCCCGGCGAAGGTGTTCGAAGCGCTGAGCGGGGCCAGGGGTGGCGCCAACGTGGTCATCCGCGACTGGCGGCTGCCGCGCGTGCTCGCCGCGGTCATCTTCGGCGCCGCGCTCGGCGTGGCCGGCGCGATCTTCCAGAACATCACCCGCAACCCGCTGGGCAGCCCCGACGTGATCGGCCTGGACGCCGGTGCCTACACCGGCGCGCTGGTGGCGATCACCGTGCTGTCCGGCTCGCCGGGGCAGCTGGCGCTCAGCTCGGTGATCGGCGGGGTGGTCACCGCGGCCGCGGTCTACCTGCTCTCGCTCGGCGGCGGGCTGTCCGGGCTGCGGCTGGTGGTCATCGGCATCGCCGTCAACGCCATGCTGACCGCGTTCAACTCGTGGATCGTCCTGCGTGCCGAACTCGAGGTCGCCATCGCCGCGGTCGGGTGGAACGCCGGTTCGCTGAACGGCGTGGGCTGGGACGACCTGCGCCTGCCGTTCGTGATCATCCTCGTGCTGCTGGTGGTACTGGCCCTGCGGGCGCAGTCGCTGCACCAGGCCTCACTCGGCAGCTCGATGGCGGTCACCACCGGCGTCGGCCTGGAACGGCTGCGCCTGCAGCTGGTGCTGATCGGCGTCGGCTGCACCGCCACGGTCACCGCGGTGGCCGGGCCGATCGCGTTCATCGCGCTGGCCGCGCCGCAGATCGGCAGGCGGCTGGCGCGCGCGCCCGGCGTCCCGCTGCTCCCGGCCGCGCTGACCGGGGCCGTGCTGCTGCTGGCCGCCGACCTGCTGGCGCAGGTGCTGCTGGCCCCGGTCGCGCTGCCCGTCGGCGTGATCAGCACCGCGATCGGCGGCTGCTACCTGATCTGGCTGCTCACCAAGGAGGTGCGGCGAGCGTGACCGCGCGCCTGACCGCGAGGGATCTGACCCTCGGCTACGGGGACCGGGTCGTGTCGACCCGGCTCTCCCTCGACGTGCCCGACGGCGCGCTGACCGCGATCGTCGGGCCCAACGCCTGCGGCAAGTCCACGCTGCTGCGGGCCTTCGTCCGGCTGCTCAAGCCCGCCGAGGGCCAGGTGCTGCTCGACGACCGCGAAGTCGGCTCGTACCCGACCAAGGCGCTCGCGCGCTCGCTCGGGTTCCTGCCGCAGGACCCGGTCGCGCCCGAGGACATCCGGGTGCGGCAGCTGGTCGCGCGCGGCCGCTTCCCGCACCAGTCGCTGTTCTCCACCTGGTCGGAAGAGGACGCCGAAGCCGTCTCGGAGGCGATGGAGGCGGCCGGGGTCACCCTGCTGGCCGACCGGCCGGTGCAGGAGCTCTCCGGCGGGCAGCGGCAGCGGGTGTGGATGGCCGTGGTGCTCGCCCAGCAGACGCCCTACCTGCTGCTCGACGAGCCCACCTCGTTCCTCGACATCGCCCACCAGTACCAGTTGCTGGCGCTGCTGGCCGACCTGCGAGACCGGGGCCGCACGGTGATCGCCGTGCTGCACGACATCAACCAGGCCTGCCGCTACGCCGATCACCTGATCGCCATGAAGGACGGCCGCGTGGTCGCCGAGGGCACCCCGCCCGACATCGTGGACGCGGCGCTGCTCAAGGAGGTCTTCGACCTGCCGAGCATCGTGGTGCCCGATCCGGTGACCGGCACGCCGATGGTGGTGCCCGCGCTCTGAGGAGTCCGCGCGGCCCGACCACCCCCGAATTCCCCCAGGAGCGCGAGTTGAGCACTGCCCACGCCGATCCCGAGACCGCCGTCCTCGAGCTGACCAGCGCCCAGCTGGGCATCTGGAACGCGCAGCGGCTGGAACCGGACTCGCCGTACTACCTGGTCGGCGACGTGGTGGAGGTGGACGGGCCGGAACCGGTCGACGCGCGGCTGATCGCCGAGGCGATCCGCCGCACCACCGAGGAAGCCGAGAGCCTGCGGCTGCGTGTCCTGGATACGCCGGACGGGCCGCGGCAGACGATCTCGGCCGAACCCGTGCCGCTGCCGGAGATCGTGGACCTGAGCGGGGAAGGCGATCCGGTCGCCGCCGCGCACGCGTTCGTCGAGGCCGAACGGCACCGGGCCGCGCGGGCGTGCCGCGAGATGACCGGGCGCCCGCTGTTCTCGCACACCGTCCTGCGGCTCGGCGACCGCCGGGTGTGGTTCACCCAGCTCGGCCACCACCTGGTGTTCGACGGCTACACCGCGGCGATGCTCGCCCGCCGCACCGGCGCGCACTACACCGCGCTGGTGCAGGGGGATCCGCCTCCGCCGCCCGCGTTCGGGCGCTTCGCCGACGTGGTGGAAGCCGACCGCGCCTACCGCGAAAGCGAGCGGGCCGAACAGGACCGGCAGTACTGGCGCGACCGCTTCACCCCGTTGCCGGACCTCGACGACGCGACCACGGCGACCGGGCTGCCGGAGCGCACGGTCACCGCACGGGCGGTGCTCCCGGCGTCCGACGTGGAGCGGTTGCGCGTGCTCGCCGAACGGGCGGGCACCACCTGGGGCGAGGCGCTGATCGCCGGTTACGCCGCGTTCCTGCACCGCGTGCTCGGCCGCACCGACGTGGTGTTCGCGATGCCGTTGATGTGCCGCACGGGTTCGGCGCTGCGGACCCCGGCCATGGCGGTGAACGTGCTGCCGCTGCGGGTCGAGGTGCGCGGTGAGGACCGCCTGGGCGAGCTGACCGCCCGGATCGCGGGCGCGCTGCGCGAGATGCGCAGGCACCAGCGCTACCGCGGGGAGAACCTGCCGCAGGACCTGGCCGTGCCGGGCGCGGGAGCGCTGCTGCACGGGCGCGGCATCAACCTCAAGGCGTTCGACCTGGCCATCGAGTTCGCCGGAGCCACCGGGGTGATGCGCAACGTCGCGGGCGGCCCGCCGGAGGACATGGGGCTGAGCGTGCTCCCACATGGCGAAGGCGGCCTGCTGCTGGGTTTCGAGGTCGACGCGCGGACCCACGACCAGGCCGGGGTGGAACGCCAGCTGACCGCGCTGCGGACGCTGCTCACCACGCTGACCGGGCCGGACGAGCCGCGGATCGGCCAGGTCGATCTGGTCGGCCCGGCCGAACGGCGGGAACTGCTCGACGCCTGGACCACCCCCGCGGTGCCCGGTGAACCGCTGGACGTCGCCGGGCTGCTGGCCGAGCTGACGACCGTCCACTCCGGACAGACCGCGCTGGTGCACGGCGACGACCGGCTGACCACCGACGAACTGGTCGCACGCGTGCACCGGCTCGCCAGGGCGTTGCGCGCCAGGGGAGTGGGCACCGACGACGTGGTCGCGCTCGCGCTGCCGCGCTCGGTGGACCTGGTGGTGGCGTTGCTGGCGGTGCTCGACGCCGGAGCCGCCTTCCTGCCGCTGGACACCGAACATCCGCCCGAGCGCCTGCGTGAGCTGATCGCCGAGTCCGGCGCTGTGCTCGTGGTGACGAAGGAGTCGTTCGACAACGCCCTGCGGCCGGACGCCCCGGAGCTGGCTTCGTTCTCCGGCGAACCGCTGTCCGTGCCGAGGCACCCCGACGACCTGGCCTACGTCATCTTCACCTCCGGCTCCACGGGACGGCCGAAGGGCGTGCTGTGCCGCGCGGGCGGCCTGGCGGAGCTGGTGCACCGGCACCGGCACACCACCGTCGCCGGCGCGGAACGGGCCGCGGGCAGGCGGCTGCGTGTCGCGCACACCTATTCGTTCGCCTTCGACTCCGCGCTGGACCAGTTGCTGTGGTTGCTGTGCGGCCACGAACTGCACCTATACGGCACCGAGGTGACCAAGGACGCCGACGAGCTGCTGGCCGCCTGCGTCCGCGACCGGATCGACGTGCTGGACACCACGCCGTCGATGGCCGCCCCGCTGGTGGACGGCGGGCTGCTGACGCGGCACCCGCTCACCCTGCTGGTGCTGGGCGGGGAGGCGACCCCGCCGGCGTTGTGGGAGCGCGTGGTCGCGTCCGGGGTCACCGCGCGCAACATGTACGGGCCCACGGAGACCACTGTGGACAGTACGAGCGCGCTGCTCACCGGTAGCGAGCCGACCATCGGTTTCCCGGTGCCCGGTACGCGGATCTACCTGCTGGACAACGCTTTGCGCCCGGTTCCGGAGGGTGCGGCCGGGGAGCTGTACGTGACCGGCCCGCACCTGGCGCGCGGGTACGCGGGCCAGCCGGGGCTCACCGCGGAACGGTTCGTCGCGGATCCACTGGGCGAACCCGGCGCCAGGATGTACCGGACAGGCGATCTCGCGCGCTGGTCTCCGGAGCGCGGGCTCGAATACCTCGGGCGGCGTGACGGTCAGCTCAAGATCCGGGGCCACCGCGTGGAACTCGGCGAGGCCGAGGCCGCGCTGGGTGCGGTGCCGGGGGTGAGCGCGGCGGCCGCGGCCGTGCACACCTCCCGGCTGATCGGGTACGTCGTGCCCGCCGCCGGTGCCACGATCACCCCGGAGCGGGTGCGCGCCACGCTCGCCGAACGCCTGCCGGACCACCTGGTGCCCGCGGTCGTCGTGGTGCTGGACGAGCTCCCGGTGACGATCAACGGCAAGCTCGACCGCGCCGCCCTGCCCGCGCCACGCGTGACGAGCAGCGGCCGCGCGCCGAGCACCGAACGCGAGCGGCTGCTGTGCGAGACCATCGCCGAGGTGGTCGGCGCGGACAGCGTCGGCGTGGACGACGACTTCTTCGCCCTCGGCGGCGACAGCATCACCGCGATCAGTGTGAGCAGCCGCCTGCGGGCCCGCGGACTGGAACTGCGACCCCGGGATCTCCTGGCACGCCGGAGTTTCGCCGCGCTGGCCGCCGCCATCGGGGACCTCGGCGGCACCCCGGAGCAGGTGCCCGACGAGCCGACCGGCCCGGTTCCCGCGCCGCCGATCGTGCGGGCGCTGCTCACCCCGCACCCGGATCTCGCCGCGGTGGCCGGTTACGCCCAGTGGACCGCGCTGCGGCTCGACGACCACCTGGACCTGTCCCGGCTGCACGACGGCCTGCGCACGGTCCTCGACCACCACGACGCGCTGCGCCTGAAGGTGGAGCCGGGTGGCCGGCTGGTCGTGCGCCCCCGCGGCAGCGCGTCGCCGCTCGTGGCCGAACTCGACGGACCGGCCGAGGTCGCCGAGGTGGCCGCGGAACTGGCCGCCGCGCTCGATCCCGAGGCGGGCGAACTGGTGCGCCTGGCCCTGATCCGCGCCGGCGCCGGCGAGCCGGACCGGCTGGTCGTCGTGGTGCACCACCTCGTGATGGACGGCGTGTCCTGGCGGGTGCTGCTGCCCGACCTGCACGCGGCCTGCACCGGCGGCACGCTCGAACCGGTGGGCACGTCCTGGCGGCGGCACGCGCTGCTGCTCGCCGAAGAGGGCGAAACCGGCGCCCGCCGGGGCGAACTGGACCACTGGCGCGACACGTTCGACGACTTCCGGCTCGGCGCGCGCCCGCTCGACAAGGCGGTCGACACCGCCGCCACCGCCGAGCGGTCGACCACGATCGCCTCGCCGGAGGTCACCGAAGCGGTGCTGACCACGCTGCCCGCCGCCTACCGCGCGGGCGTGGACGAAGTGCTGCTCACCGCGCTCGTGCTGGCACTGCGGTCGTGGCGCGAGACCGGCTCGGTCACCGTCACCGTGGAGGGCCACGGCCGCGAGCAGGCCGGGACCGACCTCGCCCGCACGGTCGGCTGGTTCACCAGCGAGTACCCGCTGCGCCTGCCCGCCGCCGGTGACCCGGCCGCCCTGCTGCGCGCGGTCAAGGAGGCCAAGCGCGCGGTGCCCGGCGGCGGTACCGGCTACGGCGTGCTGCGTCACCTCGACCCGCTCACCCGCGAGGAGTTCGGCGCGACCCCGCCGCCGGACGTGCTGCTCAACTACCTCGGCCGGTTCTCGGCGCAGTCGGGCACGGGCTGGCGCCTGCCCGAGCAGGACGCGTTCTCGGTGGTCGAACCACCGGCGAAGGCACTGGAACAGGTGCTCGCGCTCAACTGCTTCGTGCACGAAGGCGACAAGCCCCGGTTGGCCGTCGAATGGACGGCCGCGAGCCGGGTACTGCCGCGCGCGACCGTGGCCGAATTGCAGCGGGCCTGGGAAGCCGCCCTGGTGACGCTGGTCGCGCACGCCGGGCGCGGCGGGCTCACCCCGTCGGACCTGCCCTACGTCCAGCTCGACCAGTCCGCCATCGACGCGCTGGAGCGCCGGGGCCCGGTCGCCGACGTGCTGCCCGCGACCTCGCTGCAAGCCGGGCTTTCCTTCCACACGCTGGTCCGCGGCGAGCAGGACACCGATGTCTACGTCGTGCAGGCGAAAACCCTGCTCGAAGGCGAACTGGACCCGGAGCGGATGCGGGCCGCCGCCGCGGAACTCCTGCGCCGCCACCCCGCGCTGCGCGTCCACCTGCACACCACGGCCGCCGGTGAGGTCGTCCAGGTGGTGCCCGCCGGAGTCAGCCTGGACTGGCGGCACGAAGACCTCTCGGCGCGGGCCGACCGCGAGGACCTGCTCGCCGCGCACTGCCGGGCCGAGCTGGAGCGCCCGTTCGACCCGAACGAGCCACCGCTGATCCGGTTCCTGTTGTGCACCATGGGGTCCGGGGTCCACCGCCTGGTCATCACCAACCACCACGCGCTGCTCGACGGCTGGTCGATGCCGCTGGTCGGGCGCACCCTGCTGGCCACCTACGCCGAACTCGGCGGCGGCCCGGCCGCGCCCGTCGCGCCTTCGCTCGCCGAGTACCACCGCTGGCTGGCCTCGCGCGACCAGGACGTGGCGCTGGCGACCTGGCGGGACGCACTGTCCGGAGTGGACGAAGGTACGCACCTCGCCCCGGCCGGTGCCGAGTCCACTGTGGATCGCCCGGAGCGGGTGCGGATCGGGCTGGGCGAGGAGTTCAGCGAACGGCTGCGGGCGTTCGCGCGGGCCAGGGGCGTCACGCCGACCACGGTGTTCCAGGCGGCCTGGGGGGTGCTGCTGGGCAAGCTCACCGGACGGCACGACGTGCTCTTCGGCTGCCCGGTCTCCGGGCGTCCCGCCGAGGTCGACGGGGTGGAGACCACCATCGGCCAGCTGGGCACCACGATCCCGGTGCGCGTCCGGTTCGAGCCGGGCGAAACCGCGGCCGGGCTGCTCGCCAGGGTGCACGAGGACAGCGTCCGGCTCGCCGAGCACCACCACGCCGGGCTGCCGGACATCCAGCGCGCGGCCGGGATCGGCGAACTGTTCGACACCATGCTGGTGATGGAGAACTTCCCGCTCTCCAGCCGGAACCGCGCCACCCTGGCGCCCGGGCTGGACCTGGTGGGCGTGGACATCACCGACGCGACGCACTACCCGCTGACCGTCATCGTGATCCCCGAAACCGAGATCGTGCTCGGCCTCGGTTACCAGCCGCACGCCTTCGACGAGGCGACCGTGCGGTCCTACGGCCGCTGGCTGCGGAACCTGCTGCACGAGATCGTCGGCGACCCGGACCGGCCGGTGGGGCGGCTGCGGGCGCTCGACGCCGAGGAACACGACCGCATGCTGCGGCTCGGCGAAGGCGACGCGCCCCGGCGTGCCCGCGGCGGCTGCCTCGAGGAGTTCGGCGTGTGGGTGGACCGCACCCCGGACGCGGAAGCGGTGGTCTGCCGCGGCAGGAGCCTGTCCTACCGCGAACTGGACCGCCGGGCGAACCAGCTCGCGCACGCCCTGCTCGACCGCGGGGTGCGCCCGCAGGACCCGGTCGCCGTGCTGCTCGACCGCGACGTCGAGATGGTGGTCGCGTTGTTCGGCGTGCTCAAGGCGGGCGCGGTGTACGTGCCGATGGACCCGGACTACCCGGCGGAACGGCTGGCGTACATGCTCGGCGACATCACCCCGGCGGCGATGGTCTCCACCGACGAGCACGCCTTCGGCGACCTGCCGGTGGTGGACCCGGCGGCGATCGGACCGTCCACTTGGGACGAAGACCCGGCGCACGCGCGCGCGGACCAGACGCCGGACTCGATCGCCTACGTCATCTACACCTCCGGCACCACCGGGAAGCCGAAGGGCGTGGCGGTCCCGCACCGCGGCGTGCCGAGCCTGGTGGCGCTGCAGGAGGACGTCGTCGGCATCAACACCGAGATCGGGGCGCAGGAGCGGTACCTGCACTTCGCCTCGACCAGTTTCGACGTGGCGTTCTGGCAGTTCATGCTGCCGCTGCTCTCCGGCGGCACCTCGGTGATCGCGCCCGCCGAAGTGCGTGTGCCCGGGGACGAGCTGCTGGACTACATCGTCGAGCACCGCGTGACCGGGGTGAACCTGCTGCCGTCGTTCCTGGCCGCCATGCCGGACGACCGGACGGTCGACCCGGACGTGTTCTTCGTGGTCGGCGCCGAACGCCTCGACCCGGAACTGGCGCGGCGCTGGGGTGACCGGCGGGCGCTGTTCAACGCCTACGGGCCCACCGAGGTGACGATCAACTCGGTCACCTGGCACTACGACCGCGACGACCCCGGCCCGCTGCCGATCGGCCGCCCGGATCCCGAGGTGCGGGCCTACGTGCTCGACAGCGGCCTCCAGCCGGTCGGCGTCGGGGTCACCGGCGAGCTGTACCTGGCCGGTCCGAAGCTCGCACGCGGGTACGTGAACCGTCCCGGCCTGACCGCGGAACGGTTCCTGGCGGATCCGTACGGCCCCCCGGGCGAACGCATGTATCGGACCGGGGATCTGGTGCGGTGGCGGCCGGACGGCAATCTGGTGTTCCTCGGCCGCGCCGATCACCAGGTGAAGATCCGCGGTTTCCGGATCGAGCTGGGCGAGATCGAGACCGCGTTGTCCAGGCACCCGCAGGTCCGCGCGTGCGCGGTGATCGTCCGCGAAGGGCGGCTCGTCGGCTATGTCATCCCCGCCGATGGTGCTCAGCCCGATCCGGCCGAAGTGCGCGAGTTCCTGGGCGCGGAACTGCCCGAGCACATGGTGCCCGCGGCGCTGGTGACCCTGGACCGCCTGCCGCTCGGCCCCAGCGGGAAGCTCGACCGGGCCGCGCTGCCCGCCCCCGAAGCCAGGGCGGTCACGCCCGCGCGGGAACCGGCCACCGAGGCGGAATCGGTGCTGCTGCGTGTGTTCCGCGAGGTGCTGGGTACCGACGAGGTCAACCTGGACGACGCGTTCCTCGACGTCGGCGGCGACAGCATCGTGTCGCTGCGCGTGGTTTCGCGGGCCCGGCGCGAGGGTTTGACGCTGACCGCCCGCGATGTCTTCGAGGGCCGGACGGTCGCCGGGATCGCCGCCCGCTGCGGTGGTTCCGCCGGGAAACCCGCCGAGGCACCGGCTGTCGGTGACGCGCCGCTGACGCCGATCATGCGTGACCTGCTGCGCCGGAGCCCCGAGTCCGCCGACGGGTTCTGCCAGTGGGTCGAGGTGTGCGTGCCCGCCGGTGGCGATG
Source organism: Amycolatopsis magusensis (assembly GCF_017875555.1). Classification (GTDB taxonomy): domain Bacteria; phylum Actinomycetota; class Actinomycetes; order Mycobacteriales; family Pseudonocardiaceae; genus Amycolatopsis; species Amycolatopsis magusensis. Next base: position 6,850,631 of record NZ_JAGGMS010000001.1, on the reverse strand, counting down.
TGGCGAGCTGGCAGGGCATCTTCGACGCCGTGCTCGCCCGGCACGACGTACTCCGCGCGCACCTGGTCGAGGACGCCTTGCGCATCCCCGAAGCCGGCGCGGTCACCGGAGCCGACGTGCTCGAACACGTGCGGGCGGGGGAGTCCGGCGACCTGCGTGCGCTGACCGACACGCACATCGCCGAAGCCAGGGCCCGGATGGACCTGCGGACCGGGCCGCTGCTGCGGGCGATCTGGATCGACGCGGGACCCGGGCGCCTCGGCAGGCTCGCCCTGGTCGCGCACCACATCGTGGTCGACGCGGTGTCGTGGCGCATCCTGCTCGACGACCTCGAGCACCTGCACCGCACCGGCGGGCCGCTCGCCCGGCACGGGCAATCGTTCCTGGGCTGGGCAAAGGAACTGCGGGGCGCGGACCGCCGTGCGGAACTGCCGCACTGGCGGGAAGTCACCGAAGTCCCGGCCAAGCCGCTGGCGAAAAAGTCGCTGGATCCGGCGAGGGACACCGCCGCCACGGCCGTCCACCGGTTGCTCCAGCTCGATCCGGAAACCACGCGGGCCGTGCTCACCACGTTGCCTTCGGCGTACCGGACGACCCCGGACACGGTGCTGCTGACCGCGCTCGCCGAAGCGGTCGGCGCGTGGCGCGGTGGCGCGCCGGAGGTGGTCGTCGCGCTGGAAAGCCACGGCCGCGCCGGTACGGGTGACCTGTCGCAGACGGTCGGCTGGTTCACCGCCGTGCACCCGGCGCGGATCACGCTGCCCGACGGCGACACCGCGCGGGCGCTGAAGTCGGTGAAGGAACACCTGCGGGCCGCGGGGGACGGCCTCGGCTACGGCATCCTGCGTGACGAACTGCCCGCGGCCGACCCGGAGATCAGCTGGAACTACCTCGGCCGGTTCCCGGACCGGGCCGAGGGCGTGTGGCAGGCGCCGCCGGACGCCGATCCGCTCGGCTCCGGGGGCGGCGACGACCTGCCGCTGCCGTACGCGCTGATGATCAACGCGCTCGCCCGCGACGAAGCACTGGGCATCCGCTTCACCTGGCCGTCGGCGTTGTTCACCGAAGCCGAGATCGCGGACCTCGCCGAGCACCTGCGCCAGGCGGTGGAACGGATCGCGGGCGACCCGCGGGTCCGCGCCGGCGCCGGGCTGACCCCGTCCGACCTGCCGCTGGTCGAACTGGACCAGCCCGCCATCGACGCGCTCGAAGCGGAGCACGCGGTGGCCGACGTGCTGCCACTGACCCCGATGCAGCGGGTGATGCGAGACGAGGCAGCCACCTATCCGGTGCAGGCGGCGTTCTCGCTGTCCGGGCCGCTCGACGTGGACGCGCTGCGGGCCGCCGGGGCGGAACTGCTGCGGCGGCACCCGAACCTGGGCGCGGTGTTCCCGCCCGGACTGGACGTGCAGGTGCTCCCGGCCGATCCGCGGCCGGGGTTCCGCGTGCTCGATGTGTCCTCTTCGGACAGTGTGGCCTCGTTGCTGGACGCCGAGCTGGCCGAGCCGTTCGACCTGGCGGCGGGGCCACCGCTGCGGCTGACCGTGCTCCGGCACGGCCCTCGGCGCCACGAGTTCGTGCTGACCAGCCACCACGTGCTCTCCGACGGCTGGTCCGCGCCGCGCATCCTGACCGAGCTGTTCGCCCTGTACGGCGGGGCTTCGCTGCCGGAGCCCGTGCCGTTCGCCCGGTACCTCGAGTGGCGGGCCAACCGCGACGAGGCGGCGGAACTGCGGGTGTGGCGTGCCGAACTCGACGGCCTGCCCGAGGGCGACTACCTCGTGCACGGGCGGCCCGACACCCGGGGCGCCGCCGAACCCGCGTTGTTCGAGGTCGACGCCTCCGTGGTCGAGGAGCTGACGAAGGCGGGCGCGCAGCGCGGGCTCACCGCCAACACGCTGCTGCAAGGTGCCTGGGCCGCGGTGCTGGCGAACCGTTCCGGCCGCCGTGACGTCTGCTTCGGCGCGATGGTCTCTGGGCGCACCGCCGAGGTGGCGGGCGTGGAGGAGATCATCGGGCTGTTGGCCGGGACGGTGCCGGTGCGCGCCCGCTGGCAGGGCAAGGTCGCCGACGCGCTGGCCGACCTCCAGGCCCGCCAGCAGGCGATGGTCGAGCACCACTACGCCGGTCTTCCCGAACTGGAGCGGCTGACCGGGCGCACGCGGTTGTTCGACAGCCTCGTGGTCTTCGAGAACTACCCGGTCGATCCGGCGAAGCTGGCCGAACCCGCGCCGGGCCTGAGCGTCACCGGCACGCGGTTCCGCGAGCGGACGCACCACCCGGTCACGCTGACCGTGGTGCCCGCGGACGGCGGCTGGACCGGCGTGCTCGGCTGCCAGGCGGGGATGTTCGAAGCGGACGAGGTCGCGGACCTGGCGGCGGAACTCGTGCGCGTGCTGCGTGCGCTGCCCGGCCGGTTCGACGCCGACGTGGCGGAGCTGTGGTGAGCACGACGGATTCCCGGCCGGAGGTCGGCGCGGCCCTGTGGCGGACCGCCTTCGTGCTCGTGCTGGGCACGTTCATGGCGACGCTGGACAGCACCATCGTCTCGGTGGGTGTCTCGACGCTGGCCGAGGAGTTCGGCGCGCCGGTCACCGATATCCAGTGGGTCAGCACGGCGTACTTGCTCGCGGTGGTCGCCGCGGTGCCCGCGTCGGGCTGGCTGGCCGACCGGTTCGGCGGCCGCCGGACCTGGCTGCTCGCGGTGGCCGGGTTCCTGCTCGGCTCCCTGCTGTGCGCGCTGGCGTGGTCGCTGCCGAGCCTGATCGCCTTCCGCGTGCTGCAAGGGCTCGCGGGCGGACTGCTGCCGCCGACCGGGCAGGCGCTGCTCGCCCGCGCCGCCGGGCGCGAGCGCATCGGGCGCGTGATCAGCATCGTCGGCGTGGTCCCGCTGCTGTCGCCGGTGCTCGGCCCGCTGCTCGGCGGCTCGATCCTGGGCATCGCGGACTGGCCGTGGCTGTTCTACGTCAACCTGCCGATCGGGCTGGTGGCGATCGTGCTCGCCCGGCGGTTCGTGCCGGCGGCCCCGCCCGCGGGGGAGCGGGTCCCGTTCGACTTCCGCGGTGCCGCGCTGCTCTCGCCCGGCCTGGCCGTGCTGGTGTTCGGGCTGACCGGCATCGGGCACGAGCAGGCGGTGCCGACAGTGGTGGCGGTGCTCGCGGTGGCCGCCGGGGCGCTGATGCTCGCGGGCTTCGTCCTGCACGGGCTGCGCACCAGCCGCGTCCCGCTGATCGACCCGCGCCTGTTCACCCGGCCGCCGTTCGGCGTCGCGGCGCTGGCGCTGGTGGTGCTGGGCGCTTCGGTGTTCGGCACGATGTTCCTGCTCCCGCTGTACCTGCAGACCGGTGAAGGGCTCTCGGCCTGGGAAACCGGGCTGCTGCTCGCCCCGCAGGGCGCCGGCGCGCTGGCCGGTTCGCTGCTGGTGAACCGGCTGGTCGACGCGGTCGCGCCACGCACGCTGGTGCTCACCGGTATCGCGCTGGTCGCCGCGGGCACCGCCGCGTTCACCCAGCTCGGCCCGGGCCTGCCGGACTTCGTGATCGCGCTTTCCCTGCTGGTGCGCGGTTTCGGCGCGGCGATGATCGGCGCGCCGGTGATGACCCTGGTCTACCGCCGGATCGCCCCGGCCCACCTGCCCCGCGCGGCCGGGGCGCTCAACCTGCTCAACACCGTCGGCGGCTCGATCGGCACCGCGGCACTGGCCGTGGTGTTGCAGCACCGCCTGACGGCCCGCGGAACCGATCTCCCGGCGGCCTTCGCCGACACCTTCTGGTGGGTGCTCGCCCTGGCGCTGGTCGCCGCGGCCGGTGCCCTCCGCCTTCCCCGAAAGAAGGATGCCCAGGATGCCTGATCAGGACACCCTGCCCACACCCGCCGAAGTCACCGGTGCCCGCCCGCTCTCCCAGGCGGTCGCCCGGCACCGCGCCACCATCGACGCCGTGCTCGCCCGGCGCGATCCGCGCCTGCTGGTGGTGGCCGGACCGTGCTCGGTGCACGACCCGGCGGCCGCGCTCGACTACGCCCGGCTGCTCGCCGGTGCCGCGGAACGGTTCTCCGACGATCTGGTCATCGTCCTGCGCGCCTACCTGGAAAAGCCGCGCACGGTGTCGGGCTGGACCGGGCTGCTGCCCGACCCGACCCTGGACGGCAAGGGCGACATCGGCACCGGCATCCGCCTCGGCCGCTCGTTCCTGCTCGACGCGGCGGGCACCGGGCTGCCGCTGGCCTACGAGTTCGTCGACCCGCTGCTCGCGCACTACGTCGCCGACCTGGTCAGCTGGGCCGCGGTCGGCGCGCGCACGGTGGCCAGCCAGCCCCACCGGCACCTGGCCTCGTGGCTGCCGATGCCGGTCGGGATGAAGAACTGCGTCTCCGGGCGGCTCGACACCGCCGTGCAGGCGATCCGCGCCGCCGGGCTGCCGCACACCTTCCCCGGTGTCGCGGCGGACGGGCGGCTGACCACCCTGCGCAGCGCCGGGAATCCCGCCGCGCACCTGGTGCTGCGGGGTGGCCCGGTGCCCAACTACGACGCCGCGAGCGTGGCCGCCGCACTGTCCACTTTGCACGAAGCGGGCCTGCCGCCGCGCGTGGTGGTCGACGCTTCGCACGGCAACAGCGGCAAGGACCACCACCGCCAGCCCGCGGTCGCCGTCGACCTGGCCACCCAGATCGCCGACGGCAACAACGCGCTGGCGGGCGTGATGCTCGAGTCCTACCTGTCCGACGGCAACCAGCCCGCCACCGGCGGGCGGCTGCGGCCGGACCTCAGCGTCACCGACCCCTGCCTGAGCTGGGACCGCACGCTGCCGCTGCTGGAAACCCTGGCCACCGCCGTGCGACGGCGGCGCCAGGGCTCCTAGTCCTTCAGGGGATCACCAGCGCAGGCCGTGCCCGAACGGGTACAGGATCTTCGCCGGGTCGTCCGCGGCCGGGAGGTCGACCGGCAGCTTGCCGGTCGGCGAGAGCTTGCCCCGCAGGACCCCGGCCAGCGTCGACATGGACACGTCGCGCCAGTCGTAGGTGGCCACCCAGGTCGCGGCGTCGGCGAAGGCGGGGTCGTACGGCTCCTGGATGGACACCGCGACCACCGGTTTCCCGGTCGCCTGGATGCTCTTGAGCAGCGAGACCTGCGCCGGGCTCGTCCGCAGGCCGTTGGCGAGCACGACCACGGTGTCCGCGCCCTTCGTCGCGGCGACCGCCTTGTCGACGTCCGCCTGGGCCGGGTTCTCGCCGGTGGGCACCGCGGTGCCGTGGAGCGCACCGGCCAGCGAGGTGACCGGATCCGCCGGGTAGCCCGGGAAGTCCGCCTTGGTCCAGCCGGTGACCAGCACCTTGCCCGGCTTCTTCAGCGGCAGCAGCCCGGCGTCGTCGCGCAGGACCGTGGTGGTCTTGGCGGAGATCTTCGCGATGGTGTCGCGGTGGGCCTTGCTGCCGACGATCTTGCCGACGGCCCGCTCGTCGACCAGCGGCTTGGCGAGGATGCCGCGCTTGAACTTCAGCTTGAGGATCCGCAACACGCTCTGGTCGATGCGGTCCTCGGTGAGCCTGCCGCTGTGCACCGCGTCCGACACGCCCTTGACCGCGGCGCCGAAGTCCGGCGGCAGCAGCATCTGGTCCACGCCCGCCTCGATGGCGAGCACGGGTGCCTCCGCGTCGGGGTACAGCTTGCGGATCGCGTCCATCCGCAGCGCGTCGGTGACGACCACGCCGTTGTAGCCCAGTTCCTCACGCAGGAGCCCGGTCATGATCGGCTTGGACAGCGTCGCCGGTGCGCCCGACGGGTCGAGGCTGGGCATCGCGATGTGCGCGCTCATGATCGAGTCCGCGCCCTCGGCGATGGCGGCCTGGAACGGCGGCAGGTCGATCTCGCGCCAGTCGGCCTCGGTGCGGTTGATGATCGGCAGCCCGGTGTGGCTGTCGGTGGCCGCGTCCCCGTGGCCGGGGAAGTGCTTGGCCGAGGTGGAGACGGTCTCGGTACGCCTGCCCGCGTCCTGGTAGCCGTGGACCTCGGCGGCCACCAGTTCGCTGCTCAGCCCCGGCCGCGAGGAGAACGACCGGGTGCCGATCACCGGGTTGAGCGGGTTGGAGTTCACGTCCGCCACCGGGGCGAAGTTCTGGTTGATCCCCATCGCCCGCAGCTCACGGCCGTTGATCTGGGCGAGCTTCTTCGCGTCCTCGGCGGAGCGGCCCGCGCCGAGCGCCATGCTGCTGGGGTATTCGGTGGCCGGCGCGCTGATCCTGGTGGTCTGCCCGCCTTCCTGGTCGATCGAGACGATCAGCGGGACGTGCGCGCCCGACGAAAGCGCCGCACGCTGCAGGCCGTTCGAGAGCCGGGCCAGCTGCGCGGGACCGTCGACGTTGTCCGCGTCGTCGTTGTTGAAGTAGATGACCCCGCCGACGTGGTGCTTGCGCACGACCTCCGCGGGCGTGGCGACGCCGTACATCTCCTGGTTGTTCTCGTTGGCCTCGCCCGCCGACTTGCCGTAGACGGAGACCACGAACAACTGGCCGATCTTCTGCTCCAGCGACATGCCGCGCAGCGCGCTTTCCGCGCTGACACCGGCTTCCGACGCGAGGGCCGGAACCGCGAGCAGGGTGGCGCCCAGCAGGCCGGCGCACGACGCCGCGAACGCCCGCCTGGTGGTGGAACGACTCCCCGGATGCCCTTCAGGCACGTTGACCTCTTCCTTTTCGGCCGAGGGCAGGCCGGAACGAAACCAGGTGCCCCCAGCACATATTGGTCTGGTCCAATTTCGGCAAACTACAACCGGGGCACCGGGGGAGTCAATCGGCCGTGTGCGGATCAGTTCGCGTACTGGGCCTCGCCGTGGCCGAACGACCAGTCGATCGGCTCGTTCTCGGTGAGCGCCACGAACACGTTCCCCGGCTCGGTACCGGCGTACTCCCCGGCCAGCTCGGCGATCCGGCGGTACAGCGCCTTCTTCTGCGCGGGGGTGCGCCCGGCACGCAGGGTGATCGAGATGTAGGCGATGCCCTCGTCCCGGTGAATGCCGAGGAAGTCGTCGTAACGCAGCCGGCCGGTGGTGCCGTCGTGGCTGGTCAGGATCTGGAAGTGGTCGTCGGGTGGGATGTCCACGGTCTCCTGGAGGGCTTCGTGCACGGCGCGGCCGAGCGCGCCGAGCCGTTCGGGGGTGGCGTGCAGGGCGTCGATGCGAACCAGTGGCATGCCCGAACCGTACATACTAGTAGGTACAGAATCAAGGCCGTGACCGAACGGCAGTACCTACCTGGAGTCTGATACCTACGGCGCGTAGGTCATATACTCGGCGCATGCCAACGGTGGGGAGCCGGCGTGCAACCGGGCCAGGCGCTGTCCGGTGACCGGGCTGCGGTTCGCCGTGCTCGGCCCGCTGCGGGCGTGGTACGGCGAAGAGGCCCTGGACCTCGGCCCGGTGCGCCAGCAGGCGTTGCTCGCCGCGTTGCTGCTGCGCCCGGGGGTCACCTTCAGCAAACGGGAACTGCTCGACCGCGTGTGGGGCGACGAACCACCCGGCACCGGCGCGAAAGTGGTGCCCGGCTACATCTTCCGCCTGCGCCGGTGCCTGCACGCCGCCGGTGTCGACGCGGACGCGGTGATCGCCAGCGACCGCGGCGGCTACCGCTTCGCCGGTGACGGCATCTCGCTGGATGCCTTGCGGCTGGAGGAAATCGCCGCCGAAGGCACCGAAGCCGGGCGTGACGGTGACCTGGCCGCCGCGGTGCGGGCGCACGCGGAAGCGCTGGCCCTGTTCGAAGGCGAGCCGCTGGACGGCCTGCCCGGCCCCTTCGCCGAGGGGGAGCGGTGGCGCCTGACCGAACGCCGGATCGTGCTGGCACAGGAAAAGGTCGACTGGCAGCTGCGGCTCGGCGAGTACCCCGAGGCGATCGCCGAACTGTCCGGCCTGACCGCCGCGCACCCGCGCAACGAGACGTTGGCCGCGTTGCTGATGCGTGCCTACTACGCCGGTGGCAGGCGGGCCGAGGCGCTGGAGGTGTTCGGCAGGCTGCGGCACCGGCTGGTCGAAGAACTCGGCATGGAGCCGGACACCGAGGTGCAGCAGGTGTACCAGGCGATCCTGCGCGGGGACGACGCGTTGCTCGGCCCGACCGCCCGGCGTGAACCCGCCGACCGCCGGACGCGCGTGGAACTCCCGCTCGACGCTGGGGAACTCGCCGGGCGGGACCGGGAACTCGCCGTGCTCACCGCGCCGGTCAAGCGCGAGGCGGTGACCATCGCCGCGGTGGACGGCGTGGCCGGAGCCGGGAAGACGGCGTTGGTGGTGCGGGCCGCGCAGTCGCTGCGCGAACAGTGCCCCGACGGCTGCCTGTTCGTCGACCTGCACGGGCACAGCGAAGGACAGACGGCGCTGGCGTCGACCCGCGTGCTCCGGCGGCTGCTGCGGGCCGTCGGCGAGGACGACAGCCGCACGCTGGACGATCTCGACGAGCTTTCGGCGCACTGGCGGTCGGCGACCGCCGCGCTGCGCCTGGTCCTGGTGCTCGACGACGCCGCCGGTGCCGAGCAGGTGCGGCCGCTGCTGCCCGCCGGGCCGGGCAGCCGGGTGCTGGTGACCAGCAGGCGGCGGCTGGCCGGGCTCGACGCCGACCGCCGGGTTTCCCTGGGCCCCTTGGACCTCGAGCAGGCGCAGCAGTTGCTGAACCGCATCGTCGGCGGCGCTCGCGCGGGCCGCGAGCAGGAGGCGGTGCGCGAGCTGGCCCGGCTGTGCGGCCGGTTGCCGCTCGCCCTGCGGATCGCCGGGGCCCGGCTGCAGAACCGTCCGATGTGGACCTTCGAGTACCTGGTGTCGCGGCTGGCCGACGACGGCAGCAGGCTCGGCGAGCTGACCGCCGAGGACCGCAGCGTCGAGGCCGCGTTCCGGTTGTCCTACGAGCAGCTCGCCCCGTTCGAGCAGCGGGCGTTCCGCATGCTCGGGCTGTCCCCGACCCCGGTGCTGGACCGGCTGGTGCTGGCCGCGCTGCTCGGCGCGCCGGCGGCGGACGCCGAGCACGCGCTGGAAAGCCTGGTGGACACCAGCCTGCTGCAGCAACCGGCGCCCGGCCGCTACCGGCTGCACGACCTGGTCGCGGTGTACGCGCGCCGCCTGGCGGCCGAAGAACCCGCCGGAGTCGTCGAAGCCGCGATGGACGGCGTGCTGAACCTCTACATCGGGGCCGGGCGCCACGCCGGCGAATGCGGCCTCGCGGGTTTTCCCGGCGGGCCGGAGCCGGCGGGCGTGCCGTTCACCGGCTGGCGGGACGCGACCGCCTGGCTCGACCAGGCCGGTGACCTCAGCGACGTGGTCGCCTACGCGGTCCGCGCGGGGCGGGCCGACCAGGCCTGCTGGCTCGCCGAGAGCGCGGTCGACTACCTCATCCGGCTCGCCCGCTACGAGGAGTGCCGCACGGCGATCCGGCTGGTCCTGCCGCTGGCGAGCGAGGCGAGCGACCGGCGGATGCCGTCCACGGTGCGGCTCCACCTCGGGTACGCGCACGCCATGCCGGGCTACTACGACCAGGCACGCGACTGGTTCACCGAGGCGCTGCGGATCAGCGAGCACACCGGTGACGGCCGCGATCGGGCCAGGGCGGTGGGCTGGCTCGGCACGCTCGACGTGCTGGACGGGCGGTTCGCCGACGCGACGGCCGGGTTGACCGAGGCGATGACCGCGGCCGTCGAGTACGAGGACGACTGGCTGCTGGAGCGGGTCCTGTCCACCCTCGGTTATCTGCACCACCTCAACGGCAGGCACGACGAAGCCCTCGGCTACCTGGCGCGCTCGCGGGTGGTGGCGGAGAAGATCGGCAACCCGGTCGTGGTGGCGAGGACCCTCTGTTACGCGGGCTCGGTCCACCTGGCGATGGGGAACTTCGCCGAGGCGGCGGCCTGCCTGCGCCAGGGTGCCGAAGGGGCGGCGGAGGTCTCCGACCGCATCCTCTACGCCAGCTGCCTGACCCGGCGCGGCACGGCCGAGGAGGAACTCGGCGAACTGGAGCTGGCGCTGGAACTGCACCAGCGGGCGCTCGGCCAGCTCACCGAGCAGACCTACGCCCGGCTGGAGAACGAGATCCGCGACCGCCTCGCGGCCACCCGCCGGGCGGTGGACCTGCGCGAACACCGGGCGCGATCGGCATTACACCAGAATTTCATCGCCCACCCCTAACTTCGTCCCCATCGGCACGGCGGGGACGGAAGAAGAGCATGAGCGACAACTCGGGTGATGACGGCACCCTGATCGACCAGGCCTCGGCCGGGGTGCAGGAGCTGGCGGCCGCCGCCACGGCCGTGCTCGGCGAGGCGGGGCCCGCGGGGGCGCTGGCGCAGCCGGTGGTGGACGCCCTGCGCAACGTGTGGGAGGGCTACTTCGGTTCGCCCATCCCGCCCGATGGCACGAACTGGAACGCCTATACGCACCACGAGCTGTACGGGATGGTGTGGGACAACGCCGATGTCGGCGAGGTCAGCTCGATGGCGGCCGAGTGGGGGCGGCACGGCAGCGAACTGTCCGAGCACGGCGACGCGCTGCGGGGGCAGCGCGGCACCCTGGAGTCGAACTGGACCGGCGGCGCGGCGGACGTGGCCGCGAACCGGCTCACCGAACTGGGTGACACGAGCTCGGACATCGGTTCGCGCGCGACCACCGTGCAGGGCGCCACGCAGGACGCCGGTGACGCACTCGCCGTCGCGCGGAACACCATGCCACCACCCGCCGACGACCCCCTCGGCGCGGGCCTGGCCGGTGCGGCCGCCGGAGCGGGCGCGGGCGCGGCCATCGGGGCGGTGGTCGGCGCGGGAGCCGGTGGGGTGGGTGCCGGGCCGGGCGCGCTGATGGGCGCGGCGATCGGTGCCGTGGCCGCCGGTGGCGCGAGCTACTTCCTCGCCAGCGCGGCGGCGGCCGAGCAGAAGGCGCAGGCGGTGCACGTGATGCAGCGCTACGAGACGAGCCTGCTGGACAGCAGCCAGGCGATCACGCCGGGCGCGGGCGGAGCCGCCGGGGACGCGGGGCTGGGGAGCAGCATGACCAGCGGGACGACCGCGGCGGGGTTCGCCGGTGCCGGTCTGGCGGGTGGCAGCGCCGTCGGCAGCGGCGGTGGCCTGCCGTGGAGTCAGCTGGTCGGTTCGGTGCCGGTCGAATCCGGTGCCACCACCGGCGGTGGCGTGCTGGGCCGCGGGACGGCGGGCCGGGGTGGCGCGATGTCCGGGCTGCTGGGCGGCCGCGGCGCGAACTCGGGCGGCATGCTGCCCGGCGGTGCCGGTGGCGGGCGCGGGCAGGGCGCCGAGGACGAGGCGCACACGAACCGCATGCCGACCATCGACCAGCAGCTCTTCGCCGTCGAAGAGCGGACCAGCAGCCCGGTCATCGGGCTGTGAACCCCTCGCGAGAACAGGAGGCGACCGTGACTTCCGGGTTCCAGGTCGAGCCGCAGGAACTGACCGCACAGGTGGCCGCGCTCGCCGCGCTCGGCGACCGGACCACCGGCCTGGTGTCCTCGGCGAACCGGCTGGCCGGGCAGCTGCCGCGACTGGGCACCGCGCCGCCGGCGCTGCACCTGGCCAGGCGCCTGCGTGAGGCGGCAGGCGAATCGGGGCTCTCGGGCGCGGTCAGCGCCGCCGACGGCAAGCTGAACGACTACCACCGGGCGCTGCACGCCACGGTCAACCGGTTCACCGACGCGGAAGCCGACCACACGCGGGCGCTGCGGTCCGCGGAGGGGCCCGGCGCATGACACTGGCCGTCGAAGAAACCACCGAGTCCGTCCACTTCGGACTCGTCGAACTCGACCTGCTGTCCGCGCACGCCGGGGTGCCGCTGCCGTTCCCGTTGCGGGTGCCCTCGTTCGGGCGGCTCGCCGGGGAGCGCGAGATCCTGCTCGCCGTGGCCGGGGAGACGCTGTACCGGCGTGGCCTGGCCGGGGAGTCCGGGCCGATGGGCATGGCCGCCGAGGTGGTCACCGCGCTGCGGGAGCACCGCGGCACCCTCGACCTGGTGCTCACCGGCGAGCGGGTGATCGGCGTGGTCGCGCTGGTGTACCGGGAGTCGGTGCTGCTGTGCCGCCAGGTGCTGGACGACGACCCGGCGGGCACGGTCGGCGTGCGGCGGGTCCACGACGCCGCGCTGGCCGCCGAACTGCTGAAGCAGGTGCCCGAGGTGGCGGCGCCGGTGTCCATGCCGATCACGCTGCCCGCCGGTGCGGTGACCGCGGCGACGCGGTGGCCCGGCGAGCCGGGCGAACAGGAACTGCGGGACCTCTTCCGCGACCACGGCGGTGACCCGGCCGCGCTGGACAGCCTGGTCGGGCTGGTGGTGCCGGTGCACGGCCTCGGCCAGCTCGGCGCGACCCGGCGCGGGGCGCGGGCCGGGAGCGAACTGTCCTGGTTGGACGGTCCGAGGGGCCGGGTCGCGGTGCACGCCGCCACCGACGGCTGGGTGAGCGTGAACCCGTTGCGGCGGACCGGGGTGCGCTCCGCGCTCGAAGAACTGGCGACGATCGCGCGCAGCCCGCGCTGAAGGGAAGTCCATGGATCCGGCACGGTGGCTGGCCGACTACCAGAGCAACCTCGAACGCCTCGACGCCACGGCGCGGGCGGTCGAATCGAACCTGCGTCAGGTCGGCGGCAGCGCGACCTCCCCGCGCGGGGAGGTGTCCGTCGCGGTCGGGGTCAGTGGTGCGCTGGAGGACCTGCGGCTGTCCGCGGCCGCCCGCGCACTCGAGGCCGACCAGCTCGCGCAGCTCATCCTGGACACCGCGCGGCAGGCGCAGCGCGTGGCCGGGGCGCAGGTCGTCGAGATCATGACCGAATACACCGGCGAAGGCCCGGCGCTGGACCTGATCAAGCGGAACCTGGCGGCGGCCGAACCCGCCCCGGCCGCCGTGCCCGACGACGACCACTACTTCTCGAACCCACCGGAGATCTCCCGATGAACCACGTGCTGGTCGATCCCGACCGGATCCGGGCCCACGCCAGGACCGCCAGTGGTGTCGCGGCGGAGGTGTCCACCGTCGCGGCCGCGCTGCCGGGCGGCCTGGACAGCGCCGCGCTCGGCACCTTCACCCAGTTCCTCACCACCGGGCTGCAGGAGGTGCTGGGCCGGACCGCGCAGACTTTCCGGCACGCGTCCGCGACGGTGGAGAGCATGAGCACGCGGCTCGGCCGGGCGGCGGAGCACTACCAGGGTGCCGACGGCGACGGCGGGAGCCGCCTGCGCTCGGCGGAGGCGGGCCGGTGACCACGACCGAGGTGCTCGCCGACCTGAAGTCCACCACCGCCGCCGTGGAGAACGGGGACTGGGTGTCCGCCGGTCTCGGGGGCGCGAGCACGGCACTCGGCATCCTCGAGATGACCGGCAGCCCGCTGTCGGCCATCTCGGACGCCGGTTTCGGCTGGGTGCGGGGATTCGTGTCGTTCCTCGAAGAGCCGCTCAGCCAGCTCTCCGCCGACCCGGACGCGATTTCCACGAGCTCGCAAGGATTTCAGACGGCTGCGCGGAGCGTTTCCGCGGCGGCCGGGTCCTACCGCGAGGCGAGCACCGCGGAAACCGCGGACTGGTCGGGCTCCGGCGGCACGGAGTACCGCTCGTCCGCCGCGCGACTCGCCGACGGCCTCGAAGCGGCGGCGCAGGCGAGCACCGCCGCCTCCGGCGCGCTCGCCGGTGCCGGTGAGGTGGTGGCGCAGGCCCGCGACATCGTCACGCAACTGATCGGCGAAGCGGTCGCGCGCATCAACCCGATCGTCATGCAGGCTTTGGCCGCCGCCCCGGCCACCGGCGGCGCCAGCATCGCGGCGGCCATCCCGCAGGTCGTGCAGATCGCCGTCGAATACGGCGGGAAGATCGCCGAGAAGATGGGGATCCTCCTGTCCAGCACCGAAAACCTGCTGAAACTCGTCCACGGTGCCGTCGCCGCCCTCGACGTCCTGGACCAAGCCCTCACCGCCCTCCAAACCCCCTCCGAACCAACGCCATGAGTGGGGCATTACTTGCAATGGATGCAAGTAATGCCCCACTCACAGCATTCAGCAGCCGAACTACACGTTCAGGAAGCCGAAACCCACGTTCAGGAAGGCGAACCGCACGCTCAGGAAGCCGAGACCCGCACTCGGGTGGGCGAGTTCCACAGTCAAGGCTCGAGCCAGCCAGGGCCGGGGCGGTCAGCGGAGTTTGCGGAAGAACAGGCGGACGTCGTCGATCAGGCTGGCCGGGGCTTCCATGGACAGGAAGTGGCCGCCGTGGTCGAGGGTGGTCCAGTGCACGATGTGGTGGTCGCGTTCCGCCCAGCGGCGGATGGTGACGTCGTGCGCGGACATCAGGACACCGACCGGGACCGGGGACTGGACCGGGGACGAGGAGTCGCCGGTCCAGTCGGCGGCCGAGGTTTCCTCGTAGTAGATCTGCGCCGCCGAGCCCGCGGTGCCGGTGAACCAGTACAGCGCGATGTTCGCCAGCATCCGGTCCCGGTCCACGCTGTCCTCCGGCAGACCGTCCTCCGGCAGCGTGTACTCCTTGAACTTCTCCACGATCCACGCCAGCTGCCCGGCCGGGGAATCGTGCAGGCCGTAGGTCACCGTCTGAGGGCGCTTCGAATTGCACTGCAGGTAACCGTCGTTGAAGTTCTGCATCGACTCCCAGCGTCGCTGGTCGGCTTCCGGCAACTCGTCGAACTCACCTTCGGCGCCGATCGGGAAGGTGAGCATCCCGTTCAGGTGGACCCCGAGCACGCGCGACGGGTCCTGCTTCCCGATCTCCGGCCCGACCCACGCGCCGGTGTCGTACCCCTGCACGCCATAGCTTTCGTACCCCAGAAGCGCCAACAACCGCACCAGCAGGCCCGCCATCTTCGCGGCGTTCATGCCCGGCCCCGCCAGCGGCGTGGAGAAGCCGAACCCCGGCAGCGACGGGATCACCAGGTGGAAGGCGTCGGCCGGGTCGCCGCCGTGGGAGCGCGGGTCGGACAGCGGCCCGAGCACGTCGAGGAAGTCGGTCACCCCGCCCGGCCAGCCGTGCAGCAGGACCAGGGGAGTGGCGCCGGCTTCCGGTGAGCGCACGTGGAGGAAGTGCAGCCGCTGCCCGTCGATGGTGGTGACGAACTGCGGGTGCGCGTTGAGCGCGGCTTCCTGCGCCCGCCAGTCGAACCCGGTGCGCCAGTACTCGGCGAGCTCCTTGAGGTAGCCGACCGGCACGCCCCGGCTCCAGCCGACGCCGGGCAGTTCGTCCGGCCACCGGGTGGCGGCCAGCCGCTGGGCGAGGTCGTCGAGCTGGGACTGCGGGATGTCTACGGAAAACGGCTGGATGTCCGGTGTCATGCCGACCACGCTAGGACCCGGTTAGGACAGTTCCGGTCCTAACGATCAGGCAGACTGGAACCCATGCTGGAGACTTCCGCGCGGCTGCTGAAACTCCTCTCCCTGCTGCAGACCCACCGCGACTGGCCGGGCACCGACCTGGCCGAACGGCTCGGCGTCACCACACGGACCGTCCGGCGCGACGTCGAGCGGCTGCGCGAACTCGGCTACCCGGTCCACGCCCTGCAGGGCACGCCCGGCTACCGGCTGGGCGCGGGTGCCTCCCTGCCACCGCTGCTGCTCGACGACGAGGAAGCCGTCGCCGTGGCCGTCGGGCTGCGGACCGCCACCAGCAGTTCGGTCGCCGGGATCGAGGAGACGGCGTTGCGGGCGCTCACCAAGTTGGAGCAGGTGCTGCCGTCGCGGTTGCGCCACCGGGTGCACACCCTGCAGTCCGCGACCGTGCGAGCCGGGACGGCACCCGGCCCGCAGGTTTCGGCGGACGCGCTGATGACCATCGCCGACGCCTGCCGCCGCCACGAGTGCCTGCGCTTCGACTACACCAGCCCGCGCGGTGGTGCCTCCCGCCGGACCGCGGAGCCGTACCGCCTGGTCAACTTCGGCAGGCACTGGTACCTCGTCGCCTTCGACCTCGACCGCGGTGACTGGCGCACCTTCCGGGTCGACCGGCTCACCCCGCGCCCGCCCGCCGGACCCCGTTTCACGCCCAGGGAACTGCCCTACGACGACGTGGCCGACTACCTGGCGCGCCAGCTGTCCGCGCGCACCTGGCCCTGCCAGGCGACGGTCACCCTGCACGAGTCCGCCGAGGCCGTCTCGGACCGCGTGTGGCCGGGCATGGGCGCGATCGAAGCCGTCGACGCGCGCAGCTGCCTGCTGCACCTCGGCGCCGAGACGACCGACGACCTGGTCTGGATGATCACCTCGGTCCAGGCCGACTTCGCCCTGGTCGACGGCCCGCCGGACCTCCCGGCCGCGTTCCGGCGCCAGGCCGCCCGCTGCCTGGCCGCGCTCGGCTCGGAGCCCGAGGTGTGAGCCTTAACGGGAAACGGCGCGACGCAGGTGCCCGGCGATGAGGTCGTAGGTCTGCTGCGCGAGGCCGGGAGCGTCGCCGAGCATGTCGTAACCGTGGTCCGCGCCGGTGACGTCGTGGTGCCGCACCAGCGCCCCGGCCACGTCGAGCTTGCGGGCGTAGGTGATGGCCTCCGCGCGCAGCCGGTCCAGTTCCGCGGTGATCACCACCGCCGGGGCGATGCCGTCGAGGCCGTCGGCGTTGGTGCCCCAGGCGGGCGAGGCGAGCCGGTGCCCGCGCTCGCCGCGGTCGGGAATGTAGGCGGTGTCGAAGATCTCGCCCATCCACGGCTGGATGACCGCCTTGCGGCCCAGCGGCGAAGGCTTATTTTTGGCCTGGGTGACCAGGTCCAGCGGCGGGTAGTGCAGCACCTGCAGGGCCAGTGCCGGGCCGCCGGTCTCCCACGCCAGCCGCGCCGCTCCGGCGGCCAGCGCGCCGCCCGCGCTCTGCCCGCCGACGGTGAGCCTGCCGCCGTCCCACTCGCGATCGCTCGACGCCGCCCACTTCAGCACGTCGTGGATCTGCTCCACCGGCACCGGGAACCGGCGTCGCGGGGCGAGCGCGTAGCTGGTGTTGACCACCACCACACCGGCGTGCGTGGCGAGGTGGCGGCACAGCGCGTCGTCGAAGGCGGGCAGCCCGGTGACGTACCCACCGCCGTGCGCGTTGACGTGGACCGCGGGCGGGGCGTCGGCGGACGGCGGGTGGTAGAGCGTCGCGGCGACTTCACCGTGTCGCGTGGGCACCCGGATTTCCTCGGTACGCACGGGAAGGACGGCGCGGTACGGGGTCCGGCGGTTCGCGAGCTTCGAGAAAGTGCGCGCGGCGAAGTCGGCGACCGGTGGGAAGGAGAGGATCGACATGGTGGGCCTTCAGTCCGCGTGGTGGAACTCGAGTGAGACGCCGATCGGGCGCTGCCCGTCGACGACCGGCGTCAGGGTGCCGACCAGGACGGCGTCGTTGAGCCAGGCGTAGGGCCCGTCCGCCGGGGCTTCGATGCGCGGCGTGGTGATCCCGCGCGGGACGCCGTCGAACTTCAGGCTGCCTTCGTTGTAAATGGTCAGCACTACACCGTCGTGGGTGCGCACGAGGTAGCGCGCGGACACTTCGGCGACCCCGTCGGGACGCATCAGGTTCCAGTCCGCGCCCAGGGGCAGGACTTCGCCTTCGATGCGCGGGCCTTCCGCGGTGCCGCCGGTGATCGGGATGATCCGCCGGTGCCCGCCGGGCACCGGGCCCGCGTCGACCGGTTCACCGATCAGCACGGTCAGGCGGGCGATGAGGGTCAGGGTGGGGTCGGGCATCTCGGGTCACCTCGTGAGCAGGTCGGCCGGGGCGGTCAGGCCGAGGCCGCGCCACAACCGCGCGAGCCGATCGGCGAACTCCTCGGGATCGGGGTGTGCCTCGTCCAGCAGCCAGGCGTTGATGATCGCGCCCATGCCACCGGTGACGAACACGGCGAGGTCGTCCAGGGTCTCCGGCGCGACGTCCACCAGCGTGCCGAGCAGGTGCCGGTTGACCGGGGCGAGCAGGTCGCCCAGCGCGCGGGTGAGCGCGAAGGCACACGGGCCGGACAGCATCGCGCGGTAGAACTCGCGGTTCCCGGCGAAGTGCCCGACCGCCGCGAGCAACGCGGACCGGCCGCCACCTTCACCGGCACCCACCAGTTCCCGGCGGGCCAGGTCGGCCGCCGCCGCGACCAGCACCTCGTCGCGGTTGGCGAAGTGCAGGTAGACCGCCTGCCTGCTGAGGTCGGCCGCCTCGGCCAGTTCGGTGATCGGCACGGCGGTGGTGCCGCGTTCGGTGACCAGCCGCACGGCCGCGGCGAACAACGCCGCGCGCGAGCGCGCCACCCGGCGGTCCGGTGGGCGCTCGTCGACGGGCATGGACCGGTTATACACAGGTGTCAAGAACTGGACAAGTGTCAATTTATGTCTCCCGGACTCCCGGTTTCCCACAGTGCGGGTGCCGTTGCCCCCGGCCGCCCGCCGCGGTCACCCTCACCGTGTCCGTGAATCCTCGAACCACCCGGAGCCCTGACATGACCGTGGAAGTGCAGCAGCCGCTCAACTCCGTCGACCTCGAAGCCGTCGGCGGCCTCGTCGCCGCGGTGCAGGCCGACCCCGCGAAGGCCAAGACCACCTGGGCCGCGCACGTGACCTGGGAGGGCGGGTTCCGCTCGGCGGCCAAGGTCCGCGGGTTCGACCCCACGCCGTCGGACGAGCCGCCCGCGCTCGGTGGTGGTGACAGCGCGGCCAACCCGGTCGAGCAACTGCTGAGCGCGCTGGGCAACTGCCTCGCCGTCGGTTACGCCGCCAACGCGACCGTCGCGGGCATCCAGCTCGACAAGCTCACCGTGGACGTCAAGGGCGACGTGGACCTGCACGTGTTCCTCGGTCTCGCCGAAGGGCACGCGGGCTTCGACTCGATCACCGCGAACGTCCGCATCGACTCGCCCGCCTCGCGGGAGGAGCTGGAAGCCTTGCACCAGAAGGTGATCCGCAGTTCGCCGGTCGGGCACACGCTGAACAACGAGGTGCCGGTGAACGTCGAACTCGCCTGACGGGCATCCAGGCCGTGGATGTCCGTCATCAGAGACATTCATTTCCGTGATCCTCCGGGCTGGGCCACAGTGGGTGCAGACCCCCTGGAGGACATCTGATGGCAACACCCGCGTCACCCGCCCCGTTCGCGCTCGGCACCTTCTCCGCCGCCGGGGAACCGTTCCCCGGCCTGGTGGTGGGCGACCGCGTGGCCGATCTGAGCCAGGCGCTGGACTGGCGGCCCGCCACCACGCTCGCGGTGCTCGACCGCTGGGCCGGGGCGCTGCCCGAACTGCGCCGGATCGCCGAAGGTACGCAGGGCTGGGCCGAGCTCGAAGGCCTGCGGGTGCACGCGCCGATCATGCCGCGGCAGGTGTTCCAGTCCGGCGCGAACTACCGCCAGCACGTGATCGACCTCGCGGTGGCCCACCGGCCGTCGGACTCCGAAGAGACCGAGGAGCAGGCCCGCGCGCGGGTGGCGGGGATGATGGACCAACGCGCCCGCGAGGACCAGCCGTACGTGTTCATCGGGCTGCCTTCGGCGATCACCGGTCCCCAGGACGACGTGGTGCTGCCGTCGTGGACCACGCAGCCGGACTGGGAACTGGAGCTCGCCGCCGTCATCGGCCGCCCGGCACACCGCGTGTCCCCGGAGGACGCGCTGGAGCACGTCGCCGGGTACACGATCGCCAACGACCTCACCGCGCGCGATCTGGTGTTCCGCAAGGACATGCGTGAGATCGGTACCGACTGGCTGCGGGCGAAGAACGCGCCCGGCTTCACGCCGCTCGGCCCGTACCTGGTGCCCGCCGAGTTCGTGGCCGATCCGGGTGACCTGCGGCTGGTCCTCAAGCTCAACGGCGAAACCATGCAGGACGAGTCCACAAAGGACATGATCTTCGACGTGGCCCGCCTGGTCTCCTGCGTTTCGCAGACCACCACGCTGCTGCCCGGCGACCTGGTGCTGACCGGTTCCCCGGCGGGCAACGGCATGCACTGGGGCCGGTTGCTGCGCGACGGTGATGTCATGGAGAGCACCATCACCGGCCTCGGGACCCAGCGGACCCGGTGCGTGGCCGAGTGAACCGCGCCGATCCCGAAGGCGCGATCGCCGAAGCGGCCAAGGCCTGCTCGAACTGGGGCCGCTGGGGTGCGGACGACGTGCTGGGCACGCTGAACTTCCTCACCGAGGCCAACCGCCGCGCGGGCGCCGCGCTCATCCGCCGCGGGGCCAGTTTCTCGCTGTCGCAGCGGTTCGACATGAACGGGCCGCAGAAGGGCTGGCGGCGCCGGACCAATCCGGTGCACACCATGCTCGACACCGGCACGGACGCCGCCGCCGGGTTGCAGGGCTTCCCGCACGGCATCGGCGGCGCCGACGACGTGATCGCCATGCCCCTGCAGTGCTCGACCCAGTGGGACGGCCTCGGCCACATCTTCGACCACGGCCGGGCGTGGAACGGCCGGGACGCGGCCACCACGGTGACCGCCGAGGGCGACCTGATCACCGGCATCGAGCACATGGCCGCGCACGTCGCCGGGCGGGCGGTGCTGCTCGACGTCGGCCGTGTCGTCGGCGACGGCGAACTGCCGGACGGATTCGCCATCACCGAAGCGCACCTGGTCGCCACCGCCGAAGCCCACGGCGTCACGGTCGGCCGCGGGGACATCGTGCTGGTCCGCACGGGCCAGCTGACCCGCGCCCGGCGTGAGGGCTGGGGCGACTACGCCGGCGGGCCCGCGCCCGGGCTGTCGTTCACCACCGCGAATTGGCTGCACCGCACGGAGATCGCCGCGATCGCCACCGACACCTGGGGTTTCGAGGTCCGGCCCAACGAGTTCGACCACGCCTTCCAGCCGCTGCACCAGGTGGTCATCCCGCACCTCGGGCTGCTGGTGGGGGAGATGTGGGACCTCGACGCCCTGGCCGCGGACTGCGCCGCCGACGGGGTGCACGAGTGCTGGCTGACCGCCGCGCCGCTGCCGATCACCGGGGCCGTGGGCTCCCCGGTCAACCCCATCGCCGTCAAGTGACCCCGGGAGCCGAGATGACCCGCACCGTGCTCGTCGTCGGCGGTGGCATCGCCGGGAACGCCCTCACCGTCCTGCTGCGCCGGGCGGGGTTCGCCGTCGACCTGGTCGAGCTGCGCGAAGACTGGAACTCCACCACGGGTTCCGGGATCACCTTGCAGGGCAACGCGTTGCGGGTGCTGCGTAAGGTCGGCGTGCTCGACCTCGTGCTGCGCGACGGGTTCGCCTTCGACGAGCTGAGCCTGCTGAGCCCGGACGGCACGGTAGTGGCCGTCCAGTCGTCCGGGCGCGTCGGCGGCGACGACCTGCCCGCCACGGTCGGCATGCAGCGGCCCCGGCTGCAGCAGATCCTCATCGACGCCGTCCGCGCGTCCGGCGCCTTCGTCCGGCTCGGCCGGACCGTCACGGCGTTCGAGCAGGACACCGACAGCGTGCGGGTCACCTTCGACGACGGCACCACCGGCCGCTACGACCTGGTCGTGGGCGCGGACGGGGTGCAGTCGGGCGTGCGGCGGCTCATCGGCATCGACTGCCTCCCCGAGCCGACCGGCATGGCCATCTGGCGTGCGCCCGTGCCCCGCCCGGCGGGTGTCGAGCACACGCACATGGTCTACGGCGGCGGGTGCTTCATCGCCGGCTGCTGCCCGACCGGCGAGGACACCGCGTACGCCTACCTGGTCGAACGCAACCGCGACCGGTCGGCCGTCGAGCCCGCCGCCTACCACCAGGAGATGCGGCGCCTGGCCGAGAGCTACGGCGGCCCGTGGCCGGAGATCCAGCGCTCGCTCACCGATCCGGCGCTGATCAACTACACCTGGTTCGAACGGTTGCTTCTCGACGGCCCGTGGCACCGCGGCCGGGTGGTGCTGGCCGGTGACGCCGCGCACGCCTGCCCGCCGACCCTCGCGCAGGGTGCCGCGATGTCGCTGGAGGACGTGCTCGTGCTGACCGAACTGCTGGCGGCCGAGGAGGTCTGGGACGACGGCCTGTTCACCCGGTACCGCGACCGCCGCTACCCGCGCGTGCGCGAGATCGTCGACGGTTCCGTCCAATTGGGACAGTGGCTGCTCGACGGGGTGCGGGACGCCGACGTGCCCGGGCTGATGGGCCGCACCGCGGCGATGCTGCGGGAGCTGCCGTGACGATCCCGACCGTGGACGTCCACGCGCACGTCCTGCTGTCCGAAGTGGACCAGCTCGTCGAGGGGCTGCCGGGCCTGGCCGCCGCCCGCGAACTGGACGCCCGCCGCAACGGCGCCGAGGCGCTGGCGGTCAACGGCGGGATGATCCGCGAGCGGCTGCCCCTGCTGACCGAGGTGGTGCGACGACTCGCCGCGATGGACACCGAGGGCGTGGACGTGCAGTTGGTCAGCCCGTCGCCGTCGCACTACCACTACTGGGCCGACGCCGAGGTCGCCCGCGCGATGTGCGAGACAGCCAACACGGCCGTCGCCAAGCACTGCGCGCACGCCCCGGCCCGCCTGACCGGGCTCGGCCTGGTGCCGTTGCAGCACCCCGGACTGGCCGTCCAGATGCTCGACCACGCGCTGAGCGAAGGACTGGCCGGGGTGGAGATCTCCAGCCACGCCCCCGGCCGGGAACTCTCGGATCCCGCCTTCGAGCCGTTCTGGGAGCTGGCCGCGGAAACCGGCGCGATCCTGTTCCTGCACCCGTTCGGCTGCACGCTCGACGAGCGGCTGGATCGCTGGTACCTGTCCAACAGCGTCGGGCAGCCCACGGAGAACGCGGTGGCCCTGTCCCACCTGATCTTCTCCGGCGTGCTGGACCGCCACCCCGGGCTGAAGCTCGTCGCCGCGCACGGCGGCGGCTACCTGCCCACCCACCTCGGGCGGGCGGACCACGCCTGGCGCGTCCGCCCGGACGCGCGGGGCTGCGCGCACGAACCGAGCCACTACCTGCGGCACCTGTGGTTCGACTCGCTGGTGCACGACCCGCACGTGCTGCGCGAACTGGTCCGGGCCGCCGGCGCGGACCGGGTGCTGCTGGGCTCGGACTTCCCGTTCGACATGGGCACCACCGATCCGCTGGCCGCCCTGCGCGCGGCGGGACTGACCGGACCCGACTTCCACGCGGTGCGCGGTGGCAACGCCGCCGCCCTGCTCAACCTGTCCGCGAAGGAGCCACGATGACACCAAGGCGTCTGCTCACCCACCTCCGCCACGTCGACCTCGCCGTGCCGGACTACGACAAGCAACTGGAGTTCTACTCGGGTGTCTGGGGGCTGACCGAGGTCGCCGGGGACACCGGCCTGAGCTTCCTCGCCGCCGAAGGCTCGCCCGAGCAGTACGTGGTGCGGCTGCGCAAGGCCGAGGAGAAGCGGCTCGACCTGGTCGCGTTCGGCGCGGCCACGCGAGAGGACGTCGACGCGCTGGCCGAGCGGCTGATCGCGGACGACGTGAAGCTGATCAGCACCCCGGACGAGCTCGGCACCCTCGGTGGCGGCTACGGCTTCCGGTTCTTCGACGTGGACGGCCGCACGGTGGAGGTCTCGGCCGAGGTCGACACCCGCGAGCACCGGCGCATCGAGGAGAAGGAAGCCATCCCGGTCCGTCTTTCCCACGTGGTGCTCAACTCCCCGGACCTCGGCAAGACCCGCGCCTGGTACGAGAAGCACCTCGCGTTCGCGCTCTCGGACACCCTGAGCTCCCCGCACATGGGCGAGGTCATGCACTTCATGCGGGTCAACCCGCAGCACCACAGCCTGGCGCTGGCGAAGGGCCCGCACACCTCGCTGCACCACATCTCGTTCGAGCTGCGCGGGATCGACGAGTACATGCGCGGCACCGGCAGGCTGCTGCGCGCGGGCGTGCACAAGGTCTGGGGCCCGGGCAGGCACATGGCCGGGGACAACACCTTCTCCTACTTCTTCGACCCGCACGGCAACACCCTCGAGTACACCACCGAACTGGAACTGCTCGACGAGGACAGCTGGCACCCGCACGTCTACGACTTCTCCGAGCCCGAGGTGACCGACCAGTGGGGCACGGCCAACCCGATGAGCGAACTGGTGGCCAAGGAATCGTTCAACGACCCGGACCGCGGCTGCTTCGTCGCGCCGCCGGTGTGACATGCGGTTCGCCACCTACGAACACCACGGTCGTGAATGGACCGCGGTGCTCGACGAAGACGATCGGCTGCACCCGCTCGACGCCGCGTCGCTGATCGACGTGCTGGACGAGCTGCCCGCGGCCGGTGCCGCGGCGCTGGCGGGCGAACCCGGGCCGCACGTGTCCGAGGTCCGCCTGCTCGCGCCGCTGCACCCACCGTCCATTCGCGACTTCGTCACCTTCGAAGAACACGTCGAAGGCATGCGCGGCGGGGCAGGGGTGCCCGGGCAGTGGTACGCCGCGCCGACGTTCTACTTCGGCAACCCGCATTCGGTGCTCGGCCCGCACGACGACGTGCCGATGCCCCCGGGGTCGGCGCGGTTCGACTTCGAACTGGAGGTCGCGGCCGTCGTCGGCCGTGCGGGCCGCGACCTGACCCCGGAGCAGGCGGCCGCGCACCTCGCGGGCTACACGATCTTCAACGACTGGTCCGCGCGGGACCTGCAGACCGCGGAGATGACCGTCGGGCTCGGGCCGTGCAAGGGCAAGGACACCGCGCTGAGCCTGGGCCCGTGGCTGGTCACCCCCGACGAGTTGGCGGGGTACCGCGAGGACGACGGCCGGTTGCGGCTGGCGCTGACCGCCGAGGTCAACGGCGAGGTCGTCGGCTCGGACCTGCTGTCGAACATGAGCTGGACCTTCGAGGAGATGCTCGCCTACGCCTCACGCGGCACGGTGGTGCGCCCCGGCGACGTGCTCGGCTCGGGCACCTGCGGCAACGGCGGGTGCCTCGCCGAACTGTGGGGCCGGGGCGGCGACCGGCCACCACTGCGCCCCGGCGACACCGTCCGCCTCACCGTCGAAGGCATCGGGCAGTTGAGCGGCACGGTGGTGCCGGGTGCCGAGGTGCGGCCGCTGCCACCCGCCAGGGTCAGCGGGACGCGTCGAGCGCGGCCAACTCCCCGGCCGACAGCTCCAGGTGGACCGCCGCTGCCGAACTCCTGATGGTCTCCGGCCGCGAGGAGCCGGGGATCGGGATGACCACCGGCGACTTCGCCAGCATCCACGCCAGTGTCACCTGCTGCGGGCTCACCTCGTGCGCCCGGGCCACCTCGGCGAACGGCGCGAAGCGCGAGCCCAGTTCGCTCGCCTTGGCGATGCCGCCGAGCGGGCTCCACGGCAGGAACGCGATGCCGAGGTCGCTGCACAGCTCGAGTTCCGGCTCGCTGGACCGGAAGGCGGGCGAGAACTCGTTCTGCACGGCGGCGAGCCGTCCGCCGAGGATTTCGTTCGCCTGCCGGATCTGCTCCGGGTTCGCGTTCGAGATGCCGGCGTAGCGGATCTTGCCCTCGTCGAGCAGATCGGCCAGCGCACCGACGGACTCGGCGTACGGGACCGCCGGATCCGGCCGGTGGAACTGGTACAGCCCGAGCGCGTCGGTGCCGAGCCGTTTGAGCGAGGCCTCCGCGGCGCGCTTGAGGTGCGCCGGTGACCCGTCGAGCGCCCAGCTCCCGTCGGCGGGCCGGGTGTGCCCGCCCTTGGTGGCGACCAGCACCGCGGAGGTGTCACCCGGGTAACTCGCCAGCGCGCGGGCGATCAGTGACTCGTTGTGCCCGGGATCGCTCGCGTCCAGGTGGTAGGCGTCCGCGGTGTCGATCAGCGTCACCCCGGCGTCGAGCGCGGCGTGGATGGTGGCCACCGAGCGGTCCTCCGGCGGCCTGCCCTGGACCGACATCGGCATGCCGCCGAGTCCGATGGCGCTGACCTCGAGCTCCCCGATGCGGCGCGTCTGCATGCGTGCTCCTCCTTCGTCCGGTGCGCCACCCAGCTAACGCGCTGGGCATTAAGCTGTCCAACAGAAGGAACTGATCCGACTAAGCATTCTGGGTGATCAATGATGGAACTGCGGCAGCTCGAGTACTTCATCGCGGTCGCCGAGGAGTCGCATTTCACCCGGGCCGCGCGGCGCCTGCACGTGGCGCAGTCCGGGCTGTCGGCCACCATCCGGGCGCTGGAGAAGGAACTCGGCGCGCCGCTGTTCCGCCGCAGCACCCGCCAGGTGCGCCTGACCGGCGCGGGGGAGGCGCTGCTGGTCGAGGCGCGGCGCACGGTGGCCGCGGCCGGTGCCGGACGGGCGGCCGTGGCCGCGGTCCAGGGGCTCGTCCGCGGCAGCCTCGCCCTCGGTTCGCTGCAGTGCCTGCACTCGCTGCACCTGCCCGCCCTGCTCCACGACTTCGTCACCGCGTACCCCGGTGTGGACGTCCGGCTGCAGCACGGTGGGTCGACCGAGCTGATCGAGCACGTGCGGACCGGGCGGCTCGACCTCGCCTTCGTCGCGAAACCGGCGCGCTGCCCGGACGAACTCCGGATGACCCCGCTCGGCACCGAAGCGCTGGTGCTCGCCTGCGCCCCGGACCACCCGCTGGCCGGGCGCGCCTCGGTCGGGCTCACCGAGCTGGCGGCGGATCGCTTCGTCGACTTCCACCCCGGCTGGGGCACGCGGGACCTCGCGGACGCCGTCCTCGCGGAGGCCGGGGTGCACCGGAAGGTCCCGCTCGAGGTCACCGACGTGCATTCGCTGCTGGAACTGGTCAGCTTCGGCCTCGGGGTGGCGCTGGTACCGGAGAATTTCTCGCACAAGACCGGCGAGGCGCGGTTCATCCCGCTGTCCGGCGAGGTCCCGGCCTGGGAGACGGTTTCGGTGACCACGGAAGCGCCGAGCGCGGCCACGGCCGCCCTCTGCGAGCGGATCGGGGACCATTCGGCCTGATGATCTCCGGGCCCGGTTCCGGCAGACTGGCGCGGTGACCGACGAAGTCCGCCCCGGCCTGGCGCCGGGTACCCGCGGTCCGTCGGGGACGTTGTTCGCGGCGCTGTACGGCTCGCTGGTGCGGCACCCCGGGCACGATCCCGACCGGGACGCCTACATCCTCTTCCACGACCGGTCGCTGGCCATGGGCTGGCTGGACGTGCTGTGGGGCATGAACGACGCGGGGGAGGAGCACCCGCTCGCCGCGCCGGGGCTGGCCGGCTGGTTCCAGGTGGGCGTCGTACCGGGCCCGCTGCCGGTGCAGCCGTTCCTCCGCTGTGCCGGTGACGTCCTGGCGCACCTCGGCACGCTCGACCTGGACGCGGTGCAGGTCCTGCTGCCGCCCGGACCCGGCCCGGCGTCGTCGGCGACCGCCGCGTGGTTCGGTGCCGCCGGCCCCGGAACGCCGGTGCGGGTCACCCTCGACAGCGGCCAGGACCCGTCGATCCCCGCTGCGGCGGCACGATTCCGGGAACGGATGGCCGAGCAGAGCGTGTTCGCCTGCGAGTCCACCGGCTTTCGACTGAGCCGAAGCCGCCGTTCGACGACTCCTCCTGGAACGGCCCACCACGGCATGCGGCGAGTTTCCACGGCACCCTCGCCGAATGGTCCGTCGACGCCATCGGCTGGCTGGGCGGTTACGCCGCCGGCCTGTGTGCCGACGCGGGCGTACCGGTCCCCACGCTGCTCACCGTCAGCAGGCTCGGTCCACAACGGACGAAAGGTACGCGATGAAGCGTTCGAGGAAGATCGCCGTGTTCGGCGCCGCCGTCCTGCTCCTCGCCGGATCGCTGATGGGCTCGGCGCCCGCCGCGGAAACGCAGCGATCGCCGTGGTTCACCTCGTGGGCGCAGTCGCAGCAGGCGCTGTCGGCCAAGACGGTGCAGAACCAGTCCGTGCGGATGGTCACGCACCTGAGCCAGGGCGGCGACGCGGTGCGGATCCGCGTGCAGAACACCTTCGGCAAGACCCCGCTGACCATCGACCGCGCGACCGCGGGCCTGAGCGGACCGGCCGCTTCGGTCACCGGCGTCCGGCCGCTGACCTTCCGCGGTCAGCCCGCGGTCACCATCCCGCCCGGCGGCGAGGTCTGGAGCGACGACACCGACCTGCGCACCCAGCCGGACACCGACCTCGGCATCAGCATGTACATCGCGGGCACGGTTGTCCCCGGCCAGCACGACTCGGCGTTCCGCGAGAACTACCTGACCCCCGCGGGCGCGGGTGACCACACCGCCGATCCCGCCGGCACGGCGTACACCGAAACCGTCACCTCGACCTACCTGGTCAGCGCGGTCGACGTGCGCAACCGCGGCCTGCGCGGCACGATCGTCGCCTACGGCAGTTCGGTGGTCGACGGCGTGGGCAGCACCAACTGCGGGCCCGGCTGCACCGAACTGGGCACCAACCGCCGCTGGACCGACGACCTGGCCCGCCGCACCGGCAAGCTCGCCATCGCGAACGCCGGGATCAGCGGCACCACCAGTTCGAACGCCTGTCCCGGCACCCCGGATCGCGTCGCCGGCCTGGACGCGCTCGCCCGGCTGGACCGCGATGTGCTCGCCCTGCACGGAGTCACCGGCGTCCTCTACTACTACGGCACCAACGACCTGGCCTTCGGCTGCACCGCCGAACCCATCCTGGACAGCTACCGCCAGGTCTTCCAGCGCCTGCGCGACGCGGGGATCGCCGTGTACGTCACCCCGATCACCCCGCGACCCGGGTACACCGCGCAGAACAATCTCGACCGGCACGAGGTCGGCACCTTCACCCAGCGCTGGAACAACTGCTCCGGCACCTGCGACGGCGTGGTCGACTTCGACCAGGTGCTGAAGGACCCGTCGCAGCCCAACGGGATCCACCCGCCCTACGACAACGGCGACGGGGTGCACGCCAACGCGGCCGGGCAGCAGGCGCTCGCGGACTTCGTCTCCCTGCCGATGCTCACCGGCCGGGGCTGATCAGCGCGGTTCGTGCACGTCGTCCGGAAGGGGGTCGGCGTAGAGGCGGTCGATCGTCGCGGCGTACTTCGCGGCGATCGGCTTGCGGCGCAGTTTCATCGTCAGGGTCAGTTCGTCGCCGCCGGGTTCCCAGACCACCGGGAGCAGGTGGAAGCGCTTGATCTGCTCGACCCGGGACAGCTTCGCGTTGCCACTGGTCACCGCGGCGGCGACCCGCGTGAGGATCTCCGGATCCCTGGCCAGCTCGGCCTTGCGGCCGTCCGGGGCGAGCGCGGCGGCGGCCTCGGGGTCCAGGGTGATCAGCGCCGTGGTGTACGGGCGGCCGTCACCGATGGCGGCCACCCCGCCGATGAGGGAGGACGCCGCCTTGATCGCGTTCTCGATGTTCGCCGGGGACATGTTCTTGCCCGAGGCGTTGATGATCAGGTCCTTCTTCCGGTCGACGATGGTGAGCACGCCGTCGTCGTCGGCGGTCACCACGTCACCGGTGGCCAGCCAGCCCTCGGCGTCGATCGCCTCGGCGGTCCTGGCCGGGTCACCCCGGTAACCCTTCATCACCAGCGGCCCGCGCACGAACAGTTCCCCGTCCTCGGCGATCCGCGTCTCCATGCCGGGCAGGATCCGCCCGACCGTGCCGAGTTTGGCCGGGTCGGCCGGGAACGTGCTGGCGATGCAGGTCAGCTCCGACATGCCCCAGATCTCGGAGATCGGCAGGCCGAGCGCGGCGAAGAAAGCCAGTGTGCCGCCCGGGATGGGAGCGCCGCCGGAGACCGCCCACTTCAGCCCGCCGAAGCCGAGCATGTCCCGCAGGCCGGTGAGCACGGCCGCGTCCGCCTTGGCGTACTCGGCTTCCAGTTCCGGCGGCACGGGCGTGCCCGCACGCAGGTGGTCCAGCCGGCGGTTGCCGACCTCCACCGCCCATTCCAGTTCCTCGCGGCGTTGCTCGTCGGGCTCGTGCGCCACGGCCAGTTCGATGGCGACCTTCAGCTTCTCCCACACACGCGGGACCGCGCCCCAGATCGTCGGGCGGCAGTCCCGCACGGCCGCGACGATCTGCCGCGGGTCGGTGACCACGGTGATCTGCGTGCCGAAGACGAGCTGGAAGTACAGGGCGGTGACGCGGTCGGCGATGTGCGCGGACGGCATGAACGAGGTGATCCGGTCGCCGTACTCGACGGGCAGGACCGCGCTGACCGCGTTGGCCTCGAACAACAACGCCGCGTGCGTGGACTCGACGCCCTTGGGATCGCCGGTGGTGCCCGAGGTGTAGATGAGCGTCGCCACGTCCTCCGGCTGGACCGCGCGCCAGGCGGCCTCGAAGTCGAAGTCGGCGGAACCGAGGTTCTTCAGCTCCGCCAAGGAGATCGTGCCGTCCGGGGCTTCGCCGGGCTCGGCGTCGACGACCACGATCCGGTCCACCACACCGGTCTCGCGGACGCGCTCCACGTACTGCGCTTCGCAGACCACGACCCGGGCACCGGCGTTGCCGAGCACATATCGGATCGCGTCGGGCGCGAGGGTGTTATAGACGGAGAACGAGGTCGCGCCGGCGTGCAGCGCGCCGACGTCGACCGGGTAGAACTCCGTCCGGTTCGCCATCATCAGCGCGACCGTGTCCCCGCGGCCGACGCCGAGCGCGGCGAAACCGGCGGCGACTTCCCGCACCTGTGCGCCGTACTCACGCCAGGTCAGGGTCTGCGTGCCGCCGACGGTCCGCACCGCGACGGTGTCCGGGTCGATGGCCGCGACCCGTTGGAACGCCTCGCACAGCGTGGCGGGTGGTGCGCTCACGGTCGGCTCCCCCTGGCTTCGAGTTCGCGGATGAGGGTGTGGCACCGGCGGTCGGCGGCGAGGACGCCGTCGGCGACCACGTTCACGAAACCGCGGAGCAACGCCCAGCCCTGCCACGCGGCCGGGGCCAGCGTACGCCCGGCGCGCCGGGCGATGGCACCGGCGAGCACCTCGGCCGCCTGTTCCGCGGTGATCCGGCGGCGCAGCGGGCGGGGGAGCCGTGCCTCGAGCTCCGCGCCGAGGGCGTCATCGTCCAAAGTGGCCTTGGCGAGCCGGGTGTCGACCACGCCGAAGTAGGCGACCCCCGCGCTGGCCCCGAATCCGGCGAGTTCGAGCCGCAGGGCCCGGCCCAGCTGTTCGACCCCGGCCTTGCTGATCATGTAGGAGGCCCCGCCGAGCCCGGGCGCGAAGGCGGCCGCCGAGGAGACGACCACGATGTGCCCGCGTCGCGCGACCACCTCGTCGATCGCCGGCCGGACGGTGTTGAACACGCCGGTCAGGTTGATGTCGAGGACCCGGTCGAAGCCTTCGGGGTCGATCTGGCGCAGTGTGGCCGGTGGCGGGGTCACCCCGGCGTTGGCGACCACCACGTCGAGCCCGCCCGTTTCGGTGCTCAGTGCACGGACGACCGCTTCCATGGCCACGCGATCGCGGACGTCGGCGACGAAGGTGTGCACCCGGCTGCCCAGTTCGGTTCCGGCGCGGGCGAGCGCGGCCGGGTCGATGTCGGTCAGCGCGACGACGGCCCCGCGGCCGTGCAGTTCGCGGGCCAGCGCGAGGCCGATGCCGTCCCCGCCGCCGGTGATCA
This sequence comes from Amycolatopsis magusensis, assembly GCF_017875555.1. Lineage (GTDB taxonomy): Bacteria > Actinomycetota > Actinomycetes > Mycobacteriales > Pseudonocardiaceae > Amycolatopsis > Amycolatopsis magusensis. The sequence goes on along the minus strand of NZ_JAGGMS010000001.1, from coordinate 6,819,251 downwards.
GCACGACCTTGCCGCGCACGTCGTAGTGGCCGCGGCCGGGCAGCGGGACGCCGAGGTCGCGGACGATCCCGGTGGCGGTGGCCAGCACGCTCATCGGCCGATCGCCTCCGCCAGCCCCTTCGCCCAGCCCGCGGTGACCCGCTGGAACGCCGGGCGGCCCAGGCGCAGCAAGGGCGCGGCCTTCGGCACCGGCTCGATGGCGAAGGTCCAGGTGATCCGGGTGCCTCCGGTCAGCGGGGTGAGCGCCATGTCCTCGGCGAACCGGCGGAAACCCGGCTTGGAGGAGGCTTCGGCGGTGAAGGTCATCCGGCTTTCCTCGTCCCATCGGTAGAAGCGTTCGCGCAGGGTCGCCGCGCGCCCGACCGTGACGGCCCGGGTGGTGCCGACGCCGAACGGGCGCGGAGAGGTCCAGTCCATACCGGTGATCAGCCGCGACCACGACACCAGCGCGTCGTCGGCGGAGAGCACCCGCCACACCCGCGCGGCGTCCGCCGGCACGTCGACGGCCTGCACGAACCGGAACGGGGCCGAGGCGAGGAACTCGTCGTCGGCTTCGGCGAGGGGATACCAGCGTGTCATGGGCCGCCTTCGGTCAGAGGTCGAGCAGCAGGGGACCGCCTGCCGAACGGGAAACGCAGACCAGCATGGACTTCTCGCGCTCACCGCCCGGGAGGACCCGGTCCCGGTGCTCCACGGTCCCGGCCAGCACGGGGGTTGTGCAAGTGCCGCAGAAACCCTGGCGGCAGGAGTAGGCCACCCCGGGCACCACCCGGCGGATCGCGGTGAGGGCCGACTCGTCCGCCGCGACCGGCACGGTCACGCCACTGCGGTACAGCCGGATCTCGAACGGCGTGCCGTCGACCACGGGCAGCGGCGAGAACCGTTCGGTGTGCAGGGAGGCGGTGGGATTGATCTCCCGCACCAGTCCGCGCGCGGTGAGCATCAGCGGTGGCGGGCCGCACAGGTAGATCGCCGCGCCGGGGGCCGCGAGCGGCAGGATGCCGGTGATGTCCGGCAGCCCGGCCTCGTCGTCCGGCCGGATGTCGGCCACGCCGCTGTCGTACCCGGCGAGTTCGCCGAGGAACGGCATGCTCGCCCGCGACCGGCCGAGGTAGACCAGGCGCCACGGGACGCCGCGTTCGTGACAGGCGCGCACCATCGGCAGGATCGGCGTGATCCCGATGCCACCCGCGACGAACAGGTAGGACGGCGCGTCGACCAGTGCGAAGGCGTTGCGGGGGCCGCGTGCGGTGATCCGGGTACCGGCGCGCAGTCCGTGGACCTCGCGCGAACCGCCCAGCCCGTCGCCGAGCCGCCGGACGGCGATGCGGTAGGCGTGCCGATCGGCGGGATCACCGCACAGGGAGTACTGGCGTTGCCTGCCCGAGGGCAGGAAGACGTCCAGGTGCGCGCCGGGAACCCAGCGGGGGAGCGGCTCGCCGTCCGATTCCAGGGTCAGGCTGACCACGTCCTCGGCCTCCGGCCGGATCTCGCCGATCCGCAGGTCGAGGTCGAATCCCGTGCGGCGCACCGGGTTCGGCCGGGACAGCAGGGGAGCGACCGGCCCGGCGGCGAACACGTGCCGGTAGGCGGCACTGGCGAGCGCGGCCAGGCGCATCGCGCCGCTGGGGGCGTACGCGTCCTTTGTGGACCGGCTCATCGGGCACCGCCGTTGGCCGCCGGTGACCGCGCGAGGTAACGCAGGGCCTTGTCCATGCTGCCGAGCTGCGAGGGGTGGAACTTCGGGTGCAGGTACTTCGGGATCTCGGTGAGGAAGATGGTCGCCGAGGGGATCATCCGCCGCCGGGTCGCGCTCAGCAGCTGCACCGGCCAGAAGCGGCCCTTGTCCGGCGACGGGTCCTTGCGGAACAGCGAACCCGCCGTGGTCAGGAACAACACCGCCAGGGTGAAGCTGGCGACCAGCGCCGTGCGCACCCGCCTGCCGTACCCGCCGTCGACGTACATGAAGGCGTCGAAGGCGACGTTGCGGTGCTCGACCTCTTCGGCGCCGTGCCAGCGGACCAGGTCCAGCATGGTCGGGTGCATGCCCCGCTCGGCCAGCTGGTCGGCGTTGAGCAGCCAGTCGCCCACCACCGCGGTGTAGTGCTCCATCGCGGCGAACAACCCGAGCCGCTCGCACAGCCACGCGTGCTTCGCCCGGCCGGTCAGGCCCCAGTCGCCGAGGACCTTGTCGACCATCCACTCCATCTTGCGGGCCGTCGGCTCGACGTCCAGGCCGAGCTTCGCCAGGTGGTCCCGCGCGCCCTCGTGCGAGGACGCGTGGGTCGCTTCCTGGCCGATGAAGCCGACGACCTCTTCGTGCAGCCGCTCGTCCTCGATCAGCGGCAGCGCCTCGGCCAGCGCGGCGGACATCGCGCGCTCGCCCTCGGGCAGCACCAGGTGCATCACGTTGATGATGTGCGTGGCCATCGGCTCGCCGGGGATGTAGTGCATCGGCACGCCGTCCCAGGAGAACTCGACCGCACGCGGGGCGATGGCGTGCGCCTGGTCGGTGTACCGGCGTGCCCCGCGCACGTCGACGACCGGTTTTCCGCGGAACAGTCCGAACATCGCTTCGTCCTCACGCTCGCTTGGCGTTGCACGATATTGTTGACAGCGGGCGATGTCAACATCAGCCGATGTCAGTTCACGAGAGGGCGTGCGCGGGGGCGGTCAGTCCTGGACGGCGGCGGAACTCGCCTGGGCCAGCTGCTCGACGACCTGGGAAACGTGCTCCACGAAGCGGTCGCGGGTGATGGTGACCCGGCCGGCGAGCCAGGCCTGGTAGAGGTAGGCCAGCGCGCCGAACACCGCTTCGGCGTTCAGCTCCAGGTCGTGGTCGTCGGCGGTCTCCGCGCCGAGGACGGGACTGCGCAGGGCCAGCGCGATCGGCTTGGTGAACTCGCCGACCAGTTCGGCGCCGCGGTTCGCCAGTTCGGGTGCGGCCACCGACTCCACGAACAGCACGCGGCCCCGGCGCGGGTCGGCGGTGACGAACTCGGTGAACGCGGCCACCACCTGCCGGACCAGCGCGGCCGTGTCCGCCGCCTCGGCCAGCGCCGCCAGCAGCGCGGTCCGTGCCTGCTCGGCCACCGCTTCGAGCACGGCCACCAGCAGGGCCTCGCGGTTGGGGAAGCTCTCGTAGAAGTACCGCTCGGTGAGCTTGGCTTCGCGGCACACCCCGCGCATCGTGACGGACGCGGCCCCGCCGGAACCCATCAGCGCGAACCCGGCGTCGACCAGCTGCTTGCGCCGCCGTGCCTGCCGCTCGTCCGCGGCCACCCCGCGCCACGGGCGGCTCGAGACGTCGGGGCTGTCGGTCACCGCCTCATCCTGTCACGTGGCAGCCGGGCGTGCGCCTAGGCTCAGGCCGGTGAAGCAAGATGACGGCGGCGACCTCGACGGCCTGGTGCGCCAGCGGATCCGTGCGCTGCGGGTGGCCAAGGGCTGGTCTCTGGAGGAACTGGCCGCCCGTGCGCGGATGGGGTCGTCCACGCTCAGCCGCATCGAGACCGGCGGGCGGCGCCTCGCCCTCGACCAGCTCGTCACGCTCGCCCGTGCCCTGGACACCTCGCTCGACCAGCTGGTGGAGACGGCCACGGACGACATCATCAGCAACCCGACGCACGAGGCGGCGTACGGCCTGATGCGCTGGCCCGTCAAGGCGGATCCCGGGCTCACGGTGGTGCGCCAGCGAATGGTCGACCCGCCGCCCGAGAACCTCGCCCGCATGCGCGCCCACCCCGGCCGCGAATGGCTCGTGGTCCTGTCGGGCACCGCCGTGCTGCTGCTGGGCGACCGCCGCCTCCGCGTGGAAACCAACCAGGCGGCGGAATTCCCCACGATGCTGCCGCACGCCATCGGCGCCGAGGGCGGCCCGTGCGAGATCCTCGGCATCTTCGACCGCGACGCCCGCCGCGGTCACCAGCAGGGCGACGGCTGAGTTGCGCCTTCGGCACGGTGGCCGGCGATCTTCTTGCGCATCCGGGAAACCGCCGCCGTAGCAGGGCCGGGTCCACTTAGCGTGGCTGTCATGGAACACGGAAAACACGACCACGCGGAGGTACTCGACCTGGACGCGGAAGTGCTCGCCGAGCACCTCGCGGCCATCGTCACCTCGCTACCGGCCGAAACCGGGCCCCGGCACATCGTGGACCTGGGCTGCGGGACCGGAGCCGGTACCTTCCTCCTGCTCAAGCACTTCCCCGAAGCGCGGGTGACGGCCGTCGACGCCTCGGCCGTCCACTTGGGACGACTGGCGGAGAAGGCCGAAGCGGCCGGGGTCGCCGACCGCGTGCACACCGTGCAGGCGGACCTGGACGCGCCCTGGCCCGACCTCGGCACACCCGACCTGGTGTGGGCCTCGGCTTCCCTGCACCACATGACCGACCCCGGCCGCGTGCTGCGGCAGGTCCACGAGATGCTCGCGCCCGGCGGGTTGTTCGCCGTGGTGGAACTGGCGGACTTCCCGCGGTTCCTGCCCCCGGACGCCCCGGAGGACCGGCCTGGCCTCGAAGACCGCTGCCACGCTGCGATGGCCCACCGCATCGCCGAGCTCGCGCCCCACCGCGGCGCCGACTGGGGCCCGGAACTGGTGGCCGCCGGGTTCACCGTCGAGAGCGAACGCACCATCACCGCGAATCTGCCGGCCAAGCACAACGAGGCCGTCGGGCGTTACGCGCTCGCGGGCTTGAGCCGCGTGCGCCAGGGCGCCGCCCAGTCGCTGCCCGCCGAGGATCTCGCTGCGCTGGACCGGCTGCTCGACACCAGCGGCCCCCACAGCCTCCTGCGCCGCGACGACCTCGCCGTCCGCGCCGAGCGCACCGTCTGGACCGCACGCCGCCGCGCCTAGGACGTGTCCTGGGGATCTTCATCGGAGGTGCAGGACGATGCAGGCAAGAATGATTTCGGCGCGGTGGTAGGCGGCTCGTTTGGCGTAGCGGGTTGCCAGGCCCCGGAATTGTTTGAGCCGGTTGAAGCACCGTTCGACCACGTTGCGCAGTTTGTAGAGGTCGGGGTCGAAGGCCGGTGGTCTGCCACCGGCCGAGCCCCGGGCCTTGCGGCGGGCGATCTGATCAGCGCGTTCGGGGATGGTGGCCCTGATCCTGCGCTCGCGCAGCGCCTGGCGGGTACTCGGGTGGGTATAGGCCTTGTCGGCGAGCACCCGCCCCACCCGCACTCTCTGCCCGTCCACCTCGAGGTCGCGGATATCGTCCAGCAGCGGCAGCAGCTGCGGGTTGTCCCCGGCCTGACCAGGGGTGAGGATCACCGCCAGCGGCAAGCCCGCGCCGTCGACGGCCAGGTGGAGCTTGGTTGTCAGTCCTCCTCGGGAGCGCCCGAGGCATTCCCCGTCGATCGCGAGGTCGTCGATCCAGTCCGCGCAGCCCCCTTTTTCCGGGCACCGGCCGCGTGCTGATGCGCCCGCACACTCGTGGAATCAACACTGATCACGAACTCGATGTTGTCCTCCAGAGTGCCCAGCGAGTCGTCCTTGACGATTACGTGCTCGAGGATCCGGTCCCACGTCCCGTCCGCGGTCCACTTGCGTAACCGCTCATGCGCGGTCTTCCACGGCCCATAGCGTTCGGGCAGGTCACGCCACGGCGCACCGGTCCGTTCATGCCACAGAACCGCGTTGATCACCTGCCGGTGACTACGCCACCGCCCACCCCGCCGCCCAGACTCCGCAGGCAGCAACGGCGCGATCCTCGCCCACGCCTTATCCGTCAGCTCACCACGACCAACCACACCCCATCATCTGCACACGATCATGAAGAAGATCCGCAGGACACGCCCTAGTCGCCCGGCTCCAGCATCGGCACCAGGAACCGCCGTGCCACCGCGGCGAGCTGTTCGTCGTCGTCGAGGTCGATGACCTGGCTCGGGATGGCCAGGAACGACGCGGAGATCCGCACCATCATCTCGGCGACGACGTCGGCGTCCAGCTCGCTGGACACGGTGCCCGCCCGCTGTTCGTGCCGCAGCTGCCCGGCGACGAACTGCCGCACGGTGCCCAGTGTCCGGCCGCCGTCGTTGATCATCGACGGCACCAGCAGGTCCGGTTCCGCCTCCATCAGCCCGCCGATCAGCGGGTTGCCCCGGATCGCGCGCAGCGAGCTGACGAACCCGAGCACCACCCGGTCGGCGGCGGTCTCGGCCTGCTCGATGTCGATCAGGAACCGGTCGAAGTACCGGCGGAACTCCCGCCGGACCACTTGTTCCACCAGCGCGTCCTTCGTGGTGAAGCGCCGGTAGACGGTGATGCGGGAAACCCCGGCCCGGCGGGCCACGTCCTCCATCGTGGAGCGCTGGATGCCCAGCCGGCAGAACTGGTCGTACGCGGCGTCGAGGATGCGCGCGCGGGCTTCGTCCACCTCGTCCGCCCGCCCCACGGCGTCGCTGTAGGCGCGTTCGAGCAGCGACTCCTCGCCCGAGCTCAGCAGGGCGGACAGCGCAGGTTCCACGGGCTCCTCCAGAGCGCTCGATTCTGCCTCAGCCGCGGACCCGCTGTCACGGAAGGTCTTGTGATGGCCGACACCGTGTGCTCTCATGATACGAAGAATCAGTACTTGTTTCATCGTATCAGGCCGCGGTTTACCGGCTCTCGACCTCGAGGAAGAGGAGCGAAGCGAATGGACGGACTGAGCAGGCGCGACATGTTGAGGGCCGGCGGGGCGCTGGGCGCGCTCGGCGCGCTGGGCATCGCGGCACCCGCGCAGGCCCGCTCGGCGTGGACGTGGTCACCCACCGGTTCGGTGGCCGGCGCCGGGGCCGGCGCCGATCCGCGGTGGGTGTGGGACGAGGAGGCCGATCCGCTGGTCGCGTCCCTGCTCGACCGGGGCGACGTGCCCATGGTCAACAACCTGCTGCGGACCTGGACCAAGAACGGCCAGCCGCTGCCCGCCGGGCTGCCCGCGGACCTGCGGGACTTCATGGAACGCGCGCGGCAGTTGCCCCCGTGGGCCGAGCCGGGCAAGCTGGCCACCGCGGTGGACTTCAACGAGAAGCGCGGGCTCTACCTCGGCCTGCTGTACGGCCTGGCCAGCGGCATGATGAGCACGGTCATCCCGAAGGAAGCCCGCGCGGTCTACTACTCGCAGGGCGGCGCGGACATGAAGGACCGCATCTCCAAGACCGCGAAGCTCGGGTACGACATCGGTGCGCGCGACGCCTACCAGCCCGGCGGCGAGATGGTGGTGACCTGCGTCAAGACCCGGCTGGTGCACGCGGCGGTGCGACACCTGCTGCCGCAGTCCCCGCACTGGCCCGCGGTCGCCGACGAGGAGATCCCGATCAGCCAGCGGGACATGATGGTCACCTGGCACAGCCTGCCCACCACCGTGATGCGGAAGATGACCGACTGGAAGATCCCCATCCCGCAGCGCGAATCCGTGGCGTTCCTGCATTCCTGGCAGGTCAGCGCGCACATGCTCGGGATCAAGGACGAATACATCCCGGCGACGTGGCAGGAAGCCAACTCGCAGGCCGACGAGGTGCTGGACCCGATCTTGGCGCCGACGCCGGAGGGCGTCAAGCTGGCGGACATCCTGCTCAACCTCGGGGCCACTGTGGACGGTGGCATCCTCAGCAAGCCCATCCTGGGCGCGGTCACCCGGTTCATGCTCGGCGACCAGATCGCCGGCTGGCTGGACATCGACCGGGAACCGCTCTGGGACTCGCTGCTCGACGTCGCCTGGGAGCCGTTCATCGCCGTGCGCGAAGGACTGCTGCCGTTGCCGCTGGCGCCCAAGGCGTACTGGCTCTTCGACGAGTTCCTGCGCAAGGCGGCGCTGCTGTTCCTGTCCGAAGCCAAGCCGATCAGCATCGAGATCCCGGACACCAACCGTCCTGAGTAGACCGATCAGAGGAGTCGCACCATGGCGGGACTGAGCAGGCGCAAGATGCTGGTGTCCGGCGGGGCGCTGGGCGCGCTCGGCGCACTGGGCGTGGCCGCACCGGCGCACGCGCGTTCCCTGCTGGCGTGGACCTGGGCGCCCAGCGGTTCGGTCGCGGGTTCGGGGGCCGGTGCCGATCCGCGGTGGGTGTGGGACGAGGAGGCCGATCCGCTGGTCGCGTCCCTGCTCGACCGGGGTGACGTGCCCATGGTCAACGCCCTGCTGTGGAACTGGACCCGCAACGACCAGCCGCTGCCCGCCGGGTTGCCGGAGGACCTGCGGGCGTTCATCGAGAAGGCCCGGCAGCTGCCGTCGTGGGCCGATTCGAAGAAGCTGGAGGTCGCGGCGGAGTTCAACAAGTCGCGCGGGCTCTACCTCAACCTGCTCAACGGGGTCGGCGGCGGCATGCTGAGCACCGCGATCCCCAAGGAGGCCCGCTCGGTCTACTACTCCAAGGGCGGCGCGGACATGGAGGACCGCGTCGCCAAGACGAGCATCCTCGGGTTCGCCGTCGGGGCGCTGAACGCCTACCGGCCCGGCGGCTCCTGCATCGTCGAGGCGGTGAAGACGCGCCTGGTGCACGCGGCGGTGCGCCACCTGCTGCCGCAGTCCCCGCAGTGGACGGGGGACGTGCCGATCAGCCAGGAGGACATGCTGGTCACCTGGCACACCCTGCCGACCTACGCGATGCGCGAACTGCTCGCGTGGAAGGTCCCGATGAGCGGCGCGGATCGCGAGGCCTACCTGCACGTCTGGCAGGTGACCGCGCACCTGCTCGGCATCCGCGACGAGTACATCCCCGCCACCTGGGCCGCGGCGAACGCCCAGTCGGAGGAGATCCTGCCGCGCAACATGGGGCCGACACCCGAAGGCGTGGAGCTGACCGACATCCTGCTGGGACAACTGGCCGAGCAGACCAGTCCCGCCAGTCTCAGCAGGCCGTTGTGCAACGCGCTCGCCAGGTACCTGGCGGGGGATCAGGTGGCCGACTGGGACGGCATCGAACGCGAACCGGTGTGGGGCCCGCTGATCAGTACCGCCTGGCCCGCGCTGGTGAAGTTCCGCGAAGGCCTGATCCCGCTGCCGCTGGTGCCCGAAGCGGCGTGGGTGCTCGACGAGGCCGTGCGGAAGTACATCCTCTTCTACCTCACCAAGGGCCAGGAGACGAAGATCGAAATCCCGACGATCAACCGGCCGCAGTGACCGGCGTGCGACCGGGCCTGGGGCGGCGCCGGTTCCTCGGGTACGTGCTCGCGGCGCCGACCCTGGTGACCGCCGCCGGGCTCACCCCGGCGGCGCGGGCCCAGGTGCCCTCGCCGGAACTGACCGAGCTGCTCGACCTCAACGACGTGATGACCGCGGCCGCGCTGCCGACCTCCGGCCTGATCGCGGTCGAGGTCGGCCAGGACGGCACGGTGTCGTTCGCGTTGCCGCGGGCCGAGGTCGGGCAGGGCGTCACCACCTCGACGGCCATGCTGATCGCCGAGGAACTGGCCGTGCCGGTCGGCCGGGTGCGGGTCACGCTCGCCGACGCGCGGGCGGAACTGGTGTTCAACCAGCTCACCGGCGGGTCGAACACGACCATCGCGACCTACACCCCGATCCGCGTCGCCGCCGCACTCGCCCGGTCCCGGTTGCTGACAGCCGCGGCCGCCGACTTCGGTGTCGCGGTCGCCGATCTGACATTGCGGGACGGGGTGATCAGCGATCGGTCCGGTCGCCAAGCTGACATCGGTGCCTTCGCCGGGAAGGCCGCGAGCACGCGGACCGAGCAGGTGGCGGTGGACCTCGCTCCGCGCGAGAGCTTCACCGTCATCGGCAAGCCGCACAACCGGGTCGACGCGCTGGACGCGGTGACCGGGCGCAAGAAGTTCGCCATGGATCTGGCCATCCCGGGCGCGAAGCCGACGATGGTGTGCCGGGCGCCGACCATCAACGGCCGGGTCGGCTCGGTGGCCAACCTCGCCGAGGTGCGGGTCATGCCCGGCGTCACCGACGTCGTGGTGATTTCGACCGGGGTGGCCGTGCGTGCCGAAACCTTCGGGCAGTGCATCGACGGCGTGCGCGCGCTGCGGGTCTCGTGGAAATCCGGGACGGTGGAAGGGAAATCCGACGAGAGCGTGCTCCAGGAGCTGGCGGGCGCCGAACTGCCACTCGGGTTGAAGCCGCCGGTGCCCACGGTGGAGGCGAAGTTCACCTTCTACTTCCGTGGCAACAGCGCGCTGGAACCCAACTGCGCGGTGGCGGACGTGCGGCCCGACCGGGCGGAGATCTGGTCGTCGATGAAGTCGCCGATCGTGGCCAAGCAGGTCATCGCCGCGAAGCTCGGGCTGCCGCCGGGCCGGGTCACCGTGCACGTCACCGAAGGCGGCGGGTCGTTCGGGCGCAAGCTGTTCTTCGACGCGGCGCTGGAAGCGGCCGAGGTCTCGCAGCGGATCGGCAAGCCGGTCAAGCTGATGTGGCACCGCGCCGACGACGCGCGGCAGGGACGCACCCACCCGATGGCCACCTCGCGGGTGCGCGCCGCCTACCTCGGCGGTGTGGTGCTCGGCTACGACCAGCGGCACACCAGCGTCGCCACCGATTTCGGGCACGGACTGGGGGAGGTCTTCACCGCGCTGGCCGCCCGGCTCCCGGTGGGCGACATCGGGTTCGCCGAGACCTTCTTCCAGCTGAGCCAGTCGACGTCGTACCACTTCGGGGCGAGCGGGCGGCTGCTCGCCGAGACCGCCAAGGGGTTCAACACCGGCAGCATGCGCAACGTCTACTCACCCGATGTCACCTGCGCCAGGGAACTCGTCGTCGACCAGCTCGCGGCGAAGATGGGCAAGGACCCGTACCGCTTCCGGCACGACTTCCTGCGTGACGCCCGGTCCCGCGCGGTGCTGGACAAGGTCGCCGAAGTGGGGTCGTGGGGGCGGGCGATGCCGTCCGGTACCGCGCAGGGCATCGCCTTCCACGCCGAGTACAAGTCGGTCAGCGCCGCGCTGGTGGAGCTCGACTGCCGCCCCGGGACGGTGAACCGGCCCATCCGGGACGGCGTCGGCGGGCCCCGCGTGACGAAGGTCGTCTTCGCCGTGGACGTCGGCCTCGTGGTCAACCCGCGCGGGCTCGAAGCACAGGTGATGGGCTGCGTCATGGACGGCATCGCGCTGGCGCTGACCGCGAGCCTGCACCTGCGGGACGGGTACTTCCTCGAAGCCAGCTGGGACGACTACTTCTACACCCGGCAGTGGAACACGCCGCCGGAGCTGGAGATCATCGTCATGCCGAGCACGTCCGACGAGCCCGGCGGCGCGGGGGAGCTGGGGGTCGCGGCGTCGATGGCCGCGGTCGCCTGCGCGTACGGCCGGGCGACGGGGAAGATGCCGACCGCGTTCCCGATCAACCACGGCACGCTCTCGTTCGAGCCGAAACCGACCATCCCGCCCGTGCCGGCCTCGCCGGTGGACGGCCTGTCGAGGAGAACCGATGCCTGAGCACACGTTCCGCGTCAACGGCACGCCGGTCACCGTGGACGTCGAGGACGACGTGCGCCTGCTGTGGGTGCTGCGGGACGTCCTCGGCATCACCGGCCCGAAGTACGGCTGCGGCATCAACGTGTGCAAGGCGTGCACCAGCCACCTCAACGGCGACGCGGTCAACCCGTGCGCCATCCCGGTCAAGGACCTCGGCCCGGCCGACGAGGTGACCACGATCGAAGGCCTGGCCGCCACGGCAGGCGAGGACCTGCACCCGATGCAGCGGGCCTGGCTGGACCACGACGTCGCCCAGTGCGGTTACTGCCAGCCGGGCCAGATCATGACCGCCGTGGTGCTCGCGCGCCGGGCCGCCGCCGAAGGCCGCGACCTCATCGACGCCGACCTCGACGGCATCCGGAACATCTGCCGCTGCGGCACCTACACCCGGATCCGCGCCGCCATCAAAGCCGGCGCCCAAGCCATGTGAGGTGTCCCGGCTACGGTGAGCCGATGGCGCCGAACGAGCTGAAGCCGTACTGGAACACCAATGTGGCCCGGCACCCGGACATCCTGCGCGCCGTTCCCGCCGGTTGCGCGCACGCGCTGGACGTGGGCTGCGGTGATGGCCTCCTGGCGCGGAAGCTCGCCGGCCGGGCGGAGCACGTCACCGGCATCGACACCTCGGCGGAGATGATCGCCCGCGCCCGCGAGCGGCTGAACGCCACCTTCGTCCAGGCCGACTTCCTCACGGCCGACCTCCCCGAGCCGGGTTACGACTTCCTCTGCTCGGTCACCGCCATCCACCACATGGACTTCGACGCCGCGCTCACGCGCATGCGCGAGTTGCTGAAGCCGGGCGGAACGCTCGTCGTGGTGGGCCTCGCCCTCGACTCGACCGCGCTGGACTGGGCACGGCGGATCGCGACGGCGCCCGCCGTGAAGGTCGTCAAACTGGCGCGCCGCGCCCACGGCCCGGACGGCATGCCGGCTGCCCAGGCGACGATGACCTACGGACAGGTGCGAACCGCGGCCCAGCGAATCCTGCCGGGCGTGCGGTACCGCTGGCACGTCCTGCGCCGCTACTCCCTCACCTGGACGAAACCACTCGACTGAGCGGCGGCGTACGGCCGGGCTCCCCTCCCTCAAGCGGGTCCGGTGCTCGAGCGGACCCGGAGTTCCGGGTCGGCGGTTTTGACCTGCGAAGGGCCGTCGCCGGGGTGCAGGAGCAGGGTGACCGCGGCGGCACCGCGTTCGGCGGTCGGGCGGCGCACGGCGGTCAGCGCGGGGCGGACCAGGCGGCACAGGGCCGAGTCGTCCCAGGCCACCACCGAGACCCGGCCCGGCACGTCGAGGCCCAGTTCCGTGGCGACCCCGACGGCGGCCACGGCCATCACGTCGTTGTCGAACACCAGCGCGGTGGGCGCCCGCTGCCCGGTCAGCAACCGCCGGGTGATGCGGCTGGCGGCGTCGTCGGAGTAGTCCGCCGCGGTCAGCACCCGCGCCCCCGGCAGGCCGGCGGTGGCGGCCAGGAAGGCGGCCGTCCGCCGCTGGGTGTGGACGAACTCCTCCGGCCCGGCGACCCGCACGATCTCCCGGTGCCCCAGCGTGGTCAGGTAGTCGACGACGAACGCCATGGCCTTCTCGTCGTCGGTCCACACGGAGGACAGGCCGAGATCGGCCTGCGGCTCCCCGAGGATCACCGCCGGGAGGCCCAGGTCGGTCACCAGCTCCACCCGCGGATCGTCCACCAGCAGGTCGACCAGGAGGATGCCGTCCACGCGCCGCTCGGCCCACCACCGCCGGTAGATCGCCAGCTGCGCCGGGGCGTTGTCGGTCACCTGGAGCAGCAGCGAGGTCGGCCCGCCCGCGAGCGCGGCCTGGATCCCCGAGATCAGCTGCATGAAGTACGGCTCGATGCCGAGCACCCGCGCCGGGCGGTCCACCACCAGCCCGATGGCGCCCGCCGGACCGCCGGAGAGCACCCGGGCGGCGGTGTTCGGCACCCACCCGAGCGTGGCGGCGATCTCGTGGATGCGGCGGCGGGTGTTTTCCGAGACCCCGCGCTGGTTGTTCAGCGCGTAGGACACGGCCCCGGTGGACACCCCGGCGGCGCGGGCGATGTCGGCGATCGTGGGACGTTTGGCGGGCACCGGCAGTCTCCTCACGGGTGGCGCGGACCAGGCCGGGCGGTGCTGTGCCGGACCACCAGCCGCGGCAGGTGGTCCACGCGGGTGCTCACCGGCTGCCCGTCGATGTGGTGGAGCAGCAGGCGCGCGGCGTGCGCCCCGTAGGCGGCCACGTCCCGCGAGAGGGCGGTGAGCGCGGGCCGGGCCAGCTCGCACAGCGCGGAGTCGTCCCAGGCGATCAGCGACAGGTCGCCGGGCACGGTCAGCCTGCCGCGTTCGGCGGCCCCCAGCGCGACCACGGCCAGCACGTCGCTGTCGCAGACGACCGCCGTCGGCCGGGGCCGCCGGTCGAGCAGCCGCCGGGCCGCCGCCGCGCCCTCGTCCCCGCTGTAGTCGGTGTTGATCACCACGGCCGGTGGCAGGTGGTGGCGCTGCAGGGCGTGCGTCATCGCCGCGGTGCGCGTGGCGGTGTGCCGCAGCCGCGCCGGGCCGGCGATCCGGCCGATCCGCCGGTGTCCCAGCGCCACCAGGTGGTCGACCACGGCGTGCATCGCGGTGGTGTCGTCGCTCCACAGCCCGGGCAGCGGCCCGAGGCCGTCCGGCCCGCCCAGCACCACCGCGGGCAGGCCGCACCGGGCCAGTTCGGTCACCCGCTCGTCGGCGGCGGCCAGGTCGACCACGAGCACCCCGTCCACGTGCATCCGCGTCCACCAGCGCCGGTAGGTGCTGATCTCCTCGCGGTGGTCCCGCACGACCTGCAGTTGCAGCGCCACCTTGCGCCGGGCGAGTTCGGACTCCACTCCGGACACCAGCGACATCAGGAACGGCTCCAGCGCGAGGAACCGGGCCGGGCGGGCGAGCACCAGGCCCACCGCGTCCGCGCGGGTGACCCGGCCCGCGCGCGTCACCCCGTACGGCCGCCAGCCCAGTTCGTCGGCGATGCGCACGATCCGGCGCCGGGTCGACTCCGACACGCCCGTGCGGCCGTTGAGCGCGTAGGACACCGCGCCCTTGGACACGCCCGCCTCCCGGGCGATGTCCGCCATGGTCGGCCGCCGCATCACGGACGGACGGCCAAATCGGCCGGGTGGGTGGCCAGGACGTCGTTGACGCACCGCAGGACCGGCCGCGTGGTGAAGGCCGCCGGGTCGACGCCGGGACCGTGCTGGATCCGGAAGGTCGCCGACCCACCCGGGAGCACGGTCACCAGCGCCTGGTCCACCACGGCGTCCGGGGCCACCCGGTCGGCGAACAGGCACAGGTCCCGCAGCAGCGAGCGGGCCCGGACGGTGACCACGCTGCCCTCGCCGCCGGAACGCGCGGTCACGTCGAAGTCGGGTTCGGGGTAGGCCAGCAGGCGATCCTTGGCGAAGAACCACACCGCCCGGGCCTCCCCGGCGGTCACCACGATCAGCTCGCACGCCGGATCGACGGTGTCGGAGATGTCCGCCCTGAGGTGTCCGATGTGGACGGATCTGGGCGCGGCCTCGAAGGGCGAGGTCGTCCGGGCGAGGACTTCACCGCCGAAGGTCATCCGCTCGACCTGTGCCTCGCCGCTCCACGCGGTGTCGGTGTCGTTGAGGACGGCCACGGCGAGGCCGTCCTCGTGCGGCTGGACGGTCAGCCGCCGATCCTCGTGGGCGTCCCTGAGCGCGTACCAGAGCAGCTTGCGGCGTCCGGCGCTGTCGATGGCCGCCCAGCTCATCGACGGCCAGCAGTCGTTGAGCTGCCAGACCACCGTGCCGGTGCACCGCGGCCACAGCGAACGGAAGTGCTCGACCCCGAGCAGGATCGCGCGTGCCTGGTTGAGCTGCGTGAGGTAGTGCCAGTCGTCGTGGCCGGTGACCGGGCCGAAGTGCTCGGCGAGCCCCCTGGCGAGCTTTTCCGCGCCGTTCTCCGCTTTCTGGTGCGTCAGCACGGCGGGGGAGTCCGGTTCGAGTTCCGAGACGGCGAATCCGTCGAGCGCGGTGCGGTGCGCCGGTGGCCCCTGGTAACCGAACTCCGCGACGAAACGCGGGCGGTAGGTGCGGTAGTCCTCGTAGTCGCGGTCGTTCCAGACGTCCCAGATGTGGATGGGCCCGTGATCGGGGTCGTTGGGGTGGAGCGCGGGATCGCCCGAGTACGGACTGCCCGGCCAGTACGGGCGGTCCGGGTCGAGGCGGGCGACCACCTCGGCCAGCGTGCCGAAGTAGAACCCGGCGCCCCAGGTCCGCTCGCCCAGGCTGTCTTTCCAGTCCCAGTCCCAGAACCCCCAGATGTTCTCGTTGTTCCCGTTCCACAGCACCAGACTCGGGTGCCGGGCCAGCCGCCGGACGGCGTCCTCGGCCTCGGCGCGCACCTCGCTGGCCAGCGGCTCCTCCTCCGGGTAGGCGGCACAGGCGAACAGGAAGTCCTGCCACACCAGCAGTCCGCGCTCGTCGGCGGCGTCGTAGAAGCTGTCGCTCTCGTAGATCCCACCGCCCCACACGCGGATCAGGTTGACCCCTGCTTCGCAGGCCTGGTCGAGCCGGGCGGCGTAGCGCTCGGGGGTGATCCTGGGGAAGAACACGTCGTCCGGGATCCAGTTCACCCCGCGCGCGAGGATCGGCTTTCCGTTGACGCGGAAGGTGAACGGGGTTCCCTCGGCGTCGGGTGTGGTGTCCAGTTCGACACTGCGGATGCCGATCCGCCGCTCCCAGGTGTCCAGCGTCTCTTCGGCGGTCTGGAGTTCGATGTGGACCTCGTGGAGCGGCTGCTCGCCGTGTCCCCGAGGCCACCACAGATCCGGGTTCTCGACGGTCAGTTCGAGAAGCGCCTCGCGCTGCCCGGCCGGGATAATGACCGTTTCCCGATGCGCCCGGCCGATCCGGGCGGTGGCGACCAGTTCGTGCGATCCGGTCCGTTCGACGCCGACGTGCAGCTTCACCCGGCCGGTGCCGTCGGCGTCCACCGTGACCTCCGGGCGGACTTCGGCCAGCCGCGCGGTGTGCCACCGGTGCACGCCGATCGGGCGCCAGATGCCGCAGGTGGTGTACTGCGGACCCCAGTCCCAGCCGAAGTTGCAGGCCGCCTTCCGGATGAACTGGAACGGTTCGGGGTAGGGGCCGGGCCGGTCGCCCAGTTCGTCGCGCATCCGCTGCGCGTACCGGACCGCCGAGCGGAAGGTCACCGCCAGTTCGTTGGCCCCGTCCCGCAGCGCGCCGCGCAGGTCGAACCGGTGCGTGCGGTGCATGTTCATCGCCGAGCCGACGGGTTTCCCGTTGAGCGTCAGTTCCGCGACGGTGTCCAGCCCTTCGCACACCAGGTCCACGCGTTCGTCCTCGCCGTCGAGGCTGAATTCGCAGGTATAGCGCCAATCCGACTCACCGATCCAGGCGAGTTCGGCTTCGTGGTCGCCCACCAGCGGGTCCGGGATCAGCCCGGCGGCGAGCAGGTCGGTGTGCACCGTGCCGGGGACCTCGGCGGGGATCGGGCGGCCGTCGGCGGACTGCACGCGCCAGCCGTGGGCGAGCGGGGTGACGGTTCTCATCACGGGTCCGTTCTTCTAGGTCGGTCACTTGGTCGCACCGGAGGCGAAGCCCTGGTAGATCCAGCGCTGCAGCAGCAGGAAGACCAGCAGGGTGGGCAGCACGACGATGATCACGCCCGCCGAGATGACCTCCCACTGCGCGCTGAACGGGCCCTTGAACCGGAACAGCGAGGTGGAGATGACCCCGAGGTCGCGCGAAGGCATGTACAGGAAGGGGATGTAGAACTCGTTGTAGATGGCGATGCCCTTGATGATCACCACGGTGGCGATGGCGGGTTTGAGCATCGGCAGGATGATCCGCCAGTAGATCCCGAGCCGGGACGCGCCGTCGAGAGCGGCGGCTTCGTCCAGTTCCCGCGGGATCGAGCGCATGAACTGGACGAAGATGTAGATCGAAACGATGTCGGTGCCCATGAACAGGGCGATCGCCGCCGCCCGCGTGTCGAACAACCCGAGCTGGTTGACCACCTGGAAGGTGGCCACCTGCGTGGTCACGCTCGGCACCAGCGTGGCGAGCAGGAACGCGGCCAGCACGGCCCGCCGCAGCCGGAAGCTGAAGCGGTCGATGGCGTAGGCGGCCATCGAGCCGATGAGCACGGTGCCGGTGACCGAGGTGACGAGGATGATCAGGGTGTTGGCGAAGGCACCCACCATGCCGCCGTCGACCAGCGCGGTGGCGTAGTTGCTCAGGTTGAACCAGTTCTCCGGCGGGGTGAAGGGCCCGCTGCCCCGGAACTCGGCGTCCTCCTTGAGCGAGCCGAGGAAGATCACCACCAGCGGCACGAGCATCACCAGGCTGATCAGGACCAGCGAGGTGTAGGAGAACACCCTTTTCCGCCGGATCATGCGCGCACCTCGTCCTCGGGCACCAGCCGGCGCTGCACCCAGGTCACCAGCAGGATCAGCACGAGCAGGACCACCGCCATCGCCGAGGCCAGCCCGACCTTGCCGAACTTGAACGCCAGGTCGATGGTCTGGATGACGAAGGTTTTGCTGCCGTTGGCGCCGCCGGTCATGATGTAGGGGATCTCGAACACCGACAGCGAGCCCGCGATCGCCAGGATCGCGGTGAGGCCGACGATGTTGCGGATGCTGGGCAGGATGATGTGGCGGAACTGCTGCCACCGGTTCGCCCCGTCCAGTTCCGCCGCTTCGTACAGGTGCGGGGAGATCGACTGGATGGCGCCGAGGAAGAGCACGAAGTTCAGGCCGAGGTAGCGCCACACCGAAACCCCGGCGAGCGAGTAGTTCACCGTGTCCGGATCGCCGAGCCAGGGGTGGCCGTCGAGGCCGGTGACCGACAGCAGCGCGTCCAGTGTCCCTTCCGGACGGAAGAAGTAGAGGAAGACGAAGCCGATCGCCACGCCGTTGATCAGGTAGGGGAAGAAGATGATGCCCTTGAACAGGTTCGCGAACCGGACCCGGAAGCTGAGCACGGTGGCGAAGTACAGCGCCAGCGCGAGCTGCACGAAGGCCGCGCCGAAGTAGTACAGGCTGACCCCGAGCACGTCGACCAGCTCGGCCCGGCTGACGATCTGCTCGTAGTTCTCCGTGCCGACGAACTCCTGGCGCGGGCTCAGCCCGTCCCAGTCGGTGACGCTGTAGAAGAACATGCTCACCACGGGCACGTAGGTGAACAGGGCGAGCAGGAGCAGCGGGGCCAGGAGGAACAGCCACGGGGTGGCCCCGCCGCGCCGCCGGGTCGCGGGCCGCCGCACCGCCGCGGCCTCGCGCCCGGTGATCGTGGCGGTCAGGAGGTCACCTGCGACTTCGCCTCGGCCCACCGCTGGTTCAGCTCGCCGAACACGTCCTCTTTGGACTTCCCGTTCGCGCCGCGGGCCGCGTCGATCAGCGTCTGGCGGTACGTGGGCTGGTAGAGCCCGATCTCCGCGGTCTTGTCGATCTTCTTGACCAGCGCGTCCTTGCTCCGGTCCAGCTCGAAGTAGGTCACGCCGAGGTCCTCGAAGTCGGTGAGGCTGTCCGGTTCCGGGCCGCCCAGCAGCGGGGTGAACCCGCCCTGCGCGGTGGCGTAGCCGGACTTGTCGGCGAACCAGTCCACCCACGCCCTGGCGGCGTCCTTGTTCTTCGAGTGCACGCTGACCGCGTTCTTGTAGTCACCGGCGATCGCGGAGTGGAACCTGCCGCCGACCTGGGCAGGGAAGGGGAGGTAGCCGAGGTCCTCCGGGGTGGCCGACAGTTCGCGCACCTGGGTCAGCGCCCAGGAACCGAGCACCATCGTGGCGATCTTGCCCTCGCCGATCGCCTTCTTGGAGGTTTCCCAGTCGGTCGTCGTCGGGTCTTCTTCGGTCAGTTTCCCGGCCACCGCGTCGAAAAGGAGCGTGTCGACGATCTCCTGGGGGTCACCGGGGGTCCAGGGCGCGTCGGAATCGGCCAGCCGCGTGATGACGTCGGGCTGCCCGGCCACCGAGGCGCGGAGGTCCTCCCACTGCGCGAGCGGCCAGCCGTTGCGGTAGTTGGTGTACAGCGGGGTCGCGTCGGTCTTCTCGCCGATCGCGCGCAGGGCGTCGAGGAACTGCGCGGGCGTGGTCGGCGGGGCGGTGACCCCCGCCTGCTGCCAGAGCTTCTTGTTGTAGACGAACCCGAAGGCGTTGCCGGTGATGGCGATGCCGTACGCCTTGCCTTCGAAGGTCTGCTCCGGGACGAACCGGTACTTCTTCTCCAGTTCGGCGGCGTCCCCGAGCGGCTCGAAGTAGGAGGGCAGCTGCTCCGGGGTGATCGATTCGGGGATGAGCAGCACGTCGCCGTAGTCCTGGCTGCTCATCCGGATCTTGACTTCGCCCTCGTAGTCGGTGATCCCCTGGAAGGTGACCTTGACCTCGGGGTGCAGCTTGGCGAACTCCTGCTTGTACTGCTCGAACACGGTGTCGACCAGGTCGGTCCGCTGGGTGAGCACGGTGATCTCGCCGTCGATCCGGCCGTCGGCCCCCGAATCGCTCCCGGCCGAACACCCGGACAGGGCCACGAGCCCGGCCGCCGCGAGCACCAGGATCCTGCTTCTGCGCTTCATCGCTTCGCTCCCTCAGTGCCCCCGGGGGACCTCGGTGTCCCCGTGCCCGGGCGGCGAAAACGCTACGCGCGGCGAAGTTAAGCGGTCAAGCAATCGGCTCGCTTGCCGTACCGCGCGATCATCTGCCCGCGCACGCGGTCGCTTGCTGAGATCGTCTGATAGGCGCGCTGAACTGGGCTTATGTAGGGGCGGCGGATGTGGGCACAGCGCCGGCCATGGTCGGCCGGTCGGCACTTAACCGCTCAAGTTCCACTGAACTGTTTAAGTTGCCCCGCCGCACAGTCGAACCGCGGTGACGGCGGGTCAGCGGCCTCAGGAGAACTCGATGAGGCTTGTGCACCTATGCGGCAGCGGTGAGCCCTGGCGAGGCCGCTCATTCGGACCTACCATGCTGACCGGGGACGGGAGGTTCGTCGTGGGGAGTCCGAGGACGACGTTCCCGCAGGGTAGTTTCCTGTCGGGTTTGTCTCAGGGGCCGCAAGAAGCGCTGTTGGCGATGGGGACAGCGCGAGAGTTCGAGCCTGACAGGGTGCTCTTCCGAGAAGGAGAATCGACCAATCACGCGTTCCTCCTAGTCGATGGGTGCGTCAAGGTCACTGGGACCACCCCGGAAGGTCATCTCGCATTGCTGGCCGTCCGGGTCGGCGGTGACCTGGTCGGTGAACTGGCGGCGATGGACGGGCAGCCGCGAGTTGCCACGGTGACAACAGCCGGCCGAGTTCGGGCCCGTTTCCTCAGCCAGGCCGACTTTCGCCGGTCTCTCGCCGGCTTTTCCGAGATCGCCATCGCAGTGAGCAGCAGCGTGGGAGTCAAGCTCCGCTGGGCCACGCGCCGGCGGATCGATTTCGGCAGTCGCGAGGTCCGGATCCGCCTGGCCCGTGTCCTTGCTGAGCTGGCCGGAAGCTACGGGATTCCGTCCGGGGAGCATATCCGGATCGGGGTTTCTCTCACCCAGCCCGAACTCGCGGCACTGGTAGGCGCCGCCGAACCCACGGTGCACCGAGCCCTCGCAGGTTTGCGACGTGAGAACATCGTCGAAACCGGCTACCGGCGAGTCTGTGTGTGCGACCGAGCGCGACTCGGCGAGGTGGCTGACGGTTGATTCCGATCATGGGAACGCCGCGGTGAACATCAAGCCCAGACCAGCCGGAAAGAGCGCACACGTCCCGGCCAGGGCGGAGCGCACATGGCGGTGCTTCCTCATCGCCAGTACCGCCAGCAAGCGGATGACATCGTGAGCCTGAGCGCACTGTTTTCGCAGTGGCACGTGAACGAGGTCCGCGGAGCCTGCGGCAACACTCGGGAAGGCGAACCGGTTGTCGCCCGACGGCGCTGCTGTTCGAGGCCGAATCGCCTGAACCAGGTGGAATGATGAGTGGACGTAGGCGATGGCGAAACAGACCAAGATCG
Organism: Amycolatopsis magusensis; assembly: GCF_017875555.1. GTDB lineage: Bacteria > Actinomycetota > Actinomycetes > Mycobacteriales > Pseudonocardiaceae > Amycolatopsis > Amycolatopsis magusensis. Next base: position 6,797,823 of record NZ_JAGGMS010000001.1, on the reverse strand, counting down.
AGAGTATGACGAGCCGCGACACAGCTCCGGTCGGCGGTTTGCCGAGCATGCCGAGCTGGGCCGTGACCAGAGCCGCGATCATGGTCTGAACTGCGACCACGGTCCGCGCCTTCTCGTCGGCGTGTTGCACCAGGCCCTGGAAGAACGCGATCGTGTGCAATGCCGTACTGAGCTCGGTCTCTGATCCATCCCGCGCCGTTCTCATCCTGGCCGGTGTCCTTGAGCTGGGATTACGCATGTCGTCCTCCGAATTTGGTAATGACGATCGTCGCGGCCGGACGTTCGGAAGATCCCATCCCGAGATGTTTTTCCCCGGGCCCAATCGGCCATTTTTTGTACTTGAGAACCCGCCTTCTGACGAGGTCTTCCCAGCAAATCTGTGCGATCTGTGGAAGGCCGCCCGAAAGCGCGCCGGGCGCTACCGGCTCGGGAGAGGGGAGCGGAGCTGAATCAGCAAACATGGCCTGTTGACAGCCTGCTTGGCCGGATGTCCGTCCGGACCAGGGTCGGATTCCTCGAACTGGGTACCGCTGTCACCTACCGGCCGCGACAGAAGGTCATCCACCAGGGTGAGGAGAGCCATCACGTCCTCGTCCTGCTCGAGGGGTTGATGAAGGTCTTCGTGGACACCGAGTCCGGGCGTCCGGTGTTGCTCGGCCTCCGCGGGCGGGGAGACCTGCTCGGAGAGATGTCCGTACTCGAGGGTCGTAGACGTTCCGCGAACGTGATGACCTGCACTCCTACTCAAGTGAGGCTGATCAAGAACGCCCAGTTCAGGAACTTCCTCGACCGCCACCCGGACGCTTGGGCAGCGATCGCGGCTTCGCTGAGCGCGCGTCTGCACTGGGCGAACAACAGACGAGCCGAATTCGTCGCGTGCCCCGCACCGGTACGCGTGAGTCGCGTGCTCGCCGAGATGGCGCGACGACATGGGCTTCGCGCCTCGGACGGGTGGACCCTCGATGTGTGCCTGACCCAGGCCGAGATCGCTTCCCTGGCCGGAGTGGCGCTGGCCACGTTCGAGAAAGCCCTCCAGTCGTTGCGCGACTCGGGACTCGTACGCCGACGGGCGCGACGGATAGTAATCACCGATCTCGCCGGGCTGGCCCGGTTCAGCGTCTTGAACCGCCAGAACCCGTATCAGTATGGGGTCCGCCAGGCGGATGTGGCTCAGAGTTAGGAGATCCCGCGGAGTGATCTTCTAGAGGAGGGCACGTTGCTGAAGCAGACGGAATTCTCCAGGGCACTGTTCCTGGCTGTCGACGCGTGGAAGTACGGGTCTAGAGACGGGCATCAACAGTGGGAGCTCCAGGAAGCGTTGTCGGACGCGGTGTCGGCCGCTGCGGCTATCGCGGGACTGGACCGGGCGACCTGGCAGATCCAGGCTGGCGGTGACGGCTTCTTGGCTGTTGTCCCGGATGGTGGAGCAGAACAGCGGTTGGTCTACCGGTTCGTGGAGGAGCTCGACGATCAGCTCGCGCGCTTCAACTGTGCTCGACGCCCCGAGGCGCGCCTACGGCTCAGGGTTGCGATCCACCACGGTGGCGCGATCGCGGCGGCCTTCGGCTACGCCTCGGACGGAGCGGTTCACGCGTGCCGGCTCCGCGATGCGGAGTCGGTGCGAGCCGCCTTGACCGGCCTGCCCGGTAGCAACCTGGTGCTGGTGTTGTCCCAGGCGATCTTCAAGGGATCAGTGCAGCAGAACCTCGTCCGGTCTTCTGCGGAGGACTTCGTACGGGTCCAGGCGGACGTCGTGGAAAAGGGCTTCCGTGAAGAAGCGTGGGTGCGCGTACCCGGAGCGACGGCAGACCAGGTCGCTGCAGTGGTCAGCCCTGCCGCGTTGGCGCTCTGCCTGCGTCTCGACGGGACTCCACGGGACATACCGGGTTTCATCGACTCGGTCGTGTCCGAGGCTTTCGAGAAGGCTGGGATCTCGCTTCCCACTCAATCCGCCGAGAGAGAAGGCAGAGTCGGTCTTTCGCTGCACGTTGACGTGCCGGTCGAGCGGGTGCTGGGAGTGTGGTTGCACTATCTGGCGGAAGGACTCGCAGCTCAGGCGCCACGAACGCGAGTCGCGGTCGGTGTGGCACTGGGCGACCTGCCGACCGCCCGCGCACTGGCCGATTCCGAAACTGCTGCAGGGGTGCTGGAGGCCGCCGGAACACCCGTGGTGATTGCGGTGTCCGACGAGGTGTACCGACGTTTTGTCGTGGGTTCGGTGACCCGGATGGTGCGGTCGGGCGACTACCGGCAGGTGGACATAGCTTCTGGGGGTTGGCTCCGGGTTCCCGGGTACTCTGTGCCTCCTGAGCCCGCTGTACTCAGCCAGGACACGGCCACCACGGCGCCTGCGATACCCAATGGTGCGTACCACGGCCCTGTTTCGACGATCGGGACCGGCACCTTCCATGGGCCGTTCGTCGTCGGGACGATGAACAGTCTCGGCTGGACGGGCCGATGAGCGACGGCAAGCCGCCGGCCGCGGCACCGCAGCAAACACCACCGCCGCAAGCGCCTCCCCCGGCTTCCGCGCCGGCTCCGGGAGGCGGCAGGCCCCCCGCCAAGGACGGCAGTCCGCAGAAAGGCCCGGACAAAGGCGAGAAGCCGCAGGCCGACGATGATACTCGCGCCGAAAACGACGCCCTCATCCTGGGCGACCGCTTCTACTCCAAGAAATTGTCACAGTACCGGCCCAAGGCGTCCATAAAACACGCGTACATCAACGACCTGCAAGTGGGGGACCGGTACGAGATCTTCGTGGGGCACCAGGTCGCCCACAACTCGGGTTCGGTCCGCGAGGATGTGCTCGAGTGGGTCAGAAAGCGCTACCTGCCGGTCGACGGGCATGCGGAAATGGCGAGAACTCTGGAGCGGAGACGGCTACTCGTGTTGCGCGGGGAGCCGGGCACCGGCCGGGTCACCACGGCGCTGCACCTGCTGGACCAGCTCGCGAAGGGCCGGGTGTACCGGCTCGACACCGGCAAGAATGTCAAGTCCCTCACGAGCAGCGCCTTTCCGAAAAGATCGGCGGGATATGTGGCCGAAGTTTCTCGTCGGGTCAGCCGTGGGCTGACCGAGGAAAACCTGGACGGGTTGCGCGACCGGCTCGAGAAGGCCTCGTCGTATTGCGTGCTGGTCGCTGAGGCCGACTCTCGCCGGGCCGAGGTTTTCGGCGGCTACGCTTTCGAATACGTTGCGCCCGATCCCGCGAGACTGCTGGCGAAACACATTGAGCACGAGGTCACCGCCGAGGATTCCGCTGATGTCGAGGCCAAGTTGACTCTCCTGCAGGAGGCGGCGTGGACGTCTGAAGCCTTGGGCCCATCCCCCCGTCCACTCGAATCGGTACGGGTAGCGGCCCTGCTGGCCCAGCACGCTCGTGGGGAGATCAGCCAGGAAAAAGTGGAGTGGGAAGCTGCCCAAGCAGTGCACTACCAGGTCGCTGAATGGTTCGTCCCATTGCAGGGGCTCGCACCGGGGCCGGAACTGGACGACGCGCTGAGACTCGGTGCCTTCCGAGTGGCGCTCGCGGTACTGAACAAGTCGCCATACACCCTGGTCGCCGAGGCAGCCGAGATACTGGGCGACAAGTTCGTCGATGCCACCGGCAAGGATGAAAAGCGACGGCTGTCGTTCTTCGCCGATGATCAGGCGAGTCGCCTGCCCGGCCTCCGAGCCAAGATCATCGACGGGTATGCGACCTTCGGTCGTACCCGTTTTCCCATGCCCTTGCTGCAGTTCCACGACCCGCGTTACCCGACGGCCATCCTCGACCACGTGTGGCGGACCCATCAGCGGATGCGAGCCGCAATCGACTCGTGGTTGCTAGACCTGGGTAAGGACCACCGGCCGATGCTGTGGGTCCGCGCGGCGCAGGCGACCGGATATCTCTGCCGGAGTGACTTCGCGCACGGCTACACCAAAATGATCAGCCCCAACGCGATGACGAACCTTTCGGAGGAGGCCGCCTTCACTCGGAGGAGGTCGGCCGCGATCGCCTTGGACCAGGCCGCCAGGGACGACAACCTCCAGCCGGCCATCATGGAACGCCTTCAGAACTGGCGGCGGTACGGGCACCGGCCACTTCGCTGGACAGCGGCGGCGACTTACGGGTTCACACTGGGGCGCGAGCACATCGACGTCGCTCTCGAAGAGTTGCGTGTGCTCGGCACGCCATCGGAGACCCAGGTGGTGTTCGACGATGGGGAGGAGTGGGACGTCGTCGGCATTGCCGCGCACAGTGTGGCCAAGTTGCTCGCCTTCGGCAAGATCACCGAGGTGCTCGACCGCCTGCGTCTTTGGTTCGACAGCGATCGGAGTAGTCTTCGCCGTCTCGCCTTGCGGAGCCTGAGGCAGTTGGCGAACCTTTACGGCTTCGAGCTGGACTATCTCGAGATGTCCGTGGAGGACGAGCGGCCCGTCCTACCCGGTGGTGCGCAACAGTGGCCGTTGCTGCTGACTTTGCAGTGGCAGGATCCGCGGCTCACCGAGCCGATCGCGGCCTTATTGAGGAAAGCTCTCCGCACCAGGGAGGGTGACTACCTGACCAGGTATCTCCTGGCGAGATGGGTTCGTTCGGGCGAACACGATCTAGCGTTACTCGTGGTGCTGGAGGACTTCCTCGTCCATCTCGTGGTCAACCAGAGTGATGCCCAACGGCTGACCTATCTGATCGACCGGCTGACGAAGGACTGGGCGGATCCGTTGCGGCCGGAGGTCGCTGACCGACTCATCGCAGCGATCGGATCACGAAATGAAATGAGGGTCGAATGAGTGAGCAAAGGCTCGAAGAGGACACCGAACAGCCGGAAGATTCCACAGAGGAGAAGCAGGAGCGGTCGAAGGTGGTCGAGCGGGTGCAACAGCCGGACCCAAGCTGGCGGGACGCGATGGGCCAGTACGGCAACCCCGCTATCCGCACCCTGGAAGCGTCGGTGTACACGCCCATCGTGGGTGATGGCCGGATCAGCAGGCTGAACTTCATGCGCAAGCGACCGGCGATGCGCCCATGGGTCGCACGGGTGTTCGTTCAGGGAAGTGGCAAGTTGGTCAGTTTCTCGAGAGATAAGCAGCCAACGGCTGGCGAACTGCTGTGGGGCGCCTACCACACGCTCTACGAAGTCGATCTTTCATTGCGGCAGCTTTCCCTGGAAATCACCCTGCCGAGCCTCGGCGACGCATTCGTCTTCCGCGCGGAGGTGGATATCCAGTGGCGGGTGACCAAGCCCAATCTCGTGGTCGCCAAGGGCATCGAGGACATCCGGCCGGTGCTCATACCGGATCTTCTCGGAGCGCTCCGGCAGTCGAGCCGTGCACTCGAGGCCGCAGCGGTGGAAACCGCGGAGCGGGCGGTCAACGATAGGATCGACGGTGCCTGGTGGGAGGCAGAGTACGGCCTGCGCACAAAGGTGTTCGTGCGACTGCGGATGGACGAGCAGAAGGAGCGCAATGTTCGGCTGGCAGCCGAGGTCCAGGCTTTCAAGCAATTGATCGCGGAGGGTGATCTCGACCAGTTCGCGCTGCAACTTGCGCAGAATCCGCAGCAGGTCGAATCCGTGGTCCACGCGCTCGTCCAGGAGCGAGATACCCACCGCCTTCAGGTTTTCGATTTCATCACCCGGCTCATCGAATCCGACGCGCTCGACCGCTGGCAGATCGACGACCAGGTACGGGTGATGATGCACTGGATGCAGGCCTCGATCAGCCGGGTACTCACTGGCACCGATACGGCGAGGCCGCTCCCCTTCGAAGACCGGCTGACGGAGGGCCCGCCGCCGACTCAGAACGGGTCACGTCCACACGCCAACGGCGCGCGAGGTACCTGATGTGGCCCCTGTTCCCGCTCACCCTCCTGAACACTGTTCTCATGGTCGTGGTGGTCTGCTTGACGATTCGTTTCGTGCTGCCCGTCGCACTGAGGAGCGTCGTCGAACCCGCTCGAGACTTCGTCATGGTGGTCGCGGCCTTGCTGGTACTGCCGGAGTACTTGGTCAGCAGGAGGCATCGGCTCGACGGGCGAACGCCACCCCAGTTGGCGTACCTGTACGGCGACGGAGTCGCGAGACTCGCTTGGGCGGGAGATCGAGCCGTCGTCCTCGTGTTGCGATCACTCGCACGGGCAGCCACCACCGTCCATCCGATCGTCGTCGGCCTGTTCGTCGTCATCTGGAGGGTGGCCGTGGCAATCTCGGAATGACTTCTACAGGGCTTAACCTGCGTCCATGAGCACGAAGACGATCACCCGTGAAGTCAGCGACGGCATCCTCACGATCACGCTGGACCGCCCCGAGCAGTTGAACGCGTTCACCGTGACCATGGCCGAGGAACTCGAAGCCGCGTTCGTGGAGGTCAACGACGACGACGAGGTGCGCGCGGTCATCGTGACCGGGGCGGGGCGGGCGTTCTGCGCCGGGATGGACCTGAGTTCCGAGGGCAACGTGTTCGGCCTGGACGGCGACCGCACGCCGGGCTTCGCCGACCTGGCGGACCTCGACGACCCGGAACTCGCCCGGATCCGGGACACCGGTGGCCGCGTGACGCTGGCGATCCACGACTGCCGCAAGCCGGTCATCGCCGCGATCAACGGTGCCGCGGTCGGCATCGGCGCGACGATGACGCTGGCCATGGACGCGCGGCTGGCGTCGGCCAAGGCCCGCATCGGGCTCGTGTTCGGGCGGCTCGGCGTGGTCCCGGAAGCCGCGTCGACCTGGTTCCTGCCGCGCGTGGTCGGCCTGCCCACCGCGCTGGATCTCGCCTACAGCGCCGACATCCTCGACGCGGCCCAGAGCCACGAGGCCGGGCTCGTGCGGTCGGTGCACGAGCCGGCGGACCTGCTCGACGCGGCCAGGGAGCTGGCGGACCGGTGGACCCGCGGCCGGTCGGCGGTGGCGGTCGCGCTGACCCGCCAGATGATGCGCCGCAACCCGGCGAGCCCCGGCCCGGAAGACGCTCACCGGGTGGACTCGCTGGCGATGTTCTACACCAGCATCGGCGACGGAACCGAAGGCGTGGCCGCCTTCCGTGAGAAGCGCGACGCCCGGTTCACCAGCCGCGCGTCGGACATGCCTCCCTTTTACGAGGACTGGCTGGACTCCACCCGCGACTGAGCGCGGTGGGTCTAGCCGGTGATCGCCGTCCCGAGTGCCCGCATCGAGCTGTCGCGGAAGGCTTCGACCAGTGGCGCGCCGGGCACCAGCGAGACGGCGCCGTGGTACATGCCGGGGACGACTTCGACCTGGCAAGCCACCCCGGCTTCGGTCAACCGGGCGGCGTAGGCGAGGTCCTCGTCGTGGAACAGGTCGAGGTCGCCCACGCCGATCCACGCGGGCGGCAGGCCGGACAGGTCGGCGCGCCGGGCGGGCACCGCGTACGGGCGGTCCTCGCCGGCGGCCGAAGGGTGCCCGAGGTAGGCGGCCCAGCCGAACCGGTTCGACGCCGGTGTCCACACCAGAGCGTCCGGCCGCTCGGCCAGCGTGGTCCGGTCGTCCAGCATCGGGTAGACCAGCAGCTGGAAGCACACCGGGAGGTCGCCGGTGTCGTGCGCGCGCTGGGCGAGCGCGGCGGCCAGGCCACCGCCCGCGCTTTCCCCGCCGACCGCGATCCTGGCCGGATCGACGCCCAGCTCACCCGCGTGCTCGTGCAGCCAGCGCAACGCGGTGAAGCAGTCGTCCAGGCCCGCCGGGAACGGGTCCTCCGGGGCGAGCCGGTAGTTCACGCTGACCACGGTGATGCCGAGTTCGCGCGCGAACCGGCCGCACGCGGTGTGGTCGGTGGCCGCGTCGCCCATCACGTACCCGCCGCCGTGGATCCACAGCAGCGCGCCCGAGGGCCGCGTGCGGCCGGGCACGTCGTACACGTAGACCTCGATGCCGCTGGTCAGGAGCCGCCGCTCCACTTCGACCCCGTCGGGGATCGGCGCCGGGGGGATGGGTGCGAGCCGGATGAGGCGCAGCATCGTCCGCGACTTGAGCGCGAGGGGCAGCCGCAGCATCGACGGGCCGCGCAGTTCGGGCGCCACCGCTTCGAGCAGGCGTGCCCGCGCTCGTACCCCGCGTGCCACCGCCGCCGCTCCGGCGGCGAACATCGCGGCCACTACCAGCCTGCTCTTCATCGGCGGTTCTCCTCCGGGGGTCGGTTGCCGCCAGGTTAGCCCGCGATCACATCCAGGCGGTCGAACCGTCCGGCCGGATCGGGACCCGCCGGTGCCAGCGCACCCAGTCGTCGGCGCGCAACGCGGCTTCGTCGATCTCCACACCCCAGCCGGGGCGGCCGGGCCGTAGTTCCAGGTGCCCGTCGACCGGTTCGTACGGGTCGGGACACCAGCCGACCGTCTCCGGCTTGAATTCCAGGATGCCGAAGTTCACCGTCGCCGCGGCGAAGTGCACGTTCGCCGCGGTGGCCAGCGGGCCGAGCGGGTTGTGCGGCGAGACCGGTACGTAGTGCGCCTCGGCGAGGGCGGCGATCTTGGTCATCTGCGTCAGCCCGCCGACCACGCAGGTGTCCGGTTGCACGATGTCCGCGCCGCCGGCGGTCAGCAGCGCCAGGAACTCGTTCGGGGTGTAGAGCGACTCGCCGGTGGCCAGCGGGACCCGCAGTTCCGCGCGGATCCGGGCCCATGCCGGGATGTGCTCGGGCCGCAGCGGTTCCTCCAGGAACATCGGTTCGTTCGGGGCCAGTGCCGCGCCGAGCGCCACCGCCTGGCGCGGTTCCCACAAGCAGGCGTGCGCGTCGAAGGCGAACTCCCAGTCGTCCGGGTGCGTGGCCCGCACGTCGGCGAAGTAGTCGCCGAGCGCCTTCGCCACCAGCCCGAAGCGCGTGCGGTGCGGATCGCGGCGGTACGGGCTCAGCTTGAACGCGGTGAACCCGTCGCGCTCGTGCAGTTCCGCCGTCCGCTCGCGGAGTTCACCCACGTCCGGCGCCGAATACAACCCCGCGTACACCCGCACCCGATCCCGCACCGCGCCACCGAGCAGCCGGTACACCGGCACGCCGAGCGCGTGCCCGGTGATGTCCCACAGCGCGTGGTCGATCGCCGCGATCGCGGCCAGGCCGAGCGCGCCCGGCGGGAACCGGCACGACTGCAGCAGGAACCGGTTGACGAACGCCGGGCGGGTCGCGTCCATCCCGCGGATCTGGGCGAACAGGTAGTCCAGCAGCGGCGGCACGGCCAGGTCGGGGCCGTGGTTGTACACCTCCGCCCAGCCCGCCACGCCCTCGTCGGTGGTGATCTTCACCAGCACCCGCGGGCGGTCGCCGACGCGCTGCAGGAAGGTGTCCAGCCGATCGATCCTCATGCGACGGTCAGCGCCGGGATTTCGCCCAGCCACGGCGAAATCACGTCGGACACCTCGCGGGCGCCGGTCTCGGACAGCACGTGGCTCGGTGGCCGCACCTCGCGGCGGCACAGGCCGCGCTGGTGCATCGCCTCCTTGACCACGGACACGTTGCCGGCCGAGCGGTCGCGGGCCCGCAGCTCCTCGAACGGGCGGATCCGCCGCCACACCGCGGTCGCCGCTTCCCGGTCATCGCGGCGCAGTGCGTCGAGCAGCGCGAGCGAGAGCGCGGGTGCGAGGTTGACCAGTCCGGAGGTGAAGCCGCGGGCACCGGCCTGCCAGTACGCGGGCGCGTAGGACTCGGCCAGCCCGGCGATCCACAGTAGACCGTCACCGGCTTCGGCGGCGGTGGTGGCGAAGACGACCGGGTCGGGCACCGAGTACTTGAGCCCGACGACGTTCGGGGCCCGGCGCGTGAGTTCGGCGATGTGCTGACCGCGGACGGCGGTGGTGCTGAGGTAGGGCAGCACGCCCAGTTCGGGGACCGCGGCCGCCACCGCCGCGTTGTACTCGACCCAGCCCGCCGCGGCCAGGTAGGGGAGCGCCGGCTGGTGGACCATGATCGCGTCGGCCCCGGCGTCGCGGGCGAACCGGGCGTCTTCGGCCGCCGTGCCGAGGTCGAACCCGACGCCCGCGACGATCGTGGTGCCCGGCCCGCAGGCCGCGCACACGCTGGTCAGCACGGCACGGCGTTCGGCGGGGGTCAGCGCGTAGAACTCGCCGGTGTTCCCGTTGGGCGTCAGCACGCGCACGCCGTGGGCGACCAGCCGCCGGGCCAGCGCGGTGACCAGGCCGTGGTCGACCGCGCCCCCGGCGTCGTAGGGCACCACCGGGAGGCCGATCACGGTGGCCAGCCGGTCGGCCAGACTGCTCACGAGGCGGCCCTCCCGGTGCTCATTCGAGATCGATGGGGCGTACCCGCAGTTTCTCCGCGATGCGGGCCAGTGCCTGCTGGTCGGTGGCGGTGAGCGGGTCCAGGACGAACTGGCGCACCGCGCGCACGTGGGTCGGCGCGGCGGCGACCACCACCTCGTAACCGCTGTCGGTGAGCGCGGCGAGGGTGTACCGGCCGTCGTCGGGATCAGGGGAGCGCTCCACCCAGCCGCGCTGCTCGAACCGCTTGACCACGTTGGAAAGCCGCGAAAGCGAGCCGTTCGCCAGGTAGGCCAGTTCGCTCATCCGCAATCGGCGCTCGGGTGCCTCCGAGATGTGGCTGAGGGTGAGGTACTCGAACAGCGTCAGGCCGGCGTCGTGCTGCAGCGGCGCTTCGAGCCGTCCGGGCAGCAACAGCACCAGCGAGATCAGTCCGGTCCAGGCCTCCTTCTCGGCCGGGTCCAGCCACAGCGACTCGTCCATGGCGGAACCATACCCACCGCCGATGACTTTACGCTTGAAGTGAATCCGTGCTAGGTTGACTTCAACGTTGAAGTCAATCGAGAGGGTGCCCCATGAGTGAGCCGCAGTTCTTCGCCACGCCCGGATACGGCGACACGCAGCTGAAGAACATGCACTACAACCAGGCGCTGCGCGTCGGCGACCGCGTGGAGATCTCGGGGCAGGGCGGGTGGGACGACGAGTTCACCTTCCCGGCCGACCTGGAGAAGGAGATCGTCCGCGCCTTCGACAACGTGGAGCGCACCTTGGCCACGGCAGGCGCGACCTGGCGCGACGTCGTCAGCGTGAACTCCTACCACATCCCCGAGCCCGGAGCCGATTTCATCGGCGAGGTCCACGGCCGCGTGATGGTGGAGCAGATGCGCGAGCGCATGGGCGACCGCGCGCCGATCTGGACCCAGATCGGGGTGCCCGCCCTGGGCGCGCCGAACATGCGGGTCGAAATCCGGGTCACCGCGCTCGTGGGCTAGGTGTAGTGACCATGGACGTTGTTGACGGTTGAGCGGCGCGTCGGGTTGTTCATGAGGAAGACCTCCGTGTGGGGTGGAGGTGTCTGACGCCTTCTACCGCACAACGGAGGTCTTCATGTCCCACCGTAATGCCCGGTTGACCGTGTATGGGCGGCGGCTGCTGGTGCAGCGGGTCACCGCGGGGCGCCCGGTCGCGCACGTCGCCGCGGAAATGGGAGTGTCCCGGGCGACCGCCCACAAGTGGGTCCGCCGCTATCGGCTCGAGGGCGAACACGGCCTGCATGACCGGTCCAGCCGCCCGCGTCACTGCCCCCGCCGCACCACGGCCGAGGCCGAATCCGCGATCCTGGCCCTGCGCCGCTCACGCCGGCTCGGCCCCGCCCGGATCGCCGGCATCCTGGGCCTGCACGCCTCCACGGTGCACCGGGTGCTGACCCGCCACCACGAACGCGCACGCCCCGGCGAACTGGTCCACGTCGATGTCAAAAAACTCGGCCGGATACGCGACGGCGGCGGCTGGCGCGCCCACGGCCGTGACAGCCCCCAGCGCCACGCCGCCCGCCGCGCACCACGGGCGGGCTACGACTACGTCCATTGCGCCATCGACGACCACACCCGCCTGGCCTACGCTGAGATCCACCCCGACGAGACCGCCACCACCTGCGCGGACTTCCTGCGCCGAGCAGCACAAGCACTCGCCGCCCACGGCATCCCGGCCATCGAACGGGTCATGACCGACAACGCCATGGCCTACCGACGTTCCCGCGCCTTCGCCCACGCACTCACCGACATCGGCGCCACCCACCGCCTCACCCGCGCCTACCGGCCCCAAACCAACGGCAAAGCCGAACGCTTCAACCGCACCCTCACCGAAGAATGGGCCTACGCCCACACCTTCACCAGCAGCAAGCAACGCGCCGACACCCTGCCCGACTTCCTCCACACCTACAACCACCACCGAGCCCACACCGCACTCGCAGGCCAACCACCCATCACCCGCGTCAACAACGCATCAGGGCAATACAGCTAGGCGCTCGTGCGGCGGGCGGCGGACAGCGCGCCGCCTGCCGCACGCAGCAGCAGTTCGCGGAGCCGGTCTTCGCTGATGTCCGGTTTCTCCAGCCACTGCGTCAGAACCGCTTCGACGAAGGCGATCCAGCCGTGCACGGCATGGCGCAGCACCGGGGTCTCGGGCAGCGGCGGTTTGCCGAGTTCGGCGCCCGTCTGCCGCAGTCCCTCGAGCATCATCTCGGCCTGGCGGTCGCGTGCCGCCTGGATGATCGCCCGCAGTTCGGGGTCGGCGCCGGTGTGCTGGGCGAGCAGCAACCGGGTGCTTTCCCCGTACTCCTTGGCCCACGCGATCACCGCGTCCAGCACGGCCGCGGTCCGCTCGCCCGCCGGCAGCGCCGGGTCCGGCGCGGTCCGGTCCGCCAGCGCGTCACCGGCGGCACGCACGATCTCCCGGTACAGCGCCCGTTTCCCGGTGAAGTAGTAGTACAGCAGCCCTTTCGCCAGCCCGGCTTCGGCGGCGATCTCGTCGATCGACACCGCCTCGTAGCCGCGCCGGGCGAACAACCGCCTCCCGGCCTCGAGCAGCGCGCGCTCGGGATCGGGGTGGCGCCCGCGGGAAGGCCTGGTCACCTGCGCACCCTACCCGGGTTGAATCCCGGTCAAAGTGTTGACCGAAATTCAAACCCGTCAGTAGCGTTCGCGTGACCCACCTCACCCCTCGGAGCTGACCATGGTCTCGGAACGACGTCGTTTCGCCCTGCCCGCCGCGGTGGCACTGGCCGCCGCCCTGCTCGTCCCCTCGGTGGCCTCCGCCGCCGAGCCCACCGGCCGGTACGTCGCCCTCGGCGACTCCTTCACCTCCGGCCCGCTGATCCCGAACCAGGTGTCCCTGCCGTGCCTGCGGTCGGACCACAACTACCCGTCGCTGGTGGCCGCCGCCCTCGGCGTGGCCGAATTCACCGACGTCAGCTGCGGCGGGGCGACCACGCGGGACCTGACCGGGCACCAGTTCGGCTTCGTCCCACCGCAGTACGACGCGCTCACCGAGGACACGGACCTGGTCACCATGGGCATGGGCGGCAACGACGTCGGCTTCGGGGAGATCGTGATCACCTGCAGCCTGCTCGCGGTCACGAACCCGGCGGGCGCGCCGTGCGAGAAGCACTACACCGCGGGCGGCACGGACCAGCTGCGTGAGCGGTTCGAGCAGTTCGCGCCCACGCTGGGCGCGGCGATCGACGGCATCCGCGCGCGGGCGCCGCAGGCGCGGATCGTGCTCGTCGGCTACCCGGCGATCCTGCCGGAAAGCGGCGGCTGCTTCCCGATCGTGCCGATCGCCGCGGGTGATGTGTCCTATTTGGACGGTGTGGAGCAGGCGCTCAACGAGGTCGTCGCCGAGCAGGCCGAGAGCCACGGGGTGGAGTACGTCGACACCTTCACCCGAGGCCACGACGTGTGTCAGGCGCCGGGCACCAAGTGGGTCGAGGGGCTGTTCCCGACCTCACTGGCTGCGCCCATCCACCCGAACCTGGCGGGCATGAAGGCGAGCGCCGGGGCGGTGCTGGCCCACCTCGGCTGAGGTTCCGGCCGGCTCGCGAAGGGTTGGGGGGCGGATCCCCCGCGAGCCGGCCAGGTTCCCCCGGTGGGATTCAGAAACCCCACAGGACCGGTTTCCCGGGGTGCTCGTCGCCGTCGTCGGCGGGCACGCCCGGCTCGATCGAGGTCACCGTGAGCGCGCTGGTTCCTCGACCGCGCGGTCACGCTAGCGCGGTTTCCCCGCCCACACTGTCGGTCGTTCGCACCACAATCCACTGTGGACCGCGATGGGGGTCAGGTCCGCGCGTCCTGGAACAGGCCGTCCAGCAGCACCTCGACCAGCCGCCGGGCCGGTTCCGCGCGGTCCATCGGCGCCGGGCCCGAGGTGAGCGCGGCTTCGAGCATTTCGAACAGCAGCGCCAGGTCGGCGGGCTGGATGTCGCGGCGCAGCGTGCCCTGGCGCTGGGCCTCGTCGAAGGCGGGCCGCAGCACCGCGATCAGCGCGTGGGTGAACTGGCGCTGGCTGCGCTCGGGCAGCTCCCGGAACAGGCGGACGAGCGGGCGCCGCTCGGCCTGCATGGAGAGCACGGTGTGCAGCAGTTCGCGGAACGACCGGCGCTGGCGCACCACCTTCTTCAGCGCCGCCAGGTGTTCAGCGGCCACCGCCAGGCCGAGTGCCTTGCGGTCGGGGAAGTGGCGGTAGACCGTCGCCCGGCCGAGCCCGGCGCGGCGCGCGATCTCGTCCAGCGCCACCACTTCGGCGTTCTCGGTGAACGCCTGGTCGGCCGCGCGCAGGATCGTCTCCCGGTTGCGGCGAGCGTCCACGCGCCGGGGTGCTGCCGGGGGCACGGAGCGCATGGAGTTACAGGCTACTCATGAGTAGTGAGACGGGCAATCCATTCACTCTCTCGCTTAGTCCCCCTACGGTTGCCCTCGGTAATCACCGCTCGTCTCCCAGGAGGACCCGCCTATGCCTACCGTGAGCCGCCGTTCCGTCCTGGCCGGTGCCGCGGCCGCGACCGGGCTGTCGCTGCTCGGCGCCGGCCGGGCCTCGGCCCGCGTGCCCCTCACCCGCGAGGAGCACCGCGTGGTGATCATCGGCTCGGGGTTCGGCGGCGGGGTCACGGCACTGCGGCTGGCGCAGGCGGGCGTGCCCGTCCTGGTCCTCGAACGCGGGCGCCGCTGGCCGACCGGGCCGGACGCCGAGACGTTCCCGCACGCCACCTCGCCGGACAAGCGGATGTTCTGGCTGGGCTCGGCGCCCTCGCTGCCGGGCATCCCGTCCGTGCCGTTCGAGCCGTACACCGGGCTGCTGGAGCAGGTCTCCGGCAAGGGCATGGGCATGATGTGCGCGGCGGGCGTCGGCGGTGGATCGCTGGTGTACCAGGGCATGACGCTGCAGCCGACGGCCGAGCTGTTCAACACCTGCTTCCCCGAGCAGCTCGACTACGCCGAAATGGACCGCGTCTACTACCCGCGTGTCGCGCGGATGCTGCGGGTCCGGACCGCGCCGGACGAGCTGATCGCGAGCAAGACCTACGCCGCCGCCCGGGTTTTCGCCCGCAGCGCCGAGAAAGCCGGCTACGCGGTGTCGAAGATCCCGATGCCGATCGACTGGGACTACGCGCTGCGCGAGCTGGACGGCGAAATGCAGCCGTCCTACACGAACGGTGACTGCGCGCTCGGCGTGAACAACGGCGGCAAGCACTCGGTGGACGTCACCTACCTCTCCGCCGCGGAGGCCACCGGGCTCTGCACGGTGGCGACCCAGCACAACGTCACCGAAGTGGCGAAGGCGGCGGACGGCCGGTGGGAGATCACCGTCGACCGCATCAACACGCGCGGCACGGTATTGGAGAAGAAGGTGCTTACCGCGAAGGCGCTCGTGCTGGCGGCGGGCACGGCGAACACCACGCGCCTGCTGATGCGCGCGGCGGCCAAGGGTGGCATCCCCGACCTGCCCGACGGCCTCGGCAGCGGCTGGGGCAGCAACGGCGACCGGATCTACACCTGGACCGACCTCGCCGACGACTTCGGCGCGCCGCAGGGCGGCCCGGTGGTCTACGGCAGCAAGGAGTGGGACGACCCGGCGCTGGCGAACACCGTCATCCAGGCGTCCCTGCCGCCGCTGCCGGACCTGCGGACCACCATGCTCGTCGGCTTCGGCATCAGCCAGGACCGCGGCCGGTTCGTCTACGACTCGGCCAAGGACGACATCGTCCTGCACTGGCCCGCCGGGGCCGAGCGCGAACTGAGCCGGCGCATCCACGAGCGGATCTCGCGGATCGCCGGTCCGCTGAGCGTGCTGGTGGACACCACCGCGATCGCGCCGACCACCTGGCACCCGCTGGGCGGTGCCGCCATGGAGTCGGTCTGCGACCTGGAAGGCCGCGTGCTCGGGCAACGCGGGCTCTACGTGCTCGACGGCGCGCTGATGCCCGGCACCACCGCCGCCTGCAACCCGTCGATGACCATCGCCGCGGTGGCCGAACGGGCGCTGGACCGCCTGGTCACCACCGAGGTCGACCGCGTTTTCTGAGGTAACCGGACTCAACGAGGAGTTCTCCGATGCGCAGTTTCCGCAAGACGTGGCGCGCCTTCGTCGTGGTGGTGATCGCCGCGCTGACGGTGTCCGCCGCACCCGCGCTGGCCGCCGACCCACCGCAGGGCCCGCCGGGCGACGCCTTCTACACCCCACCCAGCCCGTTGCCCGCCGGCGAGAACGGTGACGTGATCTGGTGGCGGCAGCTGCCGGGGCAGTCCGGCGTCCGGGGGTACCTGGTGCTCTACCGGTCGACCTCGGCCACCGGCACGCCGATCGCGGTGTCGGGGCGGGTGCTGGTGCCGTCGAAGGCGTGGACCGGGGACGGCGAGCGGCCGATCGTCTCGGTGGCCAGCGGCACGCGGGGCATCGGCGACTCGTGCGCGCCGTCGAAGTTCCAGCCGGACTACGAGAAACCGCTGTTCATCGACGCGATGCTGCAGCGGGGCTGGGCCGTGGCCATCACCGACTACGAAGGGCTCGGCACACCCGGCCTGCACACCTACGTGGTCGGGCAGTCCGAAGGCCGGACGGTGATCGACGCCGTCCGCGCGGCCACCCGGCTGCCCGCCGCCGGGCTCGAAGCCGGTGGCCCGGTGGCGTTCTCCGGGTACTCGCAGGGCGGCGGGGGAGCGGCGTGGGCCGGGGAACTCGCGCCCGAGTACGCCCCGGAACTCGACGTCGCCGCCATCACCGCGGGTGGCACACCCGCCGACCTGACCGCGGTGTCGCAGTACCTGGACGGCAGCATCGGCTTCGGGTTCCTGCTGCTGTCCGCGCTGGGCCTGGACGCGGCCTACCCGGAACTGGACCTGCCCGCGTACCTCAACGACAAGGGCCGCGAGCTGTACGAAACCCAGCAGGGCGCTTGTGTCGACGCGGTGTTCGGCTACGCCTTCGGGCACATCGCCGACTACACCACCAGCAACCCGCTGGCCGAACCGGACTGGCAGGCGCGCCTGGACGAGAACGAGCTCGGCGATCGGACGCCGGAGGCACCGATCTACCTGTTCCACGGCATCGTCGACGAGATCATCCCGCTGGCGCAGGCCCAGGAACTGCGCTCGAAGTACTGCGCGGCCGGGGTGGACGTGACCTGGGGGATCTTCGTCGGGGAGCACGTCACGACGCTGGTGTTCTCCGCCGGGAGCGTGCTCGGCTTCCTCGGCGAGCGGTTCGCGGGCAAGCCGGTGAAGAACAACTGCTAGGAGCGGCGGCGGGGCTTCCCACGTTTCGGCTTGGGAGCCCCGCCGGTGCGTTGTTGTTGCGGCTTCTTGCGTTTCACCGGGGAGGGTTCGGGCTGGCGGCCGCGGGTGCTGTTGACCGTCCGGCCGCGCACGATCCCGATGAACTGCTCCATCAGGTCGGTGGTCTCCTCCTCCAGCCACGACAACGCCACCGGTGACTCGGGGGCGTCGGTCAGCGGCCGGTAGGTGAGGTCGCGGCGGTGGTGGAGGCGCGCGAGCGACTGGGGCACCACCAGCAGGCCGACCCCGGCGGCGACCAGTTCGATCGCGTCCGCGGTGGTGGCCGGCCGGTGGGCGGCGAGTTCGCCGGGGGGCCGCGGCCAGTCGAGGGTGTCGTCCAGCGGGTGCAGCAGGACCTCGCCCGCCAGGTCCTGGATGGACACTTCCTCGGCGGCGGCGGTGAAGTGGTCCTTCGGCACCACGACCACGGTGGTCTCGGTGTAGAGCGGGATCGCGTGCAGGCCGGTGCGGTCGATCGGCAGGCGCAGCAGGGCCGCGTCGGCCTCGCGGTCGCGGACCTTCGCCTCGGCTTCGGCGGGGGTCACCTGGATCAGGTGCAGCGGGGTGCGCGGCAGGCGCTCGGCCCAGATCCGCACCCACTTGCCCGGCGTCACCCCCGGCACGTACGCGAGGCTGAACGATTCGGTCACGGCGGCCAGATTACCGGGCGTGATCGGGCTGGTTACCCTGGACCGCATGACGTCGCACAAGACCTCCCAGACGATGAAGCCCGCGACCGCGGCGAAGAAGCTGGGCGTGTACCTCGAAGCCACCCCCGCGCAGTTCCAAGAGGGTGTCGTTTCGCGCGACGAGCTGAACGCCCTGCAGGCCGACCCGCCCGAGTGGCTGCGGGACCTGCGCCGCAACGGCCCGCACCCCCGCCAGGTCGCCGCCGCGAAACTCGGCATCTCGATCGGCGGCCTCGCCCGCGCCGGCCTCACCGACCCGCTGACCACCGAACAGATCGACGCGCTCAAAGCGGAAAACCCGGAGTGGCTCACGCGCGAACGCGCCATCCAAGCCGAAGCCCGCAAAGAAGCCGCCCGCGCCAAAGAAACCCCGCGCCCCTAACCCCACCCTCCGGCACCCGAACCCCACACTCGCGCACGCGAGCTTCACGTTCAGGCACCCGAACCCCACACTCAGGTAGCCGATTCCTACGTTCAGGCAGCCGAGTTCGACGTTCGGACGGCCGAGTTCCACGTTGGGGACAGTCGAGTCTTACGTTGGCGGGGGGCGGGTCCCGCACTCGAGGGCGCGAATTCCACGTTCAGGAAGCCGAACCGCACACTCAGGCACGCGACTTCAACGTTCGGACGGCTGAACCCCACACTCGAGCACACGTGTCCGAGATTCAGGCCGCCCGAGTTCTGCGTTCGGGGGTGGGAACCCATGGGGCAGTCGCGCAGCGCTCGCGCCCCGAACGTCGAGTTCGGACGCCGGAACGCAGGACTCGGCTACCTGAACGCAGAACTCGGCTGCGCGAGTGCGTGACTCGGGTGCCTGAGTGTGGAACTCGCGTACGCGAGTGTGGGGTTCGGATGCCTGAACGCGGGGTTCGGGTGCCTGAGTGTGCGGTTCGGGTGTCTGAACGTGGGGTTCGGGTGCGTGAGCGTGGGGGTCGTATGCGGGGGGTTAGACGGTGCGTAGGACGGAGACGACTACGCCGAGGATGACGGCGTTGTCTCCGTCGAGGGGTTCGTAGGCCGGGTTCCGGGGTTCCAGGTAGACGTGGCCGTTGCGCCGCCGGTACACCTTGACGGTGGCCTCCTCGTCGATCATGGCGGCGACGATCTGCCCCGAGTGCGCTTCGGGCTGCTGGCGCACCACAACGGTGTCCCCGTCGCAGATGGCGGCGTCGATCATCGAGTCCCCCCGTACCTGCAGGCCGAAGACGGTGCCGCGCCCGGCGAACTGCCGGGGCAGGGTCAGGACGTCGTCGACGTGCTCGTCGGCGGAGATCGGGGTGCCCGCGGCGATGTGCCCGACCACGGGGACGCTCACCGAGTCGCCGTCCGCGTCGGGGCGGTGCGTGCCGCGCAGGAACAGGCGTACGTCCATCGGCCGCGACACCGAGCTGCCCCGCCGCAGGAATCCCTTCTCCTCCAGCGCCGCCAGGTGCTTCGACACCGACGACGAGGACCGCAGGCCCACCGCGTCCCCGATCTCGCGGTTGCTGGGGGAGTACCCGTGCCGGTTCACCCAGTCCTGGATGGTGACCAAGATGCGTTGCTGCCGCTCCGGCAGGGCCGAGGCGTCCAGGTACTCCAGGTCGTCGAAATCGTGGTAGGCGCTCACCCCGGAATGTTAGAACCCCCTCCACTGTGGACCTGATGCACCCTGCGCACCGCCTCGTACCACCGCGCGCCGACGGGCTCGCCCGCCAGGTTCCAGCTCCACGACACCGTCGGCGTGATCCGCAGGTACACCCCGGGGCCGACCATGCCGACCCGTTCCTGCGGCGCCCCGGCGTGCCCGTAGACCCGGATGCCCCGGGCGATGAACGGCTCCATCGACACCAGGTCGTCGATGACCAGCGCCACCTGGTCGTGCCCGCCCGCGACGTTGCGGACCTTGCGGGTGTGCACGACGGTGGCGCCGCCGCCGATCCAGAACCCCGTGCCGTCGACCTCGAACGCCACCGGCACCACGTCCGGCTGCCCGTCCGCCGAGACGGTGGACAGCCGGGCGAGCGGCTGCGAGCGCAGATAGGCGAGCTCTTCTTCGCTGAACGCCATCGCGGATGACTCCCTTCGCGCGGAATCTGTACTTCCTACACGAACGGCGTCACCCGCGATCGACACTCAGCCCGCCGGGCGGACCTCGACGTTGTCGAACAACGCCGAAGCGCCGAACACCCGGACCCCGTTCGAGCCGCTGGCGTGGGTGGTGTCGGTGACGCTGAGCTTCGGCGTGGTCAGGTCGTCGACGAACACCTGGATCGAGGAGCCGACCGCGGTCACCCGGAGGTGGTGGGGCTTGCCGATCGCGTCACTCACCGGAGCCGACGCCAGTTCGGTCCACGAGTTGTCGGCGCGGCCGAGCACGACCCGGCCCGCCGCGGTGATCCCGGCGTAGTAGCCCCGGTAGCTGTCGGTGCCCACCGCGGCGCCGGTCGCCCGGAAGATCACTCCGGCGTCCCCGCGGCTGGAGGTCAGCCGCACGTCCGTGTCCTGCGTGAAGTTCCCGAAGTTGGTGTCCAGCAACGCTTTCCCGCCCGCCGAGCGGTCCGCGCGCAGCTGCCCGGCCTTCGCCGTCCACTGCCCGCCGTAGGTCTTCCAGCCGAAGGTGTTGTCGTCGGCGAAGTTGTCCTCGACCTTCATCGTGATGCGCGCGATGGTGCCGTCTTCGTTGAAGTTCATCCGGTCGTAGGCGAGCTGGCGGTGGTTGCCGTTGGTCTCGCTGAGCGGGCGCCGGTGGTAGACGATGTACCAGATGTCGGTGCCGGGCACGTTGATCACGGAGTTGTGCCCCGAACCGCGTGCCACCGCCGGATCCTGCGCGAGCACCTTGTCCAGCTTGGTGAACGGCCCGAGCGGCGAGTCGGCCATGGCGTAGGACACCGAGTAGTTCGGCCCGGTCCAGCCGCCCTCGGACCACATCAGGTAGTACTTGCCGTTCCGCTTGAACATCTGCGAGCCCTCGACGTACTCCGGCGTCGGGGTGATTTCGCGGTAGGTGCTGCCGTCCTCGAAGGTGCCGAGGCTGGTCATGTCCTCGTTCAGCTTGACCACGTTCGCGTGGCCCCAGCCGCCGTAGTACATGTACGCCTGACCGTCGTCGTCGATGAAGACGTCCTGGTCGATGGGCTGCGCGCCGTGGTGGAAGGCGTCGATGAGCGGGTGGCCGAGCGCGTCGGAGTACGGGCCTTCCGGCCGGTCGGCGACGGCGACCCCGATGCCGCCGTGCTCGGAGTCGCTCTGGATGTCGTTGGCGGCGAAGTAGAGGTAGTACTTGCCGTCGCGCTCGATCGGCGCCGGTGCCCACACCGCGTACTTCGCCCACGACACGGATTCGGTGGTCAGCACGTTGCTGTGCTTGGTCCAGTGCACGAGGTCCTTCGACGAGAACGCGTCGAGGTGCGTCTGTTCGGCGTAGACCCGCGAGGTCGTCGGGAAGACCCAGTAGGTGTTGTCGTAGATGGCCACGTCCGGGTCGGCGTACCAGCCGTCGACGAACGGGTTGCCTGCTTCGGCGGTGCCGTAGTCCGGGACCTGTGCGGCCGAGGCGGGTGCGAGCCCCGCCACCATCGCGCCGGAGACGAGCAGAGCGGCGAGTGCCCGAGAAGCGGATCTGAACCGGGAAGCGGTCATCTTTGGGTTGCTCCTGCACCTTATTCAACAACAACGAACAACTTCGGAAAAGATTGCACGACATCCCACAGGCCGGTCAAGGGCCGCCCGGTGGGCCCCGTGATACGTTCTCCCGCGCCAGTCGCACCCACGCTCCGGGCGTGGGTCAGGGAATCCGGTGGGAATCCGGAGCTGACGCGCAGCGGTGAGCGGCGACGGGCAGGACAACGGCCACTGGACCCCGGTCCGGGAAGGCGTTCTGCCCGGACGACCCCGAGTCCGAAGACCTGCTGGCACCCCGGCGCGCCGGGGCCACCAGACCGCTGGGCTCCGCGTTCGGGCCCTCGACGCAGGGATCGCCCGTGCCCCAGTTCCGTTCCGCCCTGATCGCCGCCGCGCTGCTCCTCACCGCGTGCACGCCGGACCCCGCCGAAACACCCGCCACCAGGACCGCGGAGAACTGCGGGCACCGGGTGAGCGTGGCCAAGCCGCCCGAGCGCGCGGTCGCGCTGAACCAGGGCAGCGCGGAGATCCTGCTCTCGCTGGGCCTGGCCGACCGGATGGCGGGCACGGCCACCTGGACCGACCCGGTGCTGCCCGCGCTGGCCGCCGACAACGCGAAAGTGCCCCGGCTGGCCGAGAACAACCCGTCCTTCGAGGCGGTGCTGGCCGTCGAACCGGACTTCGTGGCGGCCTCGTTCGTCTCCACGCTCGGCCAGGGGGGCGTGGCCACGCGCGAGCAGTTCGAGCAACTCGGCGTGCCGACCTACGTCTCGCCGACCGACTGCCTCAAGGACAACGAAGCCGGCGGCGACGGGGTGCGCACCGAGACGCTGACCATGGAGGTCGTCTACACCGAGATCCGCCAGCTGGCGAGCCTGTTCGGGGTGGAGCCACGCGGCGAGCAGCTGATCACCGAGCTGAAGGGGCGGATGGACCGCGCGACCACGCACGCGCAGGACGTCAGCCTGCTCTACTGGTTCGCCAACGCCGAATCCCCTTACCTGGCCGGGTGTTGCGGGGCGCCGGGCGTCATCACCACCACGCTCGGGGCGCGCAACGTCTTCGACGACACCCACGCGGAATGGCCGCAGATCAACTGGGAGACCGTCGCCGAACGCGATCCGCGGGTGATCGTGCTCGGCGACCTCACGCGTCGCTCGCAGACCGCGGAAACCGGTGAGGCCAAGATCGCCTTCCTCGAGTCGCACCCGGTCACCCAGAACCTCGAAGCCGTGAAGAACAAGCGCTTCGTATTGCTCAGCGGGCAGGCGATGAATCCGTCGATCCGGACCGTGGACGGCACCGAGCAGGTCGCGCAGGCGCTGCGGAAGTTCGGGCTCGCCGGGTGAAGCGGCCGCGCACCGGGTCGCAGGTGGCCTGGTTCTGCGTGGTGGGGCTCGGCGTGCTCGTGCTCTCGATCGCGGTGGTGATCACCATCGGCCCGGCCGGGATCGGCATCGGCGAGGTGTATTCGACCGTGCTCGCGCACCTCGGCCTCGGCGAGCCGGTGCTCAGCCCGCTGCGTGACGGCATCGTGTGGCACCTGCGGCTGCCGCGGGCGCTGCTGGCCGCGGTCTGCGGTGCCGGGCTCGCCGTGTGCGGGGTGGTGATGCAGTCGCTGCTGCGCAATCCGCTGGCGGACCCGTTCGTGCTGGGTGTGTCCTCCGGTGCGTCGACCGGTGCCGTGCTGGTGGTCGTGCTCGGCGTGGGCGGCGGGGTGGTGTCGTTGTCCGCCGGTGCCTTCGCCGGTGCCGCGCTGTCGTTCGCGTCCGTGCTGGTGCTGAGCCGGATGCTCGGCGGCAGCACCGATCGCGTGGTGCTTTCCGGTGTCGCGGCCATGCAGTTGTTCTCCGCGCTCACCTCGTTCGTCGTGCTCACCGCAGCCGACGCCGAGACCACGCGCGGGGTGCTGTTCTGGCTGCTCGGCTCGTTCGCCAGCGCTTCCTGGACGGAGGTCGCGGTGGGCGCGCTGGTGCTGGCCGTGGCGCTGGGCGTGTGTTTCGGGCACGCCCGCACGCTGGACGTGTTCGCCCTCGGGCAGGACACGGCCGCCGCGCTGGGGGTTTCGGTGGGGCGCACGCGGATCGTGCTGCTGTGCGTCACCGCGTTGCTGACCGCCGCACTGGTCAGCGCGGCAGGCGCGGTCGGCTTCGTCGGACTGGTGCTGCCGCACGCGGCCAGGGCGCTCGTCGGTGCCGGGCACCTCCGCCTGCTGCCGGTGACCGCGGTGGCGGGTGCGGTGTTCCTGGTCTGGGTGGACACGCTGGCGCGCACCGCGCTCGACCCGCAGGAGGTGCCGGTCGGGGTGGTCACCTCGATCATCGGCGTGCCCGCGTTCGTCGTCATCCTGTACCGGACCTCGCGACCGCGGGCCCGCGTCGGTTAGCGAGCGGCGCGGGAAGCGGTGACTGCGAGGGTGGAGTAGTGCACGGTGAACTCGTCCTCGACCACCGCGGCGACCTCGTCGAGCACCGCGGCCGCCTGCTCCGGCGGGAGGTGGGTGAACGCGCCCGTGGTGGAGGTCAGCGCCAGCCATTCGTCGCGGGTGTAGCGCTGGTCCCACTCGTACCGCCGGTGTTCCGGGGTGGCGAACCCACCCGCGGCCCGGATGTCGCCGGCGGCCTTGTCGGCCAGTGGCTCGTAGCCGTGGGTCTTCACCTTGCGCAGGTCGAACGGCGGGTCGGGCACCGCGCGTTCGTAGGCTGCCGCGAGGGCGTCGTTCACCTCCGCCGGCGGGACGAAAGCGTGCCAGAACACGGCCAGCGTGCCGCCGGGGCGCAGCACCAGGGCCGCCTTGGCCACGCCCGCGGCCGGGTCGACCCAGTGCCAGGCCTGCGCCGCGATCACCGCGTCGAACCGCCGCTCGCCGGGCGCCCAGTCCTCGAAGGTCGACACCTCGACATCGATGCCGGTGCCGCGGGCGAACCGCGCCATCCGCTCGTCCGGTTCGACGCCGAGCACGGTGCACCCGGCCGCCTGGAACTGGCGGGCGGCGATCCCGGTGCCGCAGCCGACGTCGAGCACTTCGCGGCCCGGGCTCCTCGTGACGACGTCCGCCACCAGCGCGCCGGGGTAGACGGGACGCGTGCGGTCGTAGCGCTCGGCGTCCACGCCGAACGACTCACCTATAGTGGGCATGCGCCCACCCTAGTGGGCAAGCGCCCACTCAAGCAAGGAGGACGCCGGGATGCCGACCGGGGTAGCGCTGCGCGCGGTGCGGGCGCAGTTGTTCGAAGCGGCCGACCGCGTGCTCCTGCGCGACGGCCCCAGCGGGCTGACCAGCCGCGCGGTCACCACCGAGGCGGGGTGCGCGAAAGGCGTGCTGCACCGGCACTTCGACGATTTCGACGCCTTCCTCGCCGAGTTCGTGCTGGACCGCGTGCACCGGATGGACGCGCAGGCCGAGGCCCTGCGCGAAGCCGTGGGCACCGGTTCGGTGACCGGCAACCTGACCGACGCGCTGATCGCGTTGTTCGGCTCGGTCGCGGTGTCGATCGTCGCCCTGGTGACCTTCCGGGACGAACTGCGGGCGCGCCTGCGCGACACCTGGCCCGCGGGCATCCCGGTGCTGACCGACGCCGTGGGCATGATCGAGACCTACCTCGCCGCCGAACGCGAGCGGAACCGCCTCGCGCCGGAAGCCGCGGTCGAAGGCCTCGCGCCCATGCTGATCGGCTCGGCCCACCTGCTCTTCGCCGACCGGACCGGCCCCGCGCCGGACCGGGACGCCGTCCACGCCATGGTCGCCACTGTCCTCAATGGCCTGTCGCCCGCCGAATCCGGCTGACGCGGCCACCTAGGATCCGGGGGAGGACAGCCCCCGACCCGCGAGGAAGCCGCCGCATGCCCGTGCCCGCCGATCCGACGCTGCTCCACCCGATGCCGGGCCAGGAACGGGTGGTGTTGCTCAAACCGCTGGTGAAATCGCCGCTGATCGAAGTGGGGGAGTTCACCTACTACGACGACCCGGACGAGCCCACCGCGTTCGAGACCCGCAACGTGCTCTACCACTACGGCCCGGAAAAACTGGTCATCGGCCGGTTCTGCGCGCTGGGCACCGGGGTGCGGTTCATCATGAACGGCGCCAACCACCGGATGGACGGCCCGTCCACCTTCCCGTTCCCGATCATGGGCGGCTCGTGGGCGGAGCACTTCGACCTGATCACCGGGCTGCCCGCCCGCGGGGACACCGTGGTCGGCCACGACGTCTGGTTCGGCCACGGCGTGACGGTCATGCCCGGCGTGCGGATCGGGCACGGCGCGATCATCGCCTCGGGTGCCGTGGTCACCTCGGACGTGCCGGACTACGGGATCGTCGGCGGGAACCCGGGGAAGCTCATCCGCACGCGGTACAACCAGGAGGAGATCGACCGGCTGCTCGCGATCGCCTGGTGGGACTGGCCGCTCGAGCACCTGACCGAGCACGTGCGCACCCTCATGTCCGGCAGTCTCGAGCAGCTCGAGACGGCGGCTCCAGCGAAAGCCGAGTGATCGTTTTCCCCGTGATCCTATGATCACACCTATGCTGGTTCGCCGGATGACGCGGATTTCCCTGGCCCTCGCCGCAGGCCTCACCATCGGTCTCACCGGGGCTGCCGCGGCGGCCGGGCCGAGTGGGCAGTTGCTGTACTACAACCACGCGTACGGCGTGCTCGACACCGAGACCGCCGACGCCATCGAGCATTCGGACTACCTCCGGGAGTTCGCCAACTTCGAGGTGCGCACCAGCACCGGGGCCGGCGGGCAGACCTGGACCGGCCGCTACCTGCTGGGCCGCGAGACCTACCTCGAACTGTTCGGCGCCGGCGAGCTGCCCGGCCAGGACAGCGAACTCGGCGCCGGCGGCATGGGGGTCTCGGCCGAGCGGGACGGCGATCTGGACACCGCGGTGGAACGCCTGCACGAGCAGGGCGTCACCGAGCCGGTCGAGTTCCTCCAGACCCGCGACTTCGGCGACGGCGTCCCGGTGCCGTGGTTCGACGCCGTGCTGACCACCGACCAGTACGACCGCTTCGGCGCCTGGGGCATGGAATACCGGTCGGAGTACTTCGCCGACCCGCGCGGCAACACCGAGCCGGCGAACTACCCCGGTGACGTCGGCCGCGAGCGCTACCTGAACGACGGCTACCGCGAGCACCTCATGCGCGACGTCACCGGCGTCCACCTCGCGGTGACCCAGCGGGACCTCGACAACACCGTGCCGCTGCTGCGGGCGGGCGGGTTCGCCGTGCTGCCGGTGCCGGGCGGTGTCGTGGCCAAGGGCGGGGGGACCACGCTCCGGTTCGACGCCGTGCCGCTCGCCGAAACCGGCCTGCGCCAGGTGGAGTTCTCGCTGAACCACCCGGTGGGCTACCGGCACACCGAGCCGATCGGGCACTCGGAACTGGTGGTCGGCCCCGGCGCCCGCGCGGTGTGGACGTTCACCCGGTAGAACGGAACGCCGTGACCGCCACCGGGGTTGAATGGCGGCATGAAGGCGATCACCCAGGCCGGATACGGCGGTCCAGACCAGCTCACCCTGTCCGAACACCCCGAGCCGAAGGTCGGCCCCGGTGAGGTGCTGATCGAGGTGCGGGCCGCCGGGGTCAACCCGGTGGACTGGAAGCTGGGCGCCGGTTACCTGGACCCGCTGATGGAGGTCCGGTTCCCCTTGGTGCCTGGCTGGGACGTCGCCGGGGTGGTCGCCGCGCTCGGCCCGGACGTCCCGGAGTTCGCCGTGGGCGACGAGGTGTACGGCTACATCCGCAAGGATTCGGCCCACCTCGGCGCCTACGCCGAGCGCGTGTCGGCCAGCGTGCGGATGCTCGCCCGCAAGCCCGCGTCGCTGAGCTGGGCGCAGGCGGCCGGGCTGCCGCTGGCCGGGCTGACCTCGCTGCAGTCGATCGACCGGGTGAAGGCCGGCGCCGGGGACACCGTGCTTGTGCACGGCGCGTCCGGGGGAGTGGGCTCGGTCGGGGTCCAGCTCGCCGTCGCACGCGGCGCGCGGGTGATCGGCACGGCGAGCGAACGCAACCACGAGTTCCTGCGGTCGCTGGGCGCGGAGCCGGTCACCTACGGCGACGGGCTGGCCGACCGGGTGCGGGAACTCGCGCCGGACGGGGTGGACGTCGTGCTCGACTTCGTCGGTGGTGGTGCGGTGCACGATTCCGCCGGGGTGCACCGGAGCCCGGGCCGCCTGGTGTCCGTCGTCGACGGTGACGCCATCGAACTGGGTGGCCAGCAGCTCTGGGCCCGCCCGGACGCGGCGCGCCTCACCGAACTCGCGCGGCTCGCCGACGAGGGCAAGCTGACCGTGCACGTCGAGCACGAGCTGCCGCTGGCCGAAGCGAGGCGCGCGTGGGAACTCAGCCAGGAAGGCCGGACGCGCGGCAAGATCGTGCTCACCGTCTGAGCGAGGACCGGCGGCACCGGGGAAAGCGGTGCCGCCGTCACGGCCTGGTGACCGTGCAGGCGTTCGGCTCCAGGGGTGGTGGCGTGGTCGTAGTGAAAGCGGGTCAGCGGAAGTTGTCGCCGGTGGTGATGCGCGCGGTGTGCCAGTAGGGCTCGCCGTAGTCGCCGCCGGGCATCTCGCGTGCCTCGTTCTCTTTTCCATGGTGGTTCCCCTCTCGCCATTTTCGTGCCGCACCTTGCGCGCCCTTCGAGGCGTCGAATGTCAGAGAAGTGAAAAGTGCACCGACCCCCCCGGTAATCGGCCGAATGGCTTATCGCCAGTTCGGTGTGGACGGTGGCATTCTGGCCGTTGTCCGCTCTTCTTCCCTCTTTGTCGCGAAGGAAAAAAACCATGCCTTCACCCAAGCTGCCCGCCGCCGCCAAGGTCGCGCTGACCGCAGTGCTGGCCACCGCCTCGGTGGCCGGGGCTGCCGGTCTCGCCGGCACCGCGGGCGGTGCCGAGGCGCCGTCCGCGACGCCGGTCATCGAAGCGGCGGCCGCGCCCGCGGCCGACGCGCCCTCGCACCTGGTCGAGGACTTCCTCCACCCCGGAGCCGAAGAGATCCTGGCCGAGCGGGGGATCGTCGTCGGCCGCGGTGACGGGCACATCACGCTGGCCGACTGCGGGGAGAACACGCTCATCCAGCTCAGAAGCCGGGTGGCGGGCGACGTCTGCTTCCGCGCGGCCGGCAAGGTCGGCTACCTGAGCATGCAGGTTCCGAGCGTCTACCTGATCTACGGCGGCGACAAGAACCTGAGCGCGAAGCTCACCGCGGCCAACGGCCAGTCCAAGACCTACGACGTGGCCGCCGGGCTGTGGAAGCCGGTCGGGGAAAGCGACACCGGCACCGAAGCCGCCCTGATGGAGTTGCGTGTGGTGTGAAACCGGACAGGCGTGCGAAGAATTGACGGAAATCTGTAGTTCACCAGGTTCACCGCATTCACCGGAGTGACTAGAAAGGAGGTGAACGGAAAACAGTTTTCCACATTCGCACGGGGGTTGTGATCAACAACACCGACAACGGTCGTCGCGCGCTGGTCGTCGGCCTGGGCATCAGCGGCCTTTCCGCGGCGATCCGGCTGCGGGGCATCGGCTGGGAGCCGGTGCTCGCCGAGCGCGCGCCGGGCCGCCGCACGGAGGGGTACTTCATCGGCCTGTTCGGCGCGGGCACCGCGGCGGCGGCCCGGCTGGGCTTCCTCGGCGACCTCACCGACCGTGCCTGCCACACCGGCAGCACCCACGAGGTGGACCGCGCCGGCCGCGGCCGCCGCTGCGTGGGCTTCCACGAACTGCCCGGGACGCCGCGGCTGCTGCTGCGTGGTGACGTCGAGGCGGCGGCGTTCCGGGCACTGCCGCCGGAGGTGGAGATCCGGTACGCCACCGAGCCGGTCGCGATCGAGCAGGATGACGGCGGCGTCGAGGTGACCCTGCGCGACACCGCGACCGGCCGGTCGCGCACCGAGCGGTTCGACCTCGTCGTCGGGGCCGACGGGGTGCGCTCGGCGGTGCGCGAGCTGGTCTTCGGCCCGGCGCGGGTGCGGCGGCTGAACTACATGGTGGGCGCGGTGAAGCTGGCCGAGCCGGTGCCGGGCATCCGGCCCGGCGACGGGGCCGTGCTGGCCGAGGTCGGCCGGTCGATGTGGTTGTTCCCCTTCACCGGCACCACGCCGGCGGCGTTGTTCTCCTACCGCACCAGCGACGTGGCCGCGGAGTTCGGCGCACCGCCGATCGACCGGCTGCGCGCCGCCTTCGGCCCGGAGCCGCCCGGTGCGCTGCTGGAGGCGGTGCTCACCGAGTTCGAGCGGGCCGAGCGGCCGCTGTTCGACTCCGCCGAGCAGATCCGGCTGACGAGCTGGCACCGCGGCCGGGTGGTCCTGCTGGGCGACTCCGCCTGGTGCATGACGCTCTACTCGGGCATGGGGGCGTCCGCGGGCATGGCCGGCGCGCACCTGCTCGGCACCCTGCTGGCGGCCCACCCCGGCCGCCTCGACCTCGCGCTGGGGGAGTGGGAGCGCCGGTTGCGCCCGTTCGTCACCTACCACCAGCGGGAAGCGCTCCGGCAGCGGCAGTTCTTCACCCCGGCGAGCCGGTTCCAGCGGGCCGTCCGCTCGACCGTGCTGTGCGGACTGAAGTCACCACGGACCGGGGGTTTCCACCGGTGGGTGCTGGACACCACCGCGGCGAAGTCGCAGCGGATGAAGTCACTGGACATCAGCGCGCCGATCGGCCGGGAGGCCGAGCCGGCGCTGACAGCGAAATGACACCGGCGCCTGGCAGGTTCGCTCCCTCACTCACCTGCGCCGATCTGGAGGCTGACGTGCCGGACGAAGCCCGCCACCGACCCGGTGGCCCCGGCCGCGGTGGGCCGGGGCCACCGGGTCAGGCGGAGACGGACCAGGACCGGAGTTGCTCGGCGAGCCCGATCCGGAACCCGACGCCCCGCACGGTGTGGACCACCGAGGCCATGCCGAGCTTGCCGCGCAGGCTGCTCACATGGGTGTCGATGGTGCGGCTGGACCGGGCCCATTCGTCGTTCCACACCACGTACATGATCTCGCGCCGGGTGAAGACCCGGCCCGGCTCCGCGGCGAGCAGGTGCAGCAGGTCGAACTCCTTCCTCGTCAGTTCGACCTGCCGCTCACCCACCCGCACCTCCCGGCTCTGCGGGGTGATCCGCAGCGGCCCGTAGGCGATCTCGTCCGGCCTCGGCCCGCCACGCCCGACCGCGGAGTGGATGCGCTGCAGCAGCTGCCGGTCGTCGAACGGCTTGGGCAGGAAGGCGCTGAGCCCGCTGCACAACCCGAGCACGCGCTCGAGGTCCGAGTCGTGCTCGGCGGTGCCGATGATCGGCACCCCGCAGGCCGCGCGGATGCGGCGGCACGCCTCGTACCCGTTCAGCGCGGGCAGGTCCAGATCGAGCACCACCACGTCGGCGAACGGCGCCCAGGCCACCACCGCCGACTCGTCGTCTACTTTGGATACTTCGAACCCGCGCTGCCGCAGGCTCGGGACGATCCGGACCGTCCGGTCCGGATCGTCGTCGGTGAACAGAATCCGCGCCACAGATCCCCCAGTGGATCGCAGTTGTGGTTACTTTTTCGGACACTAGCAGAACCGTGGAACCCCCCACTCGGGTGTACGCGCTGGTCGGCCGGATCTTTTGCGAAGACCTGACACAAGGATTCGGCAGGTCCGTTGACCGGTCGCCGCGCCCGTGCCAGCCTGCTCGGAATCCATCCCCTTTTTTCGCCCGTGGAGGCTGAAATGACGCTGCCCGTGCCCGGCGGGGCCCGCGACCAGGAGCTGGCCGACCGCCTGGAACTGCGTGAGCTGGCCGATCGCTACCTGGTCTCGATGGACCGCCGCGAGGACGAAGACTGGTGTGCGCGGGTGTTCACCGAGGACGTGCGCGCGGTGTTCCCGCTCGGGGAGTTCCACGGCCTCGCCGGGGTGGCCGAATTCCACGCGCATGGCCGTCACCGCTTCGAAAAGACGCTGCACACCGGGTCCACCGTGCTGGTCGAACCGGACGGCGACGTGGCCAGGGTGCGGGCGCACCTGGTCGCCGTGCACGTGCCGGAAGCCGCCCGGCCGGACACGCACTTCATGCTCGGCGGCTACTACGACGCCGAGGCGGTGCGGGGGCCGGACGGCTGGCGATTCCGCGTGCTGGAGTTCCACCCGGTGTGGGTCGGCGGTGCCGCGGAATTGCCGGAGGTGTTCACCGGCGGCGGTTTGCCGAATGCCTGACCCGGAATTGTCGAATACCTGAACCCGCGTTCGTTGACCGGGCATTCCGGCGCCGGGGAGAATTGAGGGCAACCGCCACGGCCCTGCCGGGGATATCCGTGGAAATCGAAGCCGGGAAGTCAACGCATGAACCTGCGCGAAAAAGTCATGCCCATGCGGGCAGCGGAACCGACGGCGACCGCCGCGTCGGCGCTCGACCGTGCCCTGGCGTTCATCCGGTCCTGTGTGGACTGTGCCGACGACGAGGACCGGATGCTGTCGCGGGTCTCGTTCGACCCCTCGTTCACCCGGTCGCACCGGATCACCGACGCCCGCGCGGCGATCCGGGGTGAACTGGGGGTCGACGCCGGGTTCGACTTCGGCGACGACCTGTCGACGGTGATCCTCGGGTTGTCGCTGCTGCCGCCGGAGGAGGACGTGCTGGCGGCCAGTTTCGCCAGGCTGCTCGAGCGCGGCCGCGCCGGGCACCGGGTCCGGTTGTTCGCCGACGAGGGCAGCTTCCCGGCCGACACCGACTGCACGGCCGTCGCCGCGCAGGGCCTGCTCGAGAAGGAACTGCTGTCGGGCGGTGAACTCGCCGCGTTCGCGAACGAGCTGCTCCGCGCCGCGGCGCCCCCGGAGGAGGAGGCCCCGATCCCGGCGCTGCCCGGGGTGGTCACCGTGTACTGGGACGACGGCAGGCTGGTCCGCGGCCGCAAGCACGACCCGGTGGTCTGCGCGAACGTCCTTTGTGTACTCAAAGAGGCGGGCAGGCAGGGGCTGGTGCGGGCGGACGAGGTGATCGACGCGACCCAGCGCTACGTGGTGGAGCACCTGAGCTCGGGTGCCTACCTCGAAGGCAGCCGCTACTACCCGTACCCCGAGGCGTTCCTGCATTCGGCGTCCCGGCTGGCCGGGCGGTTCAGCGACTGCCGGGAGCTGATGGCGGGCCCGCTGGCCGACGCCCTGCGTGCGCTGGAAGCCGACCGCGGCGCGGACCGGGACCGGTCGATCAACGTGGCGCTGCGCACGATCACCGCGGTGAACATCGGCGTCCACAACGGACAGGCGGACCGCCGCAGACTGCTCGCCGGACAACAGGACCAGGACGGCGCCTGGCCCGCCTCACCGTACTACCGGCTCGGGCGGTTCCCGGTCTACTTCGGCTCCCGCGTGCTGTCCACCCTGTTCGCGGCGAGCGCGCTCCGGCTTTCGCAGCCTGCCGAAATCGGAGGCGCGCGGTGAAGGACACCGAACTCGACGCGGCGGGCATCAGCGACCAGGCGGACCGCGACGCCTACCGCAAGGCGAGCGACCTGCTCCGAGCCCAGGCCAGGACCCGCGGCTCCGGCACGGCGATCCGGTTCATGTTCCCGCCGTCGAACCGCCCCTACTTCGAGGTGCTGTTCGCCTTCATCACCTACGTCGACGACATCGTCGACGTCCGTGAGCACAGCGTGGAGATCCGCGACCGGCGCCTGGCGGAGTGGGAGTCGGCGTTCTCGGCGGCGGTCAAGGACGAACCCCTGACCGAGGCGTCCTCGGTGGACGAAGAGGCCGACAACGCCATCGCCCGTGCCTTCGTGCACCTGATGCGCACCTGGGACCTGCCGCTCGACGAGGTGCCGCGGTGGGTGCAGGGCCAGCGGAACACGCTGACCGCCACGGAGTACCGCACCCGCGCGGACCTCCAGGAGTTCATCGACACGGTGACGCTGATGCCCGCGATGTGGGCGAACCGCCTGCTGGGCAACGAAAGCGAAGAGGCGGCGGCGCTGTGCCGCCACGCCACCACCTCGTTCCAGATGATCGACTTCCTCTGGGACCTGCGGGAGGACCTCGAACTCGGGTGCCTCTACCTGCCGCTGGACAGCCTGGCGGCGGCCGGGCTCACCCGCGCGGAACTCGAAGCCCGGCTGCGCGGCGGGCGGTTCCACCCGGCGTTGCGCGAACTGCTGGCCACCGAGGTGCGCCGGATCCGGAAGAGCTTCGACCTGGCCCGGTCGTGGCCGGACCTGCTGCCGGTCGCCTCCCGCACCTTCATCGAGTGGGAGTTCGCGCTCAACGAACTGCGGCTGGTCGCGCTGGAACAGGACCCGGTCGCGCACCTGGCGCCCGGGTACCGCACCCCGGCCTCGTTCAAGGCCAGGGCGCTCGGGCGCACCTATCACGACATCGCCAGGGCGGCGCTCGGACGGAAGGGATACCAGTGGTGAAGCACGAGGTGCTCGTGGTGGGCGCCGGCCCGGTCGGGCTGATGCTGGCCGGTGAACTCCGGCTGGGTGGCGCCGAGGTGGTCGTGCTCGAGGCGCTGTCCGTGCCGAGTGGACAGTCGCGGGGGCTCGGGTTCACCGCGCGGGCCACCGAGGTGTTCGCCCAGCGCGGCCTGCTCAGCCGGTTCGGCGTGGTCGAAACCGCCGCGCAGGGCCATTTCGGCGGCATCCCGCTGGACTTCGGCGTGCTGGACGGCGCGCACTTCGGCGCCCGCGGCATTCCCCAGCACCAGGTCGAGGCGGTGCTGGAGCAGTGGGCGAGCGAGCTCGGTGCGCGGATCCTGCGCGGGCACACCGTCGCCGGGCTGGCCGACACCGGTGACGGCGTGACCGTGCTCGCCGACGGACCGGACGGCCGGACCGAGTTCTCCGCCACGTACGTGGTCGGCTGCGACGGCGGCCGGAGCACGATCCGCGGCCTGGCCGGGTTCGACTTCCCCGGCACCGACGCGACCAGGGAGATGTACCTGGCCGACGTGGTGGGCTGCGACATCCGCCCGCGCTTCATCGGCGAACGCGTGGCCGGTGGCATGGTGATGGCCGCGCCGCTGGGAGACGGGGTGGACCGGATCATCGTCTGCCCGCTGGGCCTGTCGCCGCGCGAGGACGAGCCGTCCTTCGCCGAGATCGCCGACCGCTGGCAGGAGCTGACCGGGCAGCGCCTGCACGACGCCGAGGTCCGCTGGCACAGCCGGTTCACCGACGCCACCCGCCAGGTCAGCACCTACCGCAAGGGCCGGGTGCTGCTCGCGGGCGACGCGGCGCACATCCACCTGCCCGCGGGCGGGCAGGGGCTCAGCCTCGGCGTCCAGGACGCGGTGAACCTCGGCTGGAAGCTCGCGGCGACCGTGCGCGGGACCGCGCCGGACGGCCTGCTCGACACCTATCACGCCGAACGGCACCCCGTCGGCGCCCGCGTCCTGCGGAACACCCTGGCCCAGGGCCTGCTCTACCTCAGCGGCGAGGAGGTCGACCCGCTGCGCGCGATCATGGCCGAGCTGATGGCGATCCCCGACGCCGCCCGCCACCTGGTGGGCATGGTCAGCGGCCTGGACATCCGCTACGACCTCGGCGCCGGCGCGCCGCCGCTGGGCAGGCGGATGCCGGACGTGCCGCTCGACCACCGGATCACGGTGTCGGAGCTGCTCCACGCGGGCCGCGGGGTGCTGCTCGACCGCACCGGCTCGGCCGAGTGCGCCGCGGCCGCCGCGCGGTGGGCCGATCGCGTGGACCACGTGGTCGCCGGGCCGCTCGCGCACACCCCGTCCGGCTGGCCCGAAGGCCTGGACGCGGTGCTGCTGCGTCCCGACGGGTACGTGGCCTGGACCGGGACCACGGACCTCGAAGCGGAACTCGGGCGCTGGTTCGGCGTGCCCCAGCAGATCGCGGCGGGGGTGACCCGATGAGCGCGGACCGCCACAGCACGCTGATCGTGGCGCGGATGGACGCGGCGTCGAGCGCCGACGTCGCCGGGCTCTTCGCCGAATTCGACCAGGGCGGGATGCCGGGGCTGATGGGCACCCGGCGACGGCAGTTGTTCCACTACCGCGGCCTGTACTTCCACCTCCAGGACTTCGACGGCGGCGAAGGCGCCGAGCGGATCGAGGCGGCCAAGGGCCGGGCGGAGTTCGTCCGGATCAGCGCCGACCTCAAGCCGTTCATCACCGCTTACGACCCGGAAACCTGGCGGTCGCCGAAGGACGCCATGGCCGAGCGCTTCTACCACTGGTCGGCGGAGCAGGGCGGATGAGCGAACGGGTGGTGATCACCGGTATCGGCGTGCTCGCGCCCGGCGGCACGGGTACCGGGCCGTTCTGGGACCTGCTCAGCGAAGGCCGCACGGCGACCCGGCTGATCAGCGCGTTCGACCCGGCCCCCTTCCGGTCGAGGACGGCGGCCGAGATCGACTTCGACCCGGCCGCGGCCGGGCTCTCCTCGCGGCAGGTGCGCCGGATGGACCGCGCCGCGCAACTCGCGCTGGTCGCGGCCGGGGAAGCGGTCGCGGACAGCGGGCTCGACCTGGACGCGCTCGACCCGGGCCGCCTCGGCGTCACCCTGGGCACCGCGGTCGGCGCCACCACCGGGCTCGAAGCGGAGTACCGGGTGGTCAGCGACGAGGGCAGGCTGTTCGAGGTCGACCACGAGCACGCCGTCCGGCACCTGCACAACTTCCTGGTGCCGAGTTCGTTCGCCGCGGAACTGGCCGTCGAGTTCGGCGCGGAGGGCCCGGTCGCGGTGGTCTCCACCGGCTGCACCTCCGGTCTCGACGCGGTCGCGCACGCGGCCGGGCTGATCCGCGAAGGCTCGGCCGAGGTGGTCATCGCGGGCGCCACCGACGCGCCGATCTCGCCGATCACGGTGGCCTGCTTCGACGCGCTCAAGGCGACCACCCCGCGCAACGACGACCCGGCGCACGCCTCCCGTCCTTTCGACGCCACCCGCAACGGGTTCGTGCTCGGCGAAGGTTCGGCGGTGTTCGTGCTGGAAAGCCTGGCACACGCCCGGAAACGCGGCGCGGTGGTGCACGCCGAGTTCGCCGGGTACGGGACGCGGTGCAACGCCTTCCACATGACCGGCCTGCGCCCGGACGGCACCGAGATGACCGGGGCGATCGAAGCGGCCCTGGCCGAAGCGCGGATCGGCGCCGAGGAGGTCGACTACGTCAACGCGCACGGTTCGGGCACCCGGCAGAACGACCGGCACGAGACGGCGGCGTTCAAGCGGGCGCTCGGCGAGCACGCGCACCGAATCCCGGTCAGCTCGATCAAGTCGATGATCGGGCACTCCCTCGGCGCGATCGGCGCGCTGGAGATCGCCGCGTCGGTGCTGGCGATCCGGCACGACCTGGTGCCGCCGACGGCGAACCTGCACGAGCCCGACCCCGAATGCGATCTCGACTACGTGCCGCTGACCGCCCGGCCGTGGCGCACCGACACCGTGCTCAGCGTCGGCAGCGGGTTCGGCGGGTTCCAGAGCGCGGTGGTGCTGCGGCAGGTGGCCGCATGAGCGCCGCGGTGTTCACCGGCATCGGCGTGACCGCGCCCAACGGCCTCGGCACCGAGGACTACTGGACGGCCACGCTCGAGGGCCGCGGCGGGATCGGCCCGGTGCGCCGGTTCGACGCGTCGGGCTATCCGGCGAGCCTGGCCGGTGAGGTGCCCGGGTTCGAGGCCGCCGACCACCTGCCGGGCAGGCTGCTGCCGCAGACCGACCACATGACCCGCCTCGCGCTGGTCGCCGCGGGCTGGGCACTGGCCGACGCCGGGATCCGGCCGGGCGAACTCCCGGACAGCGAACTGGGCGTGGTCACCGCGAGTTCGGCGGGCGGGTTCGAATTCGGGCAGCGCGAACTGCAGAAGCTGTGGCGCCATGGCAGCGACCACGTCAGCGCCTACCAGTCGTTCGCCTGGTTCTACGCGGTCAACACCGGGCAGATCTCCATCCGCCACGGCCTGAAGGGGCCGGGCGGGGTGGTGGTCACCGAGCAGGCGGGCGGGCTCGACGCGCTCGGCGAGGCCCGGCGCCGGTTGCGCCGCGGCAGCCGGGTGATGGTCTCGGGCGCGGTCGACGGGGCGTTGTGCCCGTGGGGCTGGGTGGCGTTGTCCGCGGGCGGCCGGGTGAGCACGGGCACCGATCCGGGCACGGCCTACCTGCCCTTCGATGCCAGGGCCGCCGGGCACGTGCCGGGCGAAGGCGGCGCGATCCTGGTGCTGGAGGACGAAACTTCGGCCATCGAGCGTGGCGCGCCGACCGTCTACGGCGAACTGGCCGGGTACGCGGCGACCTTCGACCCACCGCCCGAGCGCGGCCGCCCGCCCGCCTTGCGCCGGGCGATCGAGAACGCGCTGCGCGATGCCGGGGTCGAGCCGGGCGAGGTGGACGCGGTGTTCGCCGACGCCGCCG
Source organism: Amycolatopsis magusensis (assembly GCF_017875555.1). Lineage (GTDB taxonomy): Bacteria > Actinomycetota > Actinomycetes > Mycobacteriales > Pseudonocardiaceae > Amycolatopsis > Amycolatopsis magusensis. The sequence goes on along the minus strand of NZ_JAGGMS010000001.1, from coordinate 6,759,660 downwards.
CGATCCCGGCCGAGGACCGCGCCGAGGCCGACGCGATCACCGCGGTCTTCGGCGCCCACGCGGTGCCGGTGACCGCGCCCAAGACCCTCACCGGCCGCCTGGCCGCGGGCGGCGGTTCGCTCGACGTGGCGACCGCGCTGCTGTCCCTGCGGGACGGCGTGCTGCCGGTGACGGCCAACGTGCGCCCCGACGCCGGGCACCGGATCGATCTGGTGACCGGCCACCCGAGAACCGCCGACCTGCGCACGGTGGTGGTGCTCGCCCGAGGTGCGGGCGGGTTCAACTCGGCGGTGGTGCTGCGCGACCGGAAACAGGACGAGGAGACCGGAAGACCATGCTGACCCTGGACCAACTCAGGCACCTGCTGCGCGAAAGCGCCGGCGCGGACGAGGACGTCGACCTCGACGGCGACATCCTCGACACCGGCTTCGAGGCGCTCGGCTACGACTCGATCGCGCTGATCGAGACCGTCGCCCGGATCGGCCGCGACCACGGGGTGCGCCTCGACGACGACGCGGTGACCACCGTGCGGACCCCGCGCGAGCTGCTCGGACTGGTCAACGACGCCAACGTCCTGCGGGCGGGCTGAGCGAGTGGAGAACGGGACCATGACCGAACACAGTGGACGGACGGCGCTGGTCACCGGCGCGACGAGCGGGATCGGCCACGCCATCGCCGAACTGCTCGCCGAGCGCGGGGCGCGGGTCTTCCTGTGCGCCCGCGACGGCGAGGCCGTGGCCGCCACGGTGAAACAGCTGCGGGACCGCGGTTTCGAGGCCGGCGGCACCAGTTGCGACGTGCGCTCACCCGAACAGATCCGGTCCTTCGTGGACGCCGCGGTGGACCGCTACGGCCCGGTCGACATCCTGGTGAACAACGCTGGCCGCGGCGGGGGCGGGGTCACCGCCGACCTCGCCGACGACCTCTGGTTCGACGTGATCAGCACCAACCTGCACAGCGTGTTCCTGATGACCAGGGACGTGCTCTCGGCCGGGGGCATGCGTGAGCGCGGCTGGGGCCGGATCATCAACATCGCCTCCACCGCGGGCAAGCAGGGCGTGGTGCTCGGCGCGCCGTACTCGGCCTCCAAGCACGGCGTGGTCGGCTTCACCAAGGCGCTGGGCAACGAACTGGCCCCGACCGGGATCACCGTGAACGCGGTCTGCCCCGGCTACGTGGAAACCCCGATGGCACAAGGGGTCCGAGCCCGGTACGCGGCGTTCTGGGAGACCTCGGAGGAAGCCGTGCTGGCCAAGTTCGAGGCCAAGATCCCGCTCGGGCGCTACTCCACCCCCGCCGAGGTGGCTGGCCTGACCGGGTACCTGGTCTCCGACACCGCCGCCTCGATCACCGCGCAGGCGCTCAACGTCTGCGGCGGACTCGGCAACTTCTGATCCGAAGGAGGACCATGACCGCCACTCGCGAGGTCGAGCACGGGATCACCGTCGCCGCCCCGGCCGCGACGGTCTACGCGCTGGTGGCCGACACCGGCGCCTGGCCGCAGGTGTTCGGCCCCACCGTCCACATCGAACACCTGGAACACGCCAGGAACGGCCGGGGCGCCGAGCGCCTCCGCATCTGGGCCACCGCCAACGGCACGGCCAAGGGCTGGACGTCGCGGCGTGAGCTGGACCCGGACGGGCTCCGCATCGACTTCCGGCAGGAGGTCTCGCAGGCGCCGGTGGGGGCGATGAGCGGTGCCTGGGTGATCGAGCCGAAGGCCGAGCGGGAGTGCCACGTCCGCTTGCTGCACAGCTACCGCGCCGCCACCGGCGACCCGGCCGACCTGGCCTGGATCGACCAGGCGGTGGACCGCAACAGCGACGCCGAACTGGCGGCGCTGCGGCGGCACGCCGAGCACGGCGACCCGGTGATCAGCTTCGCCGACACGGTCTCGATCGACGGGCGGGCCGAGGACGTCTACGAGTTCCTCAACGAGGCACAGCACTGGCCGGACCGGCTGCCGCACGTGGCGCGCGTGTCGCTGGCGGAGCCGGTGGCCGGGCTGCAGACGCTGGAGATGGACACCGAGGCCAAGGGCGGTTCACGGCACACCACGAAGTCGATCCGCGTGTGCCTGCCGCACCGGCTGATCGCCTACAAGCAGATCGGGTTGCCGGCGTTGCTGAGCCTGCACACCGGGCAGTGGGTGATCGAGCCGGACGGCGGGGGAGTGCAGGTCACCTCGCGGCACAGCGTGCGGTTGAACGAGGACCGCATCGAAGCCGTGCTCGGCGCGGGAGCGGGACCCGGGCAGGCGGAGGAGTTCGTCCGGACGGCGTTGAGCACGAACAGCCTGGCCACGCTCGGGCACGCGAAGTCCTTCGCCGAGGGGCGCTGACCGTGTTCAGGGGGGTGCTGGTGATCGGCGCCGGGCCGGTCGGGCTGCTGCTGGCCACGGAACTGCGCCGCGCCGGGGTCTCGGTGGCCGTGGTGGACCGCCTGGCCGAGCCCATGGCGGAATCCCGGGCGACCCAGCTGGACCCGCGCACGGTCGAGTTGCTGCGCGAACGTGGTTTCGGCGAGCTGCTGGCCGAAGCCGTGCCGGAACGCGGGGGTCACTTCGCCGGGCTGCCGCTGGCCGTGACCGGGTACCGGAAGGTACCGCAGTACCGGACCGAGGCGGCACTGGCCGAGCGGGCGGCCGAACTCGGCGTTTCCCTGCTGCGCGGCCAGGAACTGACCGGACTGGCCGAGGACGCGGACGGCGTGGTCGCGCGGTTCGGCACCTCCGAAATGCGTGCCGAGTACCTGGTCGGCTGCGACGGGCAGGACAGCACCGTGCGGCGGCTGGCCGGGTTCGAGGTGTCCGAGACGCCGCCGACCAGGGAGATCCTGCGTGCCGACGTGCTGGGCCTGCGGGTGCCCGACCGCCGGTTCGAACGGCATCCGCGCGGGGTGGCCGTGGCGGCCACGCGCGAAGGGAAGACCCGCCTGATGGTGCACGAGTTCGGTCTCCGTGGTGCGGCACCGGAATTCCGGGAGCTGGCCGAGAGCTGGTTCCGGGTCACCGGGGAGGACGTCTCGGGCGGGGATCCGGCGTGGGTGGACGCCTTCGACAACACCCGGGTGCTGGTTTCGCGGTATCGCCGGGGCCGGGTCCTGCTGGCCGGTGACGCCGCGCACCGGCACCTGCCGATCGGCGGCCGGTCGCTGAACACGGGCCTGCGGGACGCGGTGGACCTCGGCGCCAAGCTCGCCGCCACCGTGCACGGGGGCGCACCGCCCGGACTGCTCGACAGCTACCACGCCGAACGGCATCCGGTGGCCGTGCGCACGATGGAGCTGGTCACCGCCCAGGAGACGTTGTTGTTCGGCGGTCCGGAGGTGGAACCGGTGCGCGCGGTGTTCGCCGAACTGCTCGCACTACCGGCGGTCGCCGCGCACCTGGCCGGTGCGGTCGGCGGGTCGCCGAGCACGGGGGAGGAAGCAGCATGAGCACGGTGGCGCTGGGAACCGGGATCACCGAGGCCGGCCGGGACATCGCGCAACGGGTCGACGACCGGCTCCGCGAGGTGCTCACCCGCGACCGGGAACGGTACAGCCAGGTCGCGCCGCAGTCCCGCGACGTGGTGGACGCGTTGCTGACCGCGGTGCTGGGTGGCGGGAAGCGGCTGCGGCCGACGCTGGCGCACCTGGCGTTCACCGGCGCCGGGGGTTCAGCGGGGGACGAGCGGATCATCGAGGTCGGGGCCGCGCTGGAACTGCTGCACGCGGGCTGCCTGGTGCACGACGACGTGATGGACGATTCGCCGGTCCGGCGCGGCCTGCCCACCACGCACGCCGCCTTCGGGCAGCGGCACGCGCTCTCCGGGTACACCGGGGAGGAGCGGCGCTACGGCGAAGGGGTCGCCACCATCGTCGGTGACCTGGCGTTCTTCTACGCCATCGGGTTGCTGCGGGGTGCCGGCCCGGACGCGCAGCAGGTCTTCTTCGAGATGGCGGTCGACGCGGGGATCGGGCAGTACCTCGACCTGCTCGCCGCGGCGGGCCCGGCCGAAGCCGCGCCCGACCCGCTGGTGATCGCGCGGTACAAGACCGGGCGGTACACAGTGGAGGGTCCGCTGCGGCTGGGCGCGGCGTTGTGCGGGCGGCTGGCGGACCTCGATCCGGTGTTCACCGCCTTCGGCAGGCCCGCCGGACTCGCCTACCAGCTGCGCGACGACCTGATCGGCGCCTTCGGCGACCCGGCGTCGACCGGCAAACCCGTCGGGGACGACCTGCGGCAGGGCAAGCGGACCCTGCTGCTGGCCGTGGCCGGCCGCCGCGTCACCGACCCCGCCGCCCGCGACCTGCTCCGGCGCGCGGGGGACGGCGGCCTCGCCGAACACGAAGTCCCCCTGGTGCAACACCTGCTCGTCGACGTCGGCGCCCGGGCGGACGTGGAACACACGTGCCAGGCACTCGCCGAAGACGCCGTCGCCGCCCTGGCCACCGCGGACCTCCGGACCGGGGCGAAGGACACCCTCACCGACTTCGCCACCCGCGTCGCGATCCCCACCTGAGGAAGCCGGAGAGGACACAAATGTGGCTTTGGGGGCCGAATCCGCCCCCAAAGCCACATTCGTGACACCGGCCGGGTTCAGTCGATGGTGGTGCGTTCGCCGACCAGGGAGATCTGCTGGGCCAGCACGTCCATGCCGCCGTCCACGGTGAGCACCTGACCGGTGGCCGCGATCAGCGAACCGTCGGCGAAGGCGGCGATCACGCGGCCGACGTCCTCCGGTTCGAGCATGCGGTCCAGCACCGACCGCTCCTTCAGGTACTGCCGCAGTTCCGGGGTGTTCACCGTGGCACTGGCGTCGGTGCGCACGGCACCGGGGGCGATCGTGTTCACCGAGATGCCCGACCGGCCCGCGTGCCCGGCGACGTGCCTGCTGAAGGTGTTGAGCGCGGCCTTCGCCGCCGACTGCGCCACGCTGCCCGCCGCCGCGTCGGCGTCGATGCTGGAGACGTAGACGATCCGCCCGGACCGGCGCGGCCGCATCAGTTCGAGTGCGCGCTGCGTCAGGAAGAACACCCCGGCCAGTTCGCTGTTCACCTTGCCGGAGAAGGTTTCCCAGGTGAGTTCGTCGAGCTGCGCGAACGGCGGGTGCGCGGTGTTCGCGTTGCACACCAGCACATCGAGCCGGTCGCGGGTGTCCCGGATGTGCGCCACCATCCCGGCCACCGCGGAACCGTCGCATACGTCGGCCTGGAACGGCTCGGCCGAGCCGCCCGCCGCCTCGATGGCGGTCACCACGTCCTTCGCCGAGGCCTCGTCGCGCAGGTAGTTGACCACCACGTGGTGCCCGCGCTCGCCGAGGATGCGCGCGGTCGCCGCGCCGATGCCGCGGCCGGCGCCACTGACCAGCGCGACCTTCCGCTCCCCGGTCACAGTTCGTCACCCGGCCGGACGTCGAGGCCGACCCGGTAGACCACCGGCCGCGGGGTCACGTGCAGCCCGGGATCGTCGATCATCCGCCTGATCGAGGCCCGCCATTCCGGATTCGCCCGCGCGGCGTCGAAATCGCGGCCGCTGCGCCATTCGGCGACGTTGACGAAACCGATTTCGGCGTTCTCGGTCAGCGAGTGGTACATCCGCGCACGCAGGAATCCCGGCTGCCGGGCCATCACCCTGGCGTTGTCCTTCCAGCGCTCGAGGAACAGCTCGGATTCCCCCGGTGGCACGGTGAACGCGTTGATCAGGGTCACCGGTTCGTCCACTTCGGAGTTGGTCAGATCCACCTGCACGGTCAAGGAAAGGCTCCTCGCTGGAAATGGTTTCGGGCATGATCGGCGTGGCGACCGTAACACCGGGCGGCGAGGGCGGACCGCGAGTTCACCGCAGCCTGACAATCATTTGTGCTCGTTTTCAACCGGGCTTGCCGAGGTCTGGGTCCTCGCCGATGATCGAGGCCGGTGGTCCCCCGCGTGCGGAGGAAGGGTGTCGCACGCGGGGGACCACTTCGCCGTCAGGGGCGCAGGGTGACCGGCAGGGACTGCAGCACGCGCACGGTCGGCATGACCCGCCAGTGGAGCTGGTCGGCGGGCACCGCGAGCCGGATGTCGCCGCACTGTTCGAGCAGCACGGCGAAGGCGATCTGCGCCTCCATCCGCGCCAGCGGGGCACCGAGGCAGTAGTGGATGCCGCGGGCGAACACCAGGTGCGGGCCGACCTTGCGCCGCACGTCGAACACGTCGGGATCGGTGAACCGCCGCGGGTCGCGGTGGGCGGCGAGGATCGAGCCCATCACCACGTCACCGCGCCGGATCCGCGCACCGCCGAGGGTGAAGTCCTCGGTGGCGAACCGGATCAGGCTCGACGCGAGCGTGGTGTCGTACCGCAGTATCTCCTCGACCGCGCCGGGGATCAGCTCCGGCTCGGCCCGCAGCAAGGCGAGCTGGTCCGGGTGCTTCAGCAGGGTCAGCAGCCCGCCGGCGATCAGGCTCGACACCGTGTTGAACCCGCCGACGAGCAGCATCAGCGTCATCGCGGCCAGTTCCGTGGCGTCGAGGCGGTCGTCGCCGCGACCCTCGGCGATGAAGGCGCTGAGCAGGTCGTCACCTGCCCTCGCCTGCTTTTCGGCCACCAGTTCGGCGATGTACCCGGAAAGCCACGCCATCGCGCCGGGGACCAGTTCCGCCTCGGCCGGGTCGCTGGAAAGCAGCAGGTAGGTGCTGCGCGCGAACTGCCCGCTGTCGGTGATCGGCACCCCGATCAGGCGCATGATCATCTCGATGGTCAGCGGCAGCGACAGGTCCGGCAGGATGTCGGCCCGCCCGCGTGCGGTGGCCTCGCCGACCAGCCGCTCGGCGATGGCCAGCGCCTGCGGGCGCAGCCGCTCGACCTGCCGTGGGGTGAACGCGCCCTGCGCGACCCGGCGCAACCGGGTGTGCTCGGGCGGGTCGACCACGGCGAGGCACTGCCCGAGCCCCATCGCCTCGGCCGCGGCCACCCACGGCACCGCACGCACGTGGTCGGGAGCGTTCGCGGTGTTCATCGACAGCCGCGGCTCGGCGTACATCGCCTGCAGGTCCTCGTACCGGGTGACCAGCCACCCCGGCACGCCGTGGTGCACCACGCGCCGGACGCCGTCCTCCTCGCGCACCCCGGCCAGCACCGGATAGGGGTTGTCGATGAATTCCTGACCCAATAGATCCAGATCCAGTATCTCGCTTTCCCGCGGACTGCTTTCCACGGTCATGGCGCCACCTCCTGTGCTCGCGTCCTGTACGCAGTTGCCCGATTCACGCGGCGATGACGCCGATTTGCTGCAACAACGTGAATACGTCGTAGTAGTCGGTGTGACGAACGATTAGTCCATCCGGGTCGATGTCGAGCACGCTGATCGCGCGCAAATCGATCCGGCTGCCGCGGACCGCGGTCGGCGGCAGGTGCGGGAAATTCCCCGAAAGCACGCCGCGCCCGGTCCAGGTCACCACCACCCCGGTTTCGGTCGGCAGCACGCGGTCCACGTCCAGCCGGCTTTCCGGGCTGGCCGCGTCCCAGTCGGTGAAGAAGCGCGCCAGTTCGGGGCGGCTGTGGAAAGTCCGGTGCAGCGCGACGTCCTCAAAGATCAAATCCTCGGTGTAGCAGGAGACGTAGGCGTCCACGTCGCGGTTGTTGAATGCGGTGGCCCAGCGCTCGACAAGCTCGATGGTCATGGGGGAACTCCTCGGATTCGAAGGTGAGCCCACAATCGCCCAGCGCGCCGCGGCCGGACAACATCAAAAACGCGAACCGCAAGATTGAAGAATTGCGTCGTCGCCGGGAAAAGTACTGTTCGCCCTGTCCGAACCGAGACCGGATAGGGGCTGGGGCAGATGACGGAACAAGTGGTCGGCGAAAGCCGCCCGCGCACCGCGAAGATCGATTCGGCGCGGCCGGTGCCGCGGCCGGTCCTGCGCGACGAACTGCGCAGCACCTTCGCGATGCGCAGCGACCAGGTCGGCTTCCTGAACCAGATGATCGACCGGTACGGCGACATCGTGCAGATCCGGGTGCTCGGCATCAAGATGGCGATGCTGAACCACCCGGACTACTTCGAGCACGTGCTCGTGCGCAACCACGAGAACTACAACAAGGACACCTTCCTCTTCCGCGCGATCGCGCCGATCCTGCGCGGCGGGCTGATCGGCAACGTCGGCGGGGAACCGTGGCGCCACCAGCGCCGGACCATGCAGCCCTCGTTCCACCGCCCGCAGGTGGCCGGGTTCGCGCTCAACATGACCGACGAGACCGCGCAGATGCTGGACCGCTGGGACCACCAGTACCAGCCGTCGGACGTGGTCAACGTGAGCACCGAGCTGGGCCAGCTGGCCATGCGCATCGTGTTCCGCTCGCTGTTCGGGGCGAAGGTCGGCGCCCGCGGCAAGGCGATCGAGGACATGTTCTTCGAGGCCAACCAGATCGCCTGCGCGTTCTTCCGGTTCCCGCTGATCCCGCTGACCTGGCCGACCCCGTCGCACCGCAGGCTGGCGGAGATCATCCGCACGATGGACGGGTTCGTCGCCGACATCATCGCCGACCGGGTGCGCAGCGGCGAGCAGCACGACGACCTGCTCGACGCGATGCTGCACGCCGTCGACGACGTGACCGGCACCGGGCTGTCCGAGCAGCAGCTGCACCGCGAGGTGCTCAACCTGATCATCGGCGGCTACGAGACCACCAGCAACTCCGTGTCCTGGCTGATGCACACCGTCGGCACGCACCCGGAGGTGCAGCGGCGGCTCATCGAGGAGGTCGACACCGTCCTCAATGGACGCGCACCCACCTTCGAGGACGTGCTGAACCTCAAGTACACCAGGATGATCGTCGACGAGACGCTGCGGCTGTACACCCCGGCGTGGCAGACCATGCGGTCCTCGATCGAGGAGGACGTGATCGGCGGCTTCCACATCCCGGCGCGCTCCGACCTCTACCTCAACATCTACGCCCTGCACCGGCACCCGGAGTTCTGGCCGAACCCCGAGGCGTTCGACCCGGACCGCTTCACCCCCGAGGAGATCGCCAAGCGCCCCAAGCAGGCCTACATCCCGTTCGGCAGCGGGCCGCGCATCTGCATCGGCAAGCACTTCGCGCTGACCGAGCTGGTGATCATCCTCGCGATGATCGCGCAGCGCTACGAGGTGGTGATCCCGCCGGGCTGCGCCAACGTCCAGCCCGAGCCGCTGATCACCCTGCACCCCAAGGGCGGGGTGCACGTGCGGATGGTGCGGCGATGAGCGGCGGCCCGGTCACCGCGATGGTCGAGGCGTTCGGCGCCATCGACCCGGAACTGAACCCGCACGCCGACGCCGCGACCGCGCACCTGGACCGGTGGGTGGCCGAGCGCGGGCTGATCGGGCGGACCGAGGCCAGGGAGCGGTTCGACCGGGCCGCCTTCGGCTGGTTCGCCGCGGTCACCTACCCGACCGCGGGCGAGCGCGACCTCGGCCTGGTCGCGGACTGGTTCGCCTGGTTGTTCCTGCTCGACGACCAGCTCGACGACGGCCTGCTCGGGCGCGACCCCGAGCGCACGTACGAGTTCCTCGGTGCCCTCTTCGACGTGCTCGACGGCAAGGGCGCCGACCCTGCCGGCCCGTCGATCGTCACCTCGCTGGCCGACCTGTGGGAGCGCACCACCGAGACGGCGAGCGCGGCCTGGCGCCGCCGGTTCGTCGAGCACGTGGTCGCCGGTGGGCTGGCGGCGGGCTGGGAGTCGGCGAACCGGGTGAGCGGCACGATCCCCGGTGAGGCCGAGTACGTGGAGAAGCGGCGGCACACCGGCGCGATCTACGTCTGCTTCGACCTGATCGAGATCGCCGAGCACCTCGACGTCCCGGCCGCGGTGTACGACAGCGAGCCGTTCGCCGAAGCGGTGCGGGCGGCCTGCGACGTGGTGGGCTGGACGAACGACCTGTACTCCCTGGACAAGGAGACCGCGCTGGGGGAGTACCACAACCTCGTCACCGTGGTGCAGCACGCGCGGGGCATCAGCCAGACCGACGCGATCGGCGTGGTCGCCGGGTTGATCACCCAGCGGCTCGACGAATACCTCGCCGCCGAGCCGATGCTGTGCGAGAGGTACGGGGAGTCGGGGATCGAGCCGTACCTGGCCGGTCTGCGGTCGTGGATGCGCGGCAACCTGGACTGGTCGGCGAGCACCCGCCGCTACCGCGAGGCCGCGCAGGACACGCCGAACCCGGCCCGCTACCTCGAATCCGCGTTGATCGATCGGAGTGCGGCATGAGCGCCCCGGCGTACAGCCGCCCGGCACCGGAAAGCAACCAGGGCGTGCTGCTCGCGCGCCGGCTGCTGCCCCCGGTGCTGCGCGAGTGGGTGGAGCGCCTCGGCGGGGAACTGGCCACGGTCTGCGGGTACCAGCTCGGGTTGTGCGACGACCGGGGCAAGCCGACCGGCGGGGTGGGCGGCAAGCTGCTGCGCCCGGCGTTCACCCTGCTGTGCGGGGCGGCCACCGGCGCCCGGCCCGCCGACGTGGTGCCCGCCGGGGCCGCGATCGAGTTGCTGCACAACGCTTCCCTGATCCACGACGACATCATGGACGGCGACCGCGAACGACGGCACCGGCCGACCGTGTGGGCGCGGTTCGGTGAGGCCACCGCGATCCTGGCGGGCGACGCGCTGATCGCACTGGGCTTCGAGGTGCTCGCCGCCCAGCGCCACGCCGCGACCGCCCGCTCGGTGGAGGTGCTGGCGAAGACCCTGCGGCTGCTGGCACGCGGGCAGGAACTGGATCTGCGGTTCGAGTCCGAGGCCAGGGTGAGCGTGGACGAGTGCCTGACCATGATGACCGGCAAGACCGGCGTGCTGCTCGGCTGCGCCTGCCGCCTCGGCGCCGCCCACTCGGGCGCGCCGGCGGAGTGGGCCGTGCGGTTCGAGCGGTTCGGCGTGCACCTGGGCGTGGCCTTCCAGTTGGCCGACGACCTGCTGGGCATCTGGGGCGATCCGGCGGTGACCGGCAAGCCGGTCGGCGCGGACCTGCTGGCGCGGAAGAAAAGCGCGCCCGTGGCCGCCGCGCTTTCGGCGGGCACCACGGGTTCGGCCCGCATCGCCGCGCTCTACGCCCGGCCCGGTCAGCTCACCGGCGCCGAAGTCGATCAGCTGACCGAGCTGATCGAGGAAGCCGGTGGCCGCGACTGGACCATCGCCGAGGCCGACCGCCAGGTGTCCGCCGCGTGGGACCTGATCGACGGCCTCGACCTCGACGGCCCCGCCCGGTCCAGCCTGGCGACACTGACCGGCACGCTGCTGAACCGCGACCACTGAAACCCGCTCGCTGGAAGGGAATCCGATGCGGATCCTCATCGTGACCAACGTCTTCCGCTCGCACCTGCTGGCGCAGACGGCGCTGGGCTGGGCGTTGCGCACCGCCGGGCACGAGGTGCTCCTCGCCGGTCCGCCGGACCTCGCCCAGGACATGGCGAGCACCGGGCTGCCGGGGGTGACGATCGGCGGGGAGCTGCGGATCGACGAGAAGATGGCCGCGGCCGGGCCGCACTACGCCCAGCTGCCGCCCGCGGACCCACGCGGGCAGCGGACCGGGCGCTCGGTCCAGACCGACTTCGGCTGGGGCGACCCGCACGCCGAGTTCGCCGACTTCATCGGCGGCACGCGTGCGGCGATGTTCCCCGACGACGCGGTCGAGGACCTGGTGGACCTGGCCCTGCGGTGGCGCCCGGACCTGGTGATCACCGACCCGACCTGCTTCCCGGCCATGGTCGCGGCCCGGGTCGCCGGTGCCGCCTGCGCGCGGCAGTTGTTCGCCGTGGACCGGATCGGGCAGGTGCGGGAGGCCTGCCGGAACCAGCCGGGCCCGGCCGATCCGTTGCGGGAGTGGCTGGAGCCGGTGCTCGCGCGTCACGGGTTCGGCTTCGACGAGTCGATCGCGGTGGGGCAGTGGACGATCTCCCCGCTGCCCGCCTGGATCCCGCACTACCCGGGGGTCCACTACGTCCCGATGCGCCGGATCCCGTTCAACGGGCCGTCGCTGGTGCCGGACTGGGTGCTCGACCCGCCCGCCCGGCGCCGGGTGTGCCTGACGCTGGGCCTCGCGCACCGCCAAGCCGCGGTCGACGGGACCGCCCCGGTCGCGGAACTGCTGGACGCGGTGGCCGAGCTGGACGCCGAGGTGATCGCCACGTTCGACGCCGAGCAACTCGGGTCGGCGAAGGTGCCGGACAACGTGCGCGCGGTCGACTTCGTGCCGCTGAACGCGTTGCTGCCGAGTTGCTCGGCGCTCGTCCACGAGGGCGGCAGCGGTGCCTTCGCGGGCGCGCTGGAGCACGGTGTGCCGCAGGTCATCGTGCCGCAGGACTTCACCGTGGAGAAGTGGCTGGGCCCGCTGTCCATCGCCCAGGGCGTCGAAGCCCACGGTGCCGGGGTCTACGCGGCCAACGCCGGGAAGCTGACCGCGGAGATCCTGCGGCAGAGCCTGAAACTGGTGCTGGAAGACCCGTCCTACGCGGCGAACGCCGCCCGGCTGCGCACCGAGGTCCGCGCGATGCCCACCCCGAACGACCTCGTCCCCGTACTGGAAAAGTTGACCGAGGCCCACCGTCCGAGCAGCTGACGCGACACAAATGTGGCTTTGGGGGCATATTCGGCCCCCAAAGCCACATTTGTGTCCTCCGGGGGCGGCTATTGGTTGATCACGAAGGACGAGCCTGGTTCCTTGACGATGTCCCCGGTCGTCGAGTTGGTGATGGTCACGCCGGACAGGGTCGCGCTGCCGCGGGCGCCGGCGTGGGCGAGGATACCCGCGCCGTTGTTCGACCGGTCGATCCGGACGTTGGTGATCGTCACCCCCGGCATGGCGCCGCCGCCGGTCTTGAACTGGATGCCGTCGTAGGTCGAGTCGTGGATCTCCGTGTCGCGGATGGTCACCCCGAGGATGTCCGGCCCCTGCGCGAACAGGGTGATCGCGCCGAACTCCTGCGCCTCGCCCCAGAAAACCCCGCCACAGCGGTAGAGCGCGTTGTTCGCCAGCAGGGTCTGCCCGGAGAACGGCAGCGGGTCGTGGTCGGTGGCGAGCATGATGCCGGGGTAGTTGGCGGTGTCGTAAATCAGGTTGTTCTCGGCCTTGTTCCCGTAACCGCCGTAGATGGCGATCCCGTTGGCACGCCAGGGAAGCTGGATGGTGTTGTTGACAAAGTGGTTGTCGTGCGCCACATCGGTGGCCTGGTCCTTGACGTACTTGTTGGCCCACACCGCGAGCGAGTCGTCACCGGTGGTGCGGAACGAGGAGTTGAACACCCGCGAGTTGCGCGTGCCGTTGGTGAAGTTGATGCCGTCGGCGTAGGTGTCGCGGATGCGCATGCCGCTGAACTCCAGGCCGTCGGCCGGACCCCACAGCTCGGGGATGTTGGAGTAGTCGCGCCCGACCCAGACGCCGACGTTGGCGTGCTCGATCCAGACGTTCGAGATCTTGGTGCCGGTGCCGAAGCGGCCGTTGAGCCCGACCCCGCCCTCGGCGCCGTCGGGCCCGCCGCGGATCCGGCCGGAGCCGAAGATGGCGATGTCCGAGATCTGCGTGTTGCCGTCGATGTCGAACCCGAAGTTGCCCTCGTGCGGGTGGTTGATGCCGCCGACGGCCTTGTGTGGTTCCGTGGTGGTGTAGAGCTGCGAATGCCACATCCCGGCGCCGCGGATGGTGACGTTGCTGATGCCCACCTGGTTGTACTGCCCGCGGTCGAGCGGGTCGTCGGTGAGGATCTTCTTCTCCTGCCGCCACTGCCCGGCCGGGATCCACACACAGCCGATGGCGCCGTTCTGGTCGGCGGTCACCGCCGCCTGGATGGCCGCGGTGTCGTCGTTGCCGTCGCCGGGCACCGCGCCGTACTGGGTGATCGAGGTGCACTCGGCCGGTTTGGCGCTGGCCGGCGCGACCTGCTCCAGGTCGACCAGGTCGATGATGTAGAACGCGGCGGTGTCCCCGGAGTCGCGCTGAAGCCGGAACTTGGTGCCCGCCGGGTAGGTCGACGGCAGCAGAGCGCTGGCCTCGTCGAAGAGCCTGCGTGCGTCGGCCTGCGGGGTGTTGGTGAGCGCCTCGGGGCCGTCGGTGTTGCCGTAGAGCCAGCTGTGCTTCGACGACAGGTTCAGCTTCTGCACGAAAGTGCCGTCGGCGTAGAGGCTGATCGTGGCGTCGATGCCCCCGCCGCCGGGCGCGTCCGGGATGGAATTGCGCACCACGATGGAGTTCGTGGCGTTGACCGAGGTGAACTCCACGAACTGGCCCTGGCTGTTCAGCCGGACCGACCTGCGCCCGGAGGATTCGGTGGCGAAGTTGGTGTGCCCGAACGTCCGCAGTGGATCGGCTTCGAGCAGCGTGCCCTGGTAGGTGCCCGCCTCGGCTTCGTATTCGACGTACGGCACGGCGGCCCCGCGCCCGACGACGATCGCCTGCCCGAAGCTGTTGTTGGTCTCGTTGGTTTCGGCGATCAGCCCGGTGGCGTCGGCGGTCGCGGTGATGGTGGCCCCGCCGCCGGTCGCGGTCCACGAGCCGCTGGTGGTCACGGTGGCCGTGGCGCCCGCCGCGAGTTGCGGGGTGGCGGTGTCCAGCGTGGTGCCGCCGACGCCGACCCGGGTGACGGTGCCCGCGGGAACCGCGGTGGTCCCGCGGTTGCGGACCGCCACGGCGAACTTGACCGGCGTGCCCGCGGCCGGGTTCGACGGGTTGGCGGTGACGCCGAGGACCTGCAGGTCCGGCCCGGGTGCCTGGCCGACGACCAGCGGCGAGGCGGCGGTGAAGGTGTTGTTGCCGTCGTCCCGCTCGGCGACCGCGTTGGCCGGGTCGACCACCGCGGTGGCCGGGTAGCTGCCCATCGCCCGCTTGCCCGCGTCCACGGTCACCGTGGCCGAAGCACCCGCGGCGAGCGCGCCCACCGGGGCACTGCCCGCGATCGCGCCGCCGAGGCTGAAGTTGACCGTGGTCGCCGCCGCGGGCGCGCTCCCGGTGTTGCGCACCGTCGCGGACAGGGTGACCGCGTCGGTCTCCGAAGGACTGGCGGGCGTCCAGGTCAGCGCGCTGACGGTCAGGTCGGGGTTCGGCGCCGGGGTGCCGAAGACCTGCACCTCACCGATCTGCCCGCCGGGCGCGCCGGTGTTGCCGGAGAACGCGAGCCGCAGGTCGGCGGCCCGGCCGCTGACCGGGATGGTCACCGAGTTCTGGTTCGACGACGGGCTGAAGGCGTAGTCGGCGCGCGGCCGGAGCGAGGTGAAGCCGGTGCCGGACTGGTCGCGGCCGAGCACCTCGATGCTCTGCGTCCTCGGCCCCCAGATCGGGTCGGGGTTGAGCTTGACCACGACCGAGGAGAGGTCGGCGTTCGCGCCGAGCTTCGTGGTCAGCGTGGCGGGGAAACCGGCGGACTCCCAGTAGCTGCCGATGTTGCCGTCGGTGGCGTTCGGGCCGACGAACGAGAAGACCGACGACGAGGCTTCGACCGGTTTCCCGGCGGCGAGATCGGTGTCCGCCGGCGCGGACCGGGCGGTGGCCGGCAGGCCGGTGGCGATCAGGCAGGCGGCGAGGAAGCCGCCGGCGAGCTTTGTCCGGTGCATGGGGACCTCTGTTCGGTGGGTGACTCGGTGGGGGACAGAGCCAGCAGCCGCCCCAGCTCCGGGAGCTCCACTTCCCGGTTATTTCATGATCTTGTTGTGTTTTTGCGAGGCAGCAGTCAAATGTTTCAGGACGGTGACGCTTTCGTCAACACCCGGTCCCTCGGGTGCCGGTTCACGCCTTCAGGGGGAGTCGGTGCCGTCCCGGTTTGGGTCCGCACCCGCCGCGGCAACTCTGGGCGAGCGGCTGGACACGCCCAGCCACCTGCTCGAGGAGTGGATGATGAGTTTGTTCGACAAGGCCAAAGACGCCATCAGCAAGAACCCGGACCAGGCCGAGAAGGGCGTCGACAAGGCCGCCGACGCGGCCAAGTCTAAGTTCGGCGACCACGCCGACAAGGTCGACCAGGCCTCGGACAAGGCGAAGGACTACCTGCGCAAGGACGGCAGGCCCGAGGGCGCCTGAAGTCCCGCGTTTTCCGCTTCACCCCGCCGCGGCCGTGGTTAGCATGGCTCATGGTTTCCCGCAGCCGTCCGGTACGAGCACGGCTCTTGTGGCCGCGGCGGGGCCTGGTCCTGGCGGGCCTGCTCATCGCGATCTGGGCGGTGACGCGGGTGGTGCTGCAACTGACCGGACACGAGGACCTGGTCGTGGCCGAGAGCGACCGGCACGGCTACGTGGCGGTCTTCTCGCTGGTGCTGGTGCCGTTCCTGCTGGTCGCGGTGGTGACGCTGGCGGCGGACACCGTCGAACTGTGGCGCCACGGCCGCTCGCGGCGCGTCGGCTCCGGGGTGGCGCTGCTGTTGTCCTCGCCGCTGGCCGGGGGACTGGCCCTCGTCGCCGCCGTGCTCGGCGCATCACTCATCGCGACGGCTCTCGTCGCGCGTTCCCGGGGTGCCTGACCGCGCGCCAGTCCACTGTGGATAGCGGCGGGGTACCCCGGTAATTCCCTGGACCGGCCCCGCGGAGTCGACGTATACACTGATCAGGCTGGCCGCATCGTGGCGTTCTGGCTTCGGCGTATCCCGACTCCCTGCGAGGTGCTTTTCCCATGCCCGGCCCCACGACCGCCACGGTCGAACGCGACACCGTCGCGCCCGCGCGGTCCGGTCTGCTGATCAGCGTGATGGTCATCGCCGCATTCGTGATGATCCTGAACGAGACGATCCTGAGCGTCGCCCTGCGCGACCTGACCGTCGACCTCGGCGTCTCCACCACCACCGTGCAGTGGCTGACCAGCGGCTTCCTGCTGACCATGGCGGTGGTCATCCCGACCACGGGCTTCCTGCTCGAACGCTTCACCCCGCGCCAGGTGCTGCTGGCCTCGCTGAGCCTGTTCAGCGCGGGCACGCTGCTCAGCGGGCTGGCGCCCGGGTTCGAGGTGCTGCTGGCCGGGCGGGTGGTCCAGGCCTGCGGCACGGCGATGATGCTGCCGCTGCTGATGACCTCGGTGATGCGCCTGGTGCCGCCGGAACGCCGGGGCGCGACCATGGGCACGATCACCATCGTCATCGCCGTGGCCCCGGCGATCGGGCCGACCGTCGGCGGCGCGGTGCTGTCCGCGCTGGACTGGCGGTGGATGTTCTGGATCGTGCTGCCGCTGGCGGTGGCGGCGCTGGTCATCGGGGCGATCTGGTTCCGCCTCGACGGTGAGCCGCGCAAGGTGCCGCTGGACGTGGCGTCGGTGCTGCTGTCCGCGGTCGGCTTCGGCGGCGTGCTCTACGGGCTGGCCTCGTTCGGCGAGGGCGGCGGGGAGCACCCGGTGCCGCCGTGGCTCCCGATCGTCGTGGGCGTGGTCGCGCTGGTGGTGTTCACCTGGCGCCAGACGCGGCTGCAGCGCGAGGACCGGGCGCTGCTCGACCTGCGCCCGTTCACCCACCGCAGTTTCGTGGTGGCGCTCACGCTCACCGCGCTGCTGTTCGTGTGCCTGATCGGCGTCGCCTCGATCATGCTGCCGCTCTACCTGCAGACCGTGTTGCACACCAGCACCTTCGTCAGCGGACTGGCCGTGCTGCCCGGCGGGCTGGTGCTCGGGCTGCTGGGCCGCCCGGTCGGGGCGCTGTTCGACCGCTTCGGCGCGCGGCCGCTGGTGATCCCGGGCGCCGCGGCGATGGCGGCGGCGCTGTGGCTGTTCGCCACCCTCGGGCCGGGCGCGCCACTGGGCGCGGTCATCGCCATCAACGTGCTGCTGATGGGCGGGCTCGGGTTCATGATGACCCCGCTGATGGCCGAGTCGCTCGGCGTGCTGCCCGATCACCTGCATTCCCACGGCAGCGCCATCCTCGCCACGCTGCAACAGGTCGCGGGGGCGTTCGGCACGGCGGTCTTCGTCAGCGTGGCCACGCTCGGCAGCACCGGCTCGGGCACCGGCCCGGACGCCGCCGGCCTGCGCACCGCCTTCCTCGTGGCCGGGGTGGTCGGGGTGCTGGCGCTGATCACCTCGCTGTTCGTCCGCCGGGCCCCCGGCGCGGCCAAGGCGTAAGGCCGCCCGACTCCACGCGGCGGCCGGGATTGTGCCCCCTCACCCGGCCTAGGGTGACGGGGTGCGCGTCCTCCGTGGTTTCGTCGCTGCCTGCGCCGCTTTGCTGCTCGTCACCGGTGAAGCGTCGGCAGGCCCCGCTGTCCGGGCGTGGAACCCGCCGGGCCACCTCGTCCAGCCGCTCGGCGAGGTGTGGCAGCACGTC
Organism: Amycolatopsis magusensis; assembly: GCF_017875555.1. Classification (GTDB taxonomy): domain Bacteria; phylum Actinomycetota; class Actinomycetes; order Mycobacteriales; family Pseudonocardiaceae; genus Amycolatopsis; species Amycolatopsis magusensis. Next base: position 6,741,440 of record NZ_JAGGMS010000001.1, on the reverse strand, counting down.
GAGAGCACGTATCCCGATCTGCACGGGTTCCGCAACTACGGCTGGGACCAGATCATGGCCAACGGCGGCTACGTCAACTACTGCGTGCGCTGGGATTCGACGGCACCGGTGTCCGCGGCGCTGCGGGACCGGATCCACGCCTCGCTGTCGCGGCAGTTCACCAAGTGGATGGCGGCCTTGCTGGACAACGGGCAGGGCTGGGAGTCCTGGCCGTACCAGAGCGTGCCGGTCAAGGCTGTCGGCTGGGCGGTGCGCGACCGCTCGACCCTGCAGTGGACGGACAACTCCGTAGACGTCTACGTCAACGACATCAACGAGAACGCGCCCCAGTGCGCTGCGGACTGCGGCCGGTTCTTCCACCAGGACGGCGACTATTCGCGCTGTCCCGGCGGTGCGGCCCGGCACTACGACATGTCGCTCTGGCTCACCGCCGGCATGGGCGGTGGCGCCGGTGGCGACTGGGGACAGCGCGTGGGCAGCGAGTACTTCGCCGCCAACCTCGACAGCGAGAACATCCACATCTACCTGCACGAGGTGGGCCACACCTTCGGCTTGGACGACTTCTACGACTGGACCCCGTCCGGCGTCTGCTGCTTCCTGATGAAAGCGGGCAGCGCCGGCGAGATCACCGAGTTCGACAAGTGGATGTTCCGCGACTGGTGGCGCCACCTCAAACCCCGTTACGGCCTCTAGCACTCCAGGCCGGAACTCCGGTCAGTACTGGGAGAGGTGGAGCGAAGAGGTCGCGTCGTTGAATCCCGGCAGCGCTTCCCAGCCGGAGATTTCGGTGCCAAGACTCCTCAGCCGGTAGGTGCCACCGCCCGGGTCACGTCCGACCCAGTTGTACAACGTCACGTCGTTGCACCATGAATGGGTGATGAGTGACGAAGTCGCGTTCTCCATTTCGAAGCCGACCGAGTTGATGCCGTAGCCACTTTGGTCACAGGGCCCGTCCTGCCCGAAGAACATCTCCCAGTGACCTTTGTAGTCATTGTCCGTATACAGAGTGACGAGGACGTTTTCGGCACTCGCCGCGCTCGTGGCAATGGCGGGGTCGTTACCGCACTGGCGAGAAACAACTTCGGATGCCGTCTCGCCCGGCTTGAGCTTCTTGAGCGTGGTCACGCAGTATTCGCCCGTCGCGGCATCGGGCTGTGGCGCGGCTGAGGCGCTGCCCGAGCCGATCAGGCCGGCGATGCTGACCAGTCCGGCGACGATGGCCGCCCTTTTGTTGCTGTTGTCCATCAGGAAAACCACCGGATCATCGTTGGAAGATGTTGAAGGAGGCCGTGCGATCATTGAACTGCGGCAGCGAATTCCAGCGGCCGGCCTGCCAGCCGGGCTGGGAAATGTAAGCCGAGCCCGCCGAAGGGTCCCGGTAGGAGTTCTGGAACAGGGTGAGGCTGTTGCACCAGTTGTCGGTCAGGATGGAGGACGCCTTGTGGTGCATGGCGGCGCCGACCCAGTCGATGCCGTAGCCGGAGGCGTCACAAGGGCCGTCCTCGCCCTGGTAGATCGACCAGTTGCCGCCCAGGTTGTCGTGTTCGTGCAGGAAGGCAAGGGCGATACCGGAACTCTTGGCCATTTCGAGAGTGGCCGGATCGTCGCTGCACCTTCGGGAGGTGACTTTGGAGGTGGCCTCGCCCGGCTGGAGTTTCTTGAGCGTGGTCACGCAGTATTTGCCCGTCGCGGCATCGGGCTGTGGCGCGGCTGAGGCGCTGCCCGAGCCGATCAGGCCGGCGATGCTGACCAGTCCGGCGACGATGGCCGCTCTTTTCTTGTGTCCAGTTTTCACGAGAGGACGATCGCATCGGGTGCGATTTGCTGTCGAGCCTCTTCAGGACAGCCTGAAGGGGCGTCCCACACCGCCCGGGGCGGCAGATGCCGCAGGCCGTCTCAGCGGAGCAGGCCGCGCTGCCACGCCCAGATGGCGACTTCGGTGCGATTGCGGACTTCGAGCTTGCCCTGCGCGCTCGCCAGGTGCGTTTTCACCGTGGACAGCGAAATGCCGAGGTCGTCGGCGATCTCGGCGTTGGTCCGGCCGCGGGCGACCGCGAGCACCACGTCGGATTCGCGGGCGGTCAGCGGGGTCGGTACCGGCTGGGCCCGGCGCCGCACGGTTTCGGTGAACCGGGCCAGCAGGCGCACGGTCACCGCCGGGGAGACCATCGCCTCGCCGTTGGCCGCCGAGCGCACCGCCTCCACCAGCAACCGGGGACCGGCGTCCTTGAGCAGGAACCCGCAGGCACCGCCGAGCAGGGCGGCGTAGACGTTCTCGTCGGCGTCGTAGGTGGTCACCACGACCACTCGCAGCGGGTCCGCCACCCCGGGACCCGCCAGTTGCCCGGTGGCCCGCAGTCCGTCCACTTTGGGCATCCGGATGTCCATCAGCGTGACGTCGGGCCGCAGGCGCCGCGCCAGGCGGACCGCGGCCTCGCCGTCGGCGGCTTCGGCGATCACCTCGATGTCCGGCGCGGCGTCCAGCACCAGCCGGAAACCGGTGCGCACCAGTGTCTGGTCGTCGGCGACGAGTACCCGGATGGTCATCAGATCCCCAAGGAGAGCGAGCTGAACGGCAGTTCCTCGGCGCCGAGGGGCAGGCGCGCGGTGACGAGCCAGCGCCGGTCCGGTTCCGCTCCGGCGGTCAGGCTGCCCCCGAGCATGGTGATCCGCTCGGTCATGCCGATGATGCCGAAGCCGCCGGGAGAAGGGCCGGGCGAGGCGGGCACGCCGTTGTTGCGCACTTCGAGCACGAGCTCGTCGGCTTCGGTGCGCGCGGACACGGAAACTTCGGTGGCGTCCGGGGCGTGCCTGCGGACGTTGGTCAGCGCTTCGAGCACCACGCGGTGCACGGTCGCCGCCAGCTGTGGCGGGATTTCGAGCTGGTCCAGTTCTTCGGCGATGTCCACGCGGACGCTCCCGGCGGCGGCGCGCACGGCGTCACCGAGGCCCGTGCCCGGGGGCGGCGGGACGTGTTCGGTATCGCGCAACATGCCGACGAGGCGCCGCGCCGCGGTCAGCGCTTCACCGCCCGCCTCCTCGATCTCCCGGTACACCTCGGCGTGGTCCTGCCCGCCGGGGCCGGCTTCGGTGATCGCGCGAGCGGCCTGCACCCGCACCACGATCCCGCTGACGTGGTGCGACACCAGGTCGTGCAGTTCCCTGGCCAGCTGGAGGCGTTCGTGGGCGCGGACCCGGTCCAGCACCGCGCGCTGGCGGCCGTCGGCGTCGCGCAGGATCAGCCCGACGCCGAGGCACCCGCCCCAGTAGGCCGCGGCCGCCACCGCGAGCAGCGCTTCGGTGGTGTCGAAGCCGTAGCGCAGCAGGGGAGCGGCGATCATCACCACGCCCAGCGCGAGCGTCAGCGCGACCGCGTGCATCGGGGCGAGCCGGCGGCAGGCGGCGGCGGTGAGCACCCCGGCGGCCACGGTCTCGGTGAGCATCGGCTGGGCGCCGCCCGGCCCGGCGAGCACCGCGACGACCGTGCTGATCGCCGAGAGCGCGGCGACGGTGCCGCCGAGCACCCCGACGTGGCGGGGGAACCGCCGCCGCAGCACGCCCAGCACCGCCATCGCCGAACCCGCCGGCGCCAGGATTCCGGCCAGCGCCCCGGTCCAGCCGCTGTCGGGACCGGGGAACCGCAGCGCCAGCACGAAATCGGCGGCCGTGGCCGCGACCAGCGCGGCGATCTCGGTGACGAGCACACCCCGCCGGGCCGCGGTTCCCGCTCTGCGCATGACGGGCATCATCCAGCAGCGGGCTCAGCCCGCACGCCCAGCCCCGGCGATGTAGGCGTTGGACGGCGGCAGGTAGCTCAGCACCACCGCGATCACGGCCACCCCGCAGCTCAGATAGCCCGCCCACGATGTCTCGCCGGTGAGCAGCGACGCGGCCTGCAGCAGGGTGAGCACGGTGAGCGCCACCCGCGCCCAGTTGCGGCCCGCCTTCAGCTTGAACGACAACCACAGGTAGCCGATGACCAGCACCGCGACCACGGCGAGCGCGAAACCCTGCGCCAGCAGCACGGCCTGGTCGAGCCGTTCGCCGTTCAGCGTGGGATCGGCGTCCTGCAGGGTCGTCGCGAGTTCCTCCCGCGCGCCCAGGATCAGCAGGCCGCTGGCGATCGCGGTGACGGTGGAGACCAGGAAGCCGAAGAACGCCAGGACAACGGTGATCGGCGGGGTCGCCCGCCTCGTTTCGGTAGTCATGCCGGGAATCTAGGACGGCCGGGCGGGCCACCGCAGGGCGAGGACGCCAGGACTCGTACTTTCGGCCGAGGGACGCGTGCAACCTTTCCGGCGGCCGGGCGCATCAAGGGGGTGTTGGGCGGAGAACGAGCGGAAGTGAGGTGGCGCCGATGGGCGCGGCGCCGGTGGACACGGGGTTCACCGAATTCGTCAGTACACGGGTGCCCTGGTTGCGCAAGGTCGCCTACCTGCTCTGCGGGGACTAGCACCGGGCCGACGACCTGGTCCAGACCGCGATCACCCGGCTGTACACGCACTGGCACCGCGCGGCCAGGGCCGACAACCTGGACGGCTACGCGCGCCGGACGCTGGTCAACGCCTTCCTGGCCGAGCAGCGGACGTCGTGGCGACGGCTGGTCGACCTGCGGGGCACCGACCGCGAACAGCCCGTGCCGGACACGGACCGGGAGGCCGCGCTGGACCTGCGGGCCGCGCTGGACCGGCTGCCACCGCGTCAGCGGGCGACCGTGGTGCTGCGGTACTACGCCGATCTGCCGGTGGCGGAGGTGGCCAGGATCCTGGGCTGTTCCGACGGGACGGTCAAGAGCCAGACCGCGAGAGCCGTCGACGCGTTGCGCCTGCTGCTGCCCGCCGAGCCGATCGCCACCCCGGAGGGATGACCATGAGCGAGCACGAACTCAAGCTGAAGCTGATCGAACTCGCCGAGGTGCCCGCGCCGCCGATCACGGTCGACGTCGAGCGCGCGCGGCGTGACGGCAAGCGGCGCCGCCGGGTGCGCACCTACGCGGTGATCGCCGGGTGTGTCACGGCCGTGGTCGCCGGCGGGGTGGTCGCGGTGTCGGTACCCGGTGGGCCCACCCCCGAGCACCGGGTCGCCGGACCGGCACCGGCACCGGCGCTCCCGCCGGTCGACCCGGCGGTGCACCCGCTGGTGGCCAAGGCGGATTTCGGCTGGCTGCCGGACGGGATCTTCGGGGTGGAGTACCGCGTGGGCGAGTACGGCACGTCCTCCCTCGCCATCGGGCGCGGGGAGAACCCGGCGATGATCTGGCTGACCGTGCACGACCAGGAACCGCCGCTGGACCGCACCAGGCAGATCGGGCCGGGCGCGACCCGGGTGCCGGTGCGGATCGCGGGCCGCGACGGGTACTGGGTGAGCCGCAGCGCCGCGGACCCCCTCAACGGCGGGGACAGCTACCTGCGCTGGCCGGTCGGGGACGGCCGCTGGCTCGAGGTGCACGCCTACTACCTCGACGTGCGGGACCCGGAGCAGGCGCTGCTGCGGGTGGCCGAAGGGGTGACGGTGGGGGAGCGGCCGGTGGCGGTGCCGATCCGCATCAGCGCGCTGCCGGAGAACTTCAAGCTCGCGGACGGGGCGCTGGTGCGGCGCCCGGACCGCGGTGGCGGCCCGTGGGAGCTGGACCTGCGGTACTCGGTGCACGGCGCGAACGTCCACCTCAAGGTGACCACGATCGGCGGGCGCCCGCCCAAAGCGGAGGACCCGGTCTGCACCGAGGACAAGGGGCTCGTCGCGTGCGTCACCGTCGACCGCCCGGTGGCCGCCGATCTCGGCGCGATCGGCGGCGCGGAGGGCCTGCTGGACCGGCTGACCCTGCTCGGGCCCGACGAGAGCGCTTGGAGCACCAAGATGATCGGCTGACCACCCCGGTCACCGCGCGGGCCGGGTGCCCTCACTGTCCACATCGGACGCCGTCCAGCTGGCGAGCAGGTCCAGGGCCCGCCGGGACGGGGAACCGGCTTCGGTGGTGTAGACGAACAGGGTGGTGTCGGGATCTCCGGGCGGGGTCAGGGTCTCGTAGTCGACGGTCAGCTCCCCGACGACGGGGTGGCGCAGCCGTTTGGCCCCGTGGGTGCGCTGGTGGACCCGGTGTTCTTCCCACCACCGCCGGAATTCGGGGCTGCGCTCGCCCAGCTCGGCGATCAGTTCGGCGGTGGCGCGGTCGCCGGGGTCGCGGCCCGCCTCGAACCGGAGGCTCTCGACCGCGGCCCTGGCCTGGTCCGGCCAGTCGGCGAACAGCGACCGGGCGTCCTCGTCGAGGAACATCCAGCGCGCGTAGTTGCGCTGGGTCGCCGGCAGCCGGTCGAAGTCGGTGAACAGCGCCTTCGCCACCCGGTTCGAGGCCAGGACGTCGGTGCGGCGGCCCAGGATGAGCGCGGGCTCGCCGTCGAGGGCGTCGAGGAGCTGGTAGAGCCCGGGACGCACGCGCTGCACCCCCCGGGCTCCCCGCCGGGCCGGTGCCGCCGCCAGGCCGATGAGGTCCTCCAGGTGGGCGCGGCCCGCGTCGTCGAGCCCGAGTGCCCGGCCGATCGCCTGCACCACGGCGGCGGAAGGCATGATGCGCCGTCCCTGCTCGAGCCGGGCGTAGTAGTCGGTGGACACCCCGGCCAGCCGCGCGACCTCCTCCCGGCGCAGGCCGGGCACGCGGCGCACCCGGCCGTCCGGTGGCAGTCCCGCCCGTTCCGGGTCGACCTGGGCACGTGCCCGCCGCAGGAAGTCGGCGAGTTCCCGGTTGGTGTCGGCCATGGCGGCCATTGTCCCCGAACCCGGCCACCGGAACCTGGACCTCCGAGTCCTAGGTTGCCGCGTCCGAGGTCGCGCAGGGCGCGAGATGAGCCTCCGCGGAGGCTTCCGGAGGACCACGCTGGACCTCGTGGAACACTCCGGAAAGGACAACTCCGTGCGCAAGATCCTGATCGTCATGTCCGCCGCCGACACCTGGGAGCGGACCGACGGCTCCGCCTACCCGACCGGGTACTGGGCCGAGGAACTCGCCGCCCCGCACCAGAAGTTCGTCGAGGCCGGGTTCACCGTCGACTTCGCCGCACCCGGCGGCGTGCGGCAGCCGCTCGACCGGCACAGCGCCGACCCGGCGGTCGCCGGAGCGGACTGCGGCCGGTACGTCGAGCACGCCGAGAAGGCGCTGCGGGAGTTCGGGCCGCTGCTCAAGCTCGGCGAGGTCGACATCGACGACTACGCCGCGGTGGTGCTGCCCGGCGGCCACGGCCCGGTGGTCGACCTCCACCAGGACGCCGACCTCGGCCGCCTGCTCACCGCGGCGGACGCGGCGGGCAAGCCCATCGGCGCCGTCTGCCACGGCCCGGCGGCGCTGCTGTCCGCTGTGGACTCCGAGGGCCGCTGGCTGTTCGCCGGGCGGGAGATGGCGGCGTTCACCGACGAGGAGGAGCGCTTGTTCGGCACCGCGGAAGGCGCGCCCTGGCTGCTCGCCAGCCGCCTGCGGGAGTGGGGTGCGAAGCACTCCGGTGGACCGGCCTACCAGCCGTTCACCCTGCGCGACGGGAACCTGTTCACCGGCCAGAACCCCGCGTCGAGCGCGCCGATGGCCGAGGCCATGGTGGCCGCGCTCGGCTGAGCGTCCCGGCCGGTCAGCCGAGTATCTCGCTGACCGGCCGGTCCGGGTCCAGCTCGACCCCGGAGGCCCGCAGGTTGCTGTCGAGGATCGCCCAGGTCGAGCGGGTGAGGAACTCGGTGAACTCGGTGGTGCTCAGGGTGGCCCGCTTGTCGGCGAGCCAGCGGTTGACCGCCGCGTCGACGAACCCGACGATGCCGAAGGCGATCGACGCGGCGAGGCCGGGGTCCTTCCCGGCCGGGGTGAGCGCGGCGGCGAACAGCTCGGCGGCCTGGTGGGCGATCGCCGCCTTGGTGCCGACGACCACGCCCGAGCCGCCGCCTGCCGGGCGCGCCCCGGTGCCGAGGAAGGCGTGCAGCCGGGGGTGCCGCTCGATCCAGCCGAGGTAGGTGGTGACCGCGCGGCGGATCGCCTGGGTGGCGGTGCCGTCCGGGCGCAGGGTGGGCGCGAGTTCGGTCATCAGCGACTCGACGATCCGGGTGCGGATCTGCTCGTCGAGGTCCGCGCGGTCCTTGAAGTGGCGGTAGACCACCGAGCGCGGCACGCCCACCTCTTCGGCGATCTGCTTGACCCCGACACCGGGTCCCTCCCGCTCGATCGCGCCGACCGCGGCGTCCAGCACCGCCAGCCTGCGCTGCGCCTTGTGCGCGTCCCAGCGGGTCGAGCGCCCGTCGACCCCGTCCGGGGTGTTCGCGGATTCGAGCATCTCCGGAGCGTACTTCTCGCGAGTTGCCTGCGACACCTTGTCGCAGGCAATTATCTGCGGCATGCTGTCGCAGTAACTTCGAGCGAGGAGGCGCCGGTGGGCGGCAGGGCGTATGTGATCGGCGTCGGCATGACCAAGTTCGAGAAGCCGGGCGGCCGGGACTGGGACTACCCGGACATGGCGCGCGAGGCGGGCACGAACGCGCTGGCCGACGCCGGGATCGACTACGAGCGCGTCGAGCAGGCCTATGTGGGCTACGTCTACGGCGAGTCCACCTCCGGGCAGCGCGCGGTCTACGAACTCGGGCTGACCGGCATCCCGGTCATCAACGTGAACAACAACTGCTCGACCGGCTCGACGGCGTTGTTCCTGGCCGTCCAGGCGGTGCGCAGCGGCAGCGCCGAGTGCGCGCTCGCGCTCGGTTTCGAGAAGATGCAGCCCGGCTCGCTGGGGTCCACCTACGAGGACCGCGAGCAGCCGATGATGAAGCACCTGCTGGCGCTGGCCGAACTGCAGGAGTTCGCGATGCCGCCCGCGCCCTACATGTTCGGCGCCGCCGGCCGTGAGCACATCGAGAAGTACGGCACCACGGCCGAGCAGTTCGCCAAGATCGCCGTGAAGAACCACCGGCACTCGGTGAACAACCCGTACGCGCAGTTCCGCGACGAGTACACACTGGACGAGATCCTCGCCGCGAAGACGATCTACGACCCGCTGACGAAGCTGCAGTGCTCACCGACCTCCGACGGGTCCGGCGCCGCGATCATCGCCAGCGAGGCGTTCGTGGAGGAACACGGGCTAGCCGCCCAAGCGATCGAGATCGCCGGGCAGGCCATGGTGACGGACATGCGCAGCACCTTCGACGACAAGAGCGCGATCAGCCTGGTGGGCGCGAAGATGACCAGCGCCGCCGCGAACCGGGTGTACGAGCAGGCGGGCATCGGCCCCGAGGACGTCGACGTCATCGAGCTGCACGATTGCTTCTCCACCAACGAGTTGCTCACCTACGAAGCGCTCGGCCTGTGTGCCGAAGGGGAGGGCGGCAAGCTCATCGACGCCGGTGACACCACCTACGGCGGCCGCTGGGTGGTCAACCCCTCCGGCGGGCTCATCTCGAAGGGCCACCCGCTCGGCGCCACCGGGCTGGCGCAGTGCGCCGAACTGACCTGGCAGCTACGCGGCACGGCCGACGCGCGCCAGGTCGAGGGCGCCGGGATCGCGCTGCAGCACAACATCGGCCTCGGCGGCGCCGCAGTGGTGACCGCCTACCGCCCGGCGGACCGCTGAGCCGCCGGGAAGAACCGAAGGAGAGAACGACGATGACCAAGGTCAACGTGTCCGTGGACCTGCCGTGCACCCCGGAGAAGGCGTGGGCGACGGTGTCCGACCTCAGCCGATTCGAGGAGTGGCTGACCATCCACCAGAAGTGGAGCGGTGAGTTCCCGGCGGAGATCCGGCAGGGCAGCAAGGTCACCGAGGTGGTCTCGGTGATGGGCATGGCCAACAAGATCGAGTGGACCGTCGAGGAGTACGACGAGCCGCACTCGCTGAAGATCAGCGGGACCGGGATGGCCGGGGTGAAGGTGTCGTTCACGCTGACCGTGCAGCCCCAGGGCGACGGCAGCGAGGCCGACATCGACGCCGAGTTCACCGGGCAGATGATCGTCGGCCCGATCGGCGCGGCGGTGGGCAAGAGCACCAAGGGCGAACTGGAGCGGTCCGTGGCGAAACTCGCCGAACTGGTGAGCTGATGACCGCCCCGGAGTTCGACCCCACCGGGATCGGGCAGTGGACCGAGCCCGCCACCTTCGAGGTCACCGCCGAGCGGATCAGCCAGTACGCCGAGGCGACCAACGACCCGATCGCGCGGCACCGGGACGGCTCCGTGGCGCCGCCGGTGTTCGCGATCGTGCCGGTGTTCGACTCGCTGGTGCCCGCGGCGCTGTCGGTGGCGCCGGTCGACCTGCTTTCCCGGCTGCTGCACGGGGAACAGGACTTCCGGTTCCACCGGCCGATCCGGCCCGGTGACGTGCTGACCTCGCGGGCCAGGCCGATCGGCTTCACCGGCAGGCCGAACGGCACCGCGGTGGTGGTGCGCACCGAAACCGTGGACGCGCACGGCGAACTGGTCAACGAGCAGTGGATGACGGCGTTCTTCCGCAAGGCCGACGCCGGTACCTCGGTCGGTGAGGCGGCGCCGTCGCACCGGTTCGACGAGTCGCTGCGGGAAACCGAACCGGTCGCCGAGGTCGTCGCGCACGTCGACGAGGACCAGACCTTCCGCTACGGGCCCGCCGCGGGCGATCCGATGCCCATCCACCTCGACGACGAGCTGGCCAGGATGTCCGGGCTGCCCGGGATCATCGCGCACGGCCTGTGCACGATGGCCTTCACCTCGTGGGCGGTGCTCACCGAGCTCGCCGGGTCCGATGTGGACAGACTGCGGCGGCTGGCGGTGCGCTTCGCCAAACCGGTGCTGCCCGGGCAGGACCTGACCACCCGGGTCTGGCGGGCGGGCAGCGGTTCCTGGGCTTATGAGACCACAGTGGACGGTGAGCTGGTCGTCAAGGACGGCCTGGCCGAACTGAGCCACTAGAAGGGAACGGGACATGGGAGTACTCGACGGGCGGGTGGCGGTGGTCACCGGCGCGGGACGCGGGATCGGCCGGGAGCACGCCCTGCTCTTCGCCGCGGAAGGCGCCTCGGTGGTGGTCAACGACCTCGGCGGCGCCAACGACGGCAGCGGCTCGGACGCCGGGCCCGCGCAGCAGGTCGTGGACGAGATCACCGCCGCGGGCGGCCGGGCGGTGGCCAGCACGGACAACGTGGCCGACTGGGACGGCGCGAAAGCGTTGATCGACACCGCCGTCGAGCGGTTCGGCGGGCTCGACGTGCTGGTCAACAACGCGGGCATCCTGCGGGACGCGTTCCTCGCCGGAATGGACGAAGCGCAGTGGGACGCGGTGATCTCGGTGCACCTCAAAGGCCACTTCGCGCCGTTGCGCCACGCCGCGGCGTACTGGAAGGCCAGGGCCAAGGCGGGGCAGCCGGTGACCGCGTCGGTGATCAACACCGCGTCGGCGTCGGGCACCTTCATGCCCAACGCCGGCCAGGCGAACTACGGCGCGGCGAAGGCGGGCATCGCGGCGCTGACCCTGGTCGCCGCGCAGGAACTCGAGCGGTACGGGGTGCGGGTGAACGCCATCGCGCCGGTCGCGCGCACCCGGCTCACGCTGGCCACGCCCGGTATGGGGGCGCTGTTCGCCCAGGAGGTGCCCGAGGGCGAGTTCGACGCGTTCAGCCCGGCCAACATCGCGCCGCTGGTGGCCTACCTCGGCACGGAGAAATGCCCGTTCACCGGCCGCGTGTTCGCCGTGCAGGGCGGCGCCATCTTCGAACTGGAGGGCTGGCGCGGCGGGCGCACGGTGGAGACCGATGGCCCGTGGACGGTGTCCGGCATCGACGAAAAACTGGCCGACTGGGCTTGAAGGAGCACGCACCATGACCGGTTACCAGCTCGGCCTCGGCCTGACCGAGGAGCACACCGCGCTCGCCGACTCGGTCCGCCGGTTCACCGAGCGGCACCTCACCCCGGCGGTGCTCCGCGCCGCCGTGGACGCGAAGGCCGAGAGCCTGCCGCCGTTCTGGGCCGAACTGGCCGGGCAGGGACTGCTCGGGCTGCACGTGCCCGAGGAACACGGCGGGCAGGGCGCGGGCCTGCTGGAGCTGGCGGTCGCGCTGGAGGCACTGGGGCGGGCCGCGCAGCCCGGACCGCTGCTGCCGACGACACTGGCCTCCGCGCTGCTGGTCGCCGCCGACGCGAAGGTGGGTGCCGAGTTGCTGCCCGGCCTCGCCGACGGGTCCCGCGTGGGCGCGGTCGGCCTGGCCGATCCGTTGTCGGGCGTGGAATCCGGGGACGGGGTGACGGTGTCCGGGGAGACCGTCGGCGTGCTCGGGGGAGCGGTGGCCGACGTCCTGCTGCTGCCCGCCCGGATCGGCGGCGACCTGCGCTGGGTCGTGCTGGACCGGGAGCAGCTGACCGTCCGCGAGCAGGACAGCCTGGACGTGGTGCGGCGCAGCGCGCGGGTCGAGGCGGACGGCGTGGTGGTGCCCGCCGGGCGGGTGCTGGACGCGCTCACCGCCGAGCGGGTCCGGTCCACCGCCGCCGTGCTCTTCGGGGCCGACGCGGTCGGGGTCGCCTCCTGGTGCACGAGCACGGCCGCCGAGTACGCCGCGGTGCGGGTCCAGTTCGGCAGGCCGATCGGGCAGTTCCAGGGGGTCAAGCACAAGTGCGCCGGGATGGGCGTCGAGCTGGAACGCGCCAGGGCCGCGGTGTGGGACGCGGCCAGGGCGCTCGACGCCGGTGAGGAAACCGCCGGGTTCGCCGCCGCGGTGGCCGCCGTCGTCGCCCCGGACGCCGCCGTGCGCTGCGGTGCCGACTGCATCCAGGTGCTCGGCGGCATCGGGTTCACCTGGGAACACGACGCGCACCTGTACTACCGGCGCGCGCTGACCCTGCGTGCCCTGCTCGGCCGCGGTACCGAGTGGACGGAGGCGGTGGCCCGGCAGGCACTGGACGGCGTCACCCGCGCCACCCGGATCGACCTGCCCGAGGGCAGCGAGCGGATCCGGGCCGGCGTCCGCCGGGAACTGGCCGTGATCGCCGCGCTCTCCCCGGACGAGCAGCTGGTGGCGCTCGGCGACGGCGGCTGGGTGCAGCCGTACCTGCCGCGCCCGTACGGCCGGGGCGCCGATCCGTTGGAACAGGTGGTGATCGGCGAGGAGCTCAAGCACGCCGGGATCCAGCTGCCCGAACTGCTGATGGGCGGCTGGGCGGTCCCGCCCATCGTCGCCTACGGCACCGAGGAGCAGAAGCAGCGCGTGGTCGTGACGACGCTGCGCGGTGAAGTCGTGTGGTGCCAGCTCTTCTCCGAACCCGGCGCGGGTTCCGACCTCGCCTCGCTGAGCACCAAGGCCGAACGCGCCGACGGTGGCTGGAAGATCAACGGGCAGAAGATCTGGACCACCGTGGCGCAGTTCTCGCAGTGGGCCATGCTGATCGCCCGCACCGACCCGGACGCGCCCAAGCACCGGGGCATCACCTACTTCATCCTCGACATGACCACGCCCGGGGTGACCGTCCGGCCGCTGCGGGAGGCGACCGGTTCGGCGTTGTTCAACGAGGTGTTCCTGGACGACGTGTTCATCCCCGACGACTGCGTGGTCGGCGAGGTGAACGACGGCTGGACCGTCGCGCGGGCCACGCTCTCCAGTGAGCGGGTCGCGCTGGGCCGCGGCAACGCC